>CAZLQJ010000070.1:0-8221 GCA_964561705.1 uncultured Lachnoclostridium sp. | reverse complement strand
GGTTCGAATCCCCGATGTCTCATTGATTGAAAGAAGCGTAAGCTTCTTTTTTTTTTGCTTTTTTTGAGGTTCAATCCTATTCCTATCTTTGATCAAGGCTGTCATGTCGGCAGGTTTTTCAGGGCAATTGATGTCGAATCGTCCCAAATTTTGGAAACTTATGACGAAATTCACAGGGGTTCACTGGGGTGATTTTAACTTCAAGTGACGAAATTCAATAATATTAGAAAATTCAAATCAAAGTCATGTTATTTCATCACAAAAATGCATTTTTGAATTTGTGACGAAATGCAGAGTGTAAAATAGATATGTCATTTCATCACAAAAAATAAAACAAAAGATTAACAGTGAAAAAAAGTGCGGAACTTGTCACAAAAAATATTGAATATAGACAGATTTTGCTTTATAATAACGTAACAAAAATATTTACAAAAGTAATAGTTCAGAGAGGCGCCTCTCTTCTTAGTACCATGTACTAAGAAGAGATGCGCCTCTCTTCTTAGTACCATGTACTAAGAAGAGAGGCGCCTCTCTTCTTAGTACCATGTACTAAGAAAGCTTCTGAGAACGGATGGGAGGTAAATGTGAAGCGAAGAGAATTGATGAAGAAAGGGATTGCGATGCTGCTTGCGGTAACAATGGTGACCGGCATGGTGCCGGATCTGGGAAATCCGGTGGTTTATGCGGCAGAACCGGAAATAGTGGAAGAAGGGCCGGAAGAGATCGCAGAAACTGAAGTGACGGAAGATGTGGTTGAGGAAGTCACAGAGCCGGAAATCGCAGAAGCAGAGGATACGGAAGAGCAGCTGAAGGCTGTGTGGGAAGCACCAGCTGGGGAAAAATTGCAGACACCGGAAGTGGAAATTACGGTGATGGCAACGGCGGCTCCTTTGACGACGGATAAATATGACCTGGACGAGGATGGGGTGAAAGATTCTGTTTATGAAATTTCGACGAGAGACCAGTTTTACTGGTTCTGTGATCAGGTAAATGCAGGTCATACAACCATCAACGCTGTTATGACTAAGGATATATCTCTGAATAATGAGAACTGGACTTCGATTGGTACGGAGACCAACCCTTTCAAAGGAATTTTTGATGGTCAGAATCATAAAATCACTAAGTTTTACATGTACGTGAATAAGGTGAATTATAAAGGGTTGTTTGGTGTCATCAATAATGGTGCACAAGTCCGCAATTTTACGATCAGCGGAACGATCTCGATCGAGGATGATGCTAATTATATAGGTGGTGTTGCGGGATATGCTGCCGGAGAAAGTAAAATCAGTAATGTCTACTCTGAGGTAGCACTTAGAAGTTCCTCATCTCTTCGGGAGTCCATATCGTGTATTGGCGGTATTGCCGGACTTTTGGGAGGAACTGATGGCAGTGGTGCTACAGTGGAAAATTGTACATACAAAAGTTTGGGAGGAAATGGTAATGTATATGTTGGAGGAGAAGTAGAAAATGTTGGCGGTATTGCCGGAAAAGTTCAGGGAGCGGGTGTTGTTGATTGTTGTCTGAACTATACGCAGATGGGTGATTATGGAATTACCAATAAATATATTGGCGGTATCGCCGGAACCATTGCGGGAAATGCTGTTGTAAAGCGCAGTGTAAACTATGGGGCAGTGATTGGCGCAGGAAGATATGGTATTGCCGGTGTTGTTGGTAATGCGGAAGACAGTTCGATTATTTTAAATTGTGGAAATGCTGGAAACGTTTCAGCCTCCTATAATGCAGCTGATTATAGTCCTAACGTAGGCGGTATTTTAGGATCTACGTCTAGCCAATCTTTTGGCGGAATTCAGGGTTGCTATAACTATGGAAACATTTCAGCAGAAAAGACGGCATTTTTAGGAGCAATCGTAGGAAGAGTTGGAATCAATGGATTGGGGTCTAAAATCAAAGATAACTACTGTGTGACCGGACAGAAGGCTGAAGCTAGTGAAGCGAAAGGTGAAGCACCAACTTTTGTAACTAGTGAAGCATTTTCATCGGGTGAATTAACCTGGATCATGAATGGAAAAAAGAGTGAAGGAATTTGGAAACAAACACTTGGAAGTGATCAGGTACCAAACTGTAACGGAAAAACAGTATATTATTATGAAAACTGTACAGGCTGGGTATATAGTAATACTTTATGGGAAAATGGAAGTGCACATGATTACAGCGATGGTATCTGTGCTACTTGTGGTGAATATGAACCATATGCAGGAAGTGGAACCAGTGAAGATCCGTATCTGATCGATAATGCAGGAAAATTATTTGCGTTTGCCCAGAAGGTTAACAGTGCATACGCCAAAACCTATGGAAAATTAACAGCAGATATCGATCTGAAAGGAAGAGAATTTACCCCGATCGGTATCAACGGAAGTGCTTTTAGCGGTGTGTTTGATGGACAGAATTATACCATCAGTAACCTGAAGATCAATACGGCGCAAAATGGTTTAGGTGGCAAAACCTATGATTATCAGGGATTGTTTGGTGTGATCCGTGGTGGTGCAGAAATTAAAAACCTGACAGTCAAAGGGGAAATTGTGTGCAAGACAGGCAACATGAAATACATTGGTGGTGTGGTAGGTCTTGCTTATGAAGAAAGTAAAATCACAAATGTAAAATCCTACGTAAATATTAATGAAGGAACTGAGCAATTTACCGATATAAAATATGTTGGAGGAGTTGCAGGTGCGATTGGAAATGCAGAGTCAGGGGAAAATTTGACAACAGTTACCAATTCTAGTTACCATGGAACGATACAATTAGGATCTGCCTTTGCAGTGGGTCATATAGTTGGATGGATGCCTTGTGAAGGAAATGGAAGCAGTGCATCTCCATATCTGATCGCAAATGAGGGAAATCTGTGTTGGTTTGTAGAGAGAGTAAATAGTGGTAACGCCAAAACCTATGGAAAATTAACAGCAGATATCGATCTGAAAGGAAGAGAATTTACCCCGATCGGTATCAACGGAAGTGCTTTTAGCGGTGTGTTTGATGGACAGAATTATACCATCAGTAACCTGAAGATCAATACGGCGCAAAATGGTTTAGGTGGCAAAACCTATGATTATCAGGGATTGTTTGGTGTGATCCGTGGTGGTGCAGAAATTAAAAACCTGACAGTCAAAGGGGAAATTGTGTGCAAGACAGGCAACATGAAATACATTGGTGGTGTGGTAGGTCTTGCTTATGAAGGAAGTAAGATTTCCAATGTTACTTCTTATGTCAATATCAATGATGGAAACAGCAGCTATGATAAAATTGAATGTGTGGGTGGTATTGTAGGCGGAATTGGAAATAACGAAACAGTGAAGACTTCTGCAAGTGTAGAAAATTGCTTCTACCGCGGAACTATAGATCTGGATAAAGCACAATGTGTCGGTGGTATTGCAGGTAAGTCTGTTGAGAACAGCAGTGTGTCAACTTGTGAAAATCATGGAACCATCGGTTCAAACAATGTAGCTCATATTGCCGGAATCGTGGGAAGTGCGCAGACAGGTACTGTGATAGAAAAATGTATCAATGATGGAAACATTACTTCCTATACATATGACTGTGTCGGTGGTATCGCAGGATATGCCAATGAAAATGTATTGATCAAAAACTGTGGAAATGTGGGTACTGTGACGGGTTATCCGGTAAAAGGAAGTACGACCAATCAGAATGCTTATGTAGGTGGTATTTTGGGCTATGTAAACAATGCATCTTTTGGAGGCATTCAAAACTGCTTTAACGATGGTACAGTCACAGCACCGAGCGGCGCTATCTATTGCGGCGCAATTGTTGGTTGGTTAAGAAGTGCCAAAGGAAGTGAAATTAAGAACAATTTCTATAAGGAAGGTACAAAGAACTACGGAACAATTGAAACAAGTGTCACAGGTATTGGAACGAGTACCTCTGTGACGGATGCACAGATGAAATCCGGAGAGATTACATGGAAGCTGAATGGAAATAGTGAGTCCGGTGTCTGGAAACAGACCATTGGAACAGACAATCACCCGAAATTTTCCGGGGGAACGGTCTATCAATACCAAAACTGTTTGGGTGTAGCATATAGCAATTCTCGGACAGATATAAATGGTGGTCATGAATATGAAAATGGTATCTGCATAGCATGTGATAATTATGAAGCATGTGCAGGTACCGGAACAGAAACCGATCCATATCTGATCAAGAATGCGGGAAATCTCTACTGGTTTGCTGCACAGGTAAATGCGGGAAATACAACAATTTGTGGTAAGGTAGAAAACAAGATTACGGTCAATGAAAACATCAACGTTTCAGACAACAGACGCAAATGGACGCCGATCAGCAGAACAAATACCCAGCCATATAATGGTAAATTTGATGGTGCGAATAACAGAATCAGTGGACTGTACTATTCTGAAAATGATGATAATGTAGGTTTGTTTGGTGTAGCCGGTCCGGATGCAGTTATACAAAATATTTGTGTGGAGAATACGTACTTTAAATCTGACGAGAAAGTCGCTGGTATTGTAGGATATAATATTGGCGGAACGATTCGAAAATGTGGCTTTGAAGGAACGATAGACGGTAATTTTATGTGTGGTGGTATCGTGGGGAATAACACAGAAACTGCAAGTGTTACGAACTGCTATAATACAGGAAATATCACAGGATTGAGTCGTACCGGAGGTATTGTTGGAAGTAATGATGCTCGTATTACGAAGTGTTATAATACAGGGAACGTATCGACAGGCAGTGAAGGTGGATTTATTACCGGAAAAGGCAATGTTTCTAATATAACAGATTGTTATTATTTGTCAGGTCTTTCAGATACGATTTATGGTATTGGAAGCACAACAGGGGACTTCGAAGGCAATGTTGAAGCAAAGTCAGCAGAGCAGTTTGCAAGTGGTGAAGTAGCATGGGCTCTGAATGAAAATATAGAAGATGGAATGTGGAAACAGACACTGGGTACAGATGCGTTCCCTAATTTCTCCGGAGCTTCTATCTACCGGAACCATGCAGAGACGGAGACTTTAGCGTTTTCAAATACGCCTTCGGTACATACGTTTGAAAATGGACGTTGTACAGTGTGTGGGCAGTATGTAGCAGCCGAAGGTGATGGAACGAAAGATAGCCCTTATCAGATAAAAACGGTCACAGATCTTTACTGGTTTGCGCAGCAGGTAAATAATGGAAATACAAACATTCACGGAAAACTGATGAATGAAATTACAGTTAATGAAAATGTACTTGCAGAAAATTGGAATTTGTCAGGTGATGGAAGCACTTTCAAAGAATGGGTGCCGATCGGAAGCGGACATTATCCGTTTGAAGGTACGTTCAATGGTAATGGCCATGTTATTTCCGGGTTATATTATAATAATACAAGTACAATGTATGTTGGTGTATTTGGGGATGTTGGAAAAACCGGAATTGTGCAAGATTTAAAACTAACAGATAGTTATCTGAAGGGAAATACCTGTGTTGGTGGTATTGTAGGTAGTAACAATGGTACAATCCTGAGGTGCTACAATAGTGCTTATGTATGTGCAAATGGAGTTTCTGTAGGAGGCATAGCCGGTATAAACAAGGGATCAATTTTGGCATGTGGGCAGAATGGTCTCATCAACGGAAACAGATACATTGGAGGTATCGTGGGGAATAACACAGAAACTGCAAGTGTTACGAACTGCTATAATACGGGAAATGTAAAAGGAACTCTGGGAAGTAAAGACTATGTCGGTGGTGTGGTAGGTTATAACTATGGATCTATTACAGGAAGTTACAGCCTGTCAGAAGTATCAGGATCTTCATTCGTAGGCGGCGTCACAGGAGATAACGATAATACAGAGAAAGTTCAGAATTGCTATGGAACAAAAGATGGTAATTCTGAGGAAGAGAAGAAGAAGTTTGAATCAGGCGAAGTTACCTGGAAACTGAATGGTGAAAGCACAGAGGGCGTTTGGAAACAGACCATTGGAAAAGATTTGCTTCCGAGCTTCACCGGAGAAACGGTATATTGTCATAGAAACTGTGCGAATGTAGGAAAATACAGTAATGTGCCAATGGATGATGAGGGCCACGTTTTTGATAAAGATGACATTTGTACTGTTTGCGGTGCTACCACGCCTTGTGAGGGTGAGGGAACTGAAGAAAGTCCATATTTGATTGAAAATACGGGTAATTTATATTGGTTTGCAGCACAGGTAAATGGTGGAAATACAGCAATTTATGGTCAGCTAGAGAATAACATCACAATCAATGAAAATGTATTAACATCAGATGGTGAGTTCAATGGCTTGGGTGCGGATACCCGTATATGGACACCGATTGGTACAGAGTCGAATCCTTTTATCGGAAGCTTTGACGGTAACGGATATACAGTGAACGGACTGTATTTTAGTGATAAAAGAGCGACATATGTTGGCTTCTTTGGCAATGTCGGAGAAGGCGGAAGCGTGCAGAAAGTACAGATCAAAGATTCTTATTTGTATGCGTATCAATACGTTGGTGGCGTCGTAGGCTATAATAATGGAATAATTCAAAATTGTGGAAATAGCAGTCATATAATTGGTGATTGGAGAAACGCAGGCGGAATTGCAGGATATAATAGTGGAACAATTAAGAGTTGTTATAGTAATGGAAAAATACGAGCGCCCTATTACATAGGAGCGATTGTTGGACGGAATGATTCTGGAAATGTTACAAATTGCTTTTATCTGTTTAGAAGTGCTGCAAATATCGATGGTTATGTACAAAATGGTCTGGGAGCATATTCGAGTAGTATTGTAACTGCAGATGATGCAGGAAGTACAACTGCTAAAAGTCTGGTACAGTTTGCATCTGGTGAGGTGGCAGATCTGCTCAATGAGGGTAACTCTAAGGGGTTGTGGAAACAGCAAATTGGAACCGATACAGAACCGAAATTGACAGGAAGTGATGTTTACAAGTATCAGGATAGCGCAGAAACATCGCACTATGGGAATGAACCTTCGGGAGATGTGACTGCCCATACATACGAAGAAGGATATTGTAAGATTTGTGGTATCTATGAACCTTGTAAGGGTGAAGGAAATGAAGCAAGTCCATATTTAATCGAAAATACGGGTAATTTATATTGGTTTGCAGAACAGGTAAACGGTGGATCATCGGCAATCTACGGAAAACTTATGAATGATCTTACAATCAATCAGAATGTACTTACCCCGAAAGGAGACCTCAATGGGGACGGAAGCAATTTCGAGGTTTGGATACCGATAGGAAGCAGTAGCGCAAATATGTTTACAGGTGTCTTTGATGGCAATAACCATACAATTCGAGGTCTTTACCATAATGAATCCTTAGCTGGTGTGGGCTTTATGGGACAAGTTAGTAAGAATGGAATAGTCAAGGATTTACGTATTGAGGATTCTTACCTGTGCGGAGATAGTTTGTGTGGAGCAATCGCAGGAAGAAGTTATGGAACAATTGATAATTGTAGCAATAATGGTACGCTGAAAGGAAGTACAGTAGTAGGCGGCATTGTAGGTGCAAATGTAGTATCCGCCGTACTGACAAACTGCTATAACGAGGGAAAGGTTGAGACAGAAGGATCCAATGAATCCTCAATAGCAGGAGGCATAGCAGGAGGAAATACCACATCTTGTATCATCCGAAATTGCTACAATTTAGGAAACGTTAAAGGTAATGGTTGGGCAGGAGGTATTGCTGGAAATTCTAGCAAGGGAAATATCCAAAATTGTTATAATACAGGCACAGTTAGTGGTATAACCTATGCAGGAGCTATTCTTGGATGCAATTATGATAATTCGAGTACTGTCACCAACTGTTTCTACCTGGAAGGCTGTGCGACGGACAGTAATCTCGTGGCACAAAATGGTATCGGTTCAGGAACAGCGGGCAGCGTTACAGAAGATATCGAAGGCAGTACGACAAAGATGACCGCTGATCAGTTTGCTTCCGGTGAGGCTGCCTACAAACTGCAGGGATCTCAGGAGACACAAATCTGGGGTCAGGAGATCGGAAAAGAGAATACACCGGTCTTAAACGGCAAGAAAGTTTACTATGCACTTCTTACCTGTGATACGACAAATCAGAATTATGCTTATGCGAATACAGAAACCCCTCTTCATGCAGATGCAAACAGAGATGGTAAATGTGATGGCTGTGGTATACTTCTGGATGGTATGGGAGCCAAATTGTATGGTTATACCTTAAGTCTGAATGGTAACATTGGTGTGAACTTCTATAT
>CAZLQJ010000069.1:0-8413 GCA_964561705.1 uncultured Lachnoclostridium sp. | reverse complement strand
GAGGGCATTTCACCCTCCAAGTGTTATGAATGAAATACTGATATGTATTTGCTACATTGATAATATACCAAGGATTTGTGACGAAAATATGTCGTGACTCTAAAGTAATTCTAAAAAAAATTAAGAAATTATGATGATTCCCGGTAATTTTTAAAAATTTGTATTTGGGATTGACAAGAATAGGAAACTGTGCTTAGATAAATATATGAACAATTAATCATATGTTTGAATATAAAAATGAGGCAAGGCAATGATGAATACGAAAATCTATTTGATGGAAAATTTAGGCTGTGCTCATTGTGCAGCGAAAATGGAAGAACGGATCGGTCAGTTGGAAGGAGTTTCACAGGCAAGCATTACATTTGCAACCAGACAGCTTCGTGTGACAGCGGAGGATCCGGATCAATATTTGGAGGAAATCCGCAGAATCTGTACTTCGATTGAATCTCAGGTGAAGGTGATTCCCAGAGAGATTGAGGTTCGCAAGACGCAAAAGGAGTCTCCTGAAAAGCAGGAAAAAAAGGACTGGGGAGATCTGCCGGTCATTCTTGCCGGTGCCGTGTTGTTTCTATTGGGCGTGATCCTGGAGAAAACGGGCGTGGAGATGGGAAGCCTGTTAGTATTTGTGACGGCGTATCTGGTGCTTGGGGGAGAGATCCTTCTGGAAGCCGGGAAGAATATTTCGCATGGTCAGATTTTTGATGAAAATTTTCTTATGTGTATCGCGACCCTTGGCGCATTTGCGATTCGAGAGTACCCGGAAGCGGTGGGCGTGATGCTTTTTTACCGAATTGGGGAATATTTTGAAGAAAAGGCGGTAGAGCGAAGTCGCAACCAGATCATGGAAGCCGTGGATTTAAGACCGGAAACTGTAAATCGGTTGGTGGGAGACGAGGCAGAGGAGATTCCGGCAGGAGAAGCAGAAGTAGGTGATCTTTTACTGATCCGTCCGGGGGATCGGATCCCGCTGGATGGACAGATCATTTCCGGGGAAAGCCGGATCGACTGTTCTCCGATCAATGGAGAGCCGGTGCCGGTGTTGGTAAAGAGCGGCAGCAGTGTACTTTCCGGCTGTGTCAATTTCAATGGTCAGCTGATCTTAAGGGTGGAAAAGCCGTTGTCAGAGTCGATGGTTACCAGAATTTTGGATTCGGTGGAAAATGCGGCGGCCAGCAAACCGAAACTGGATCGGTTTATTACCAGATTCGCGAAAGTCTATACGCCGGTGGTGATCCTGCTGGCGGCAGCTACGGCGATCATTCCTTCCATCGTGACCGGAGAATGGAACTACTGGATTTATACAGCATTGACCTTTTTGGTTATGAGTTGTCCCTGTGCTCTGGTGCTGAGTGTTCCGCTGGCATTTTTCTCGGGGATTGGTGCAGGATCGAAAAAGGGCATTTTATTTAAGGGCGGTGCTTCTTTGGAATTTTTAAGCCGGATCGGTGCCGTGGTCATGGACAAGACGGGAACCGTAACGGAAGGTAATTTTCAGGTGCAGAAGATCAAAACCACATGGATCTATTCGGAGGAAGAACTTCTGCGGATCTGTGCAAGCTGTGAGCAGCATTCGACCCATCCGATCGCAGAGAGTATTACGGCGGCCGCTCATGAGCGGGGCTGTTCTCTGGAACGCCCAGTGATGTTAAAAGAGATCGCCGGTCATGGAGTCAGTGCATTTTTGCCGGAAGGACGGGTGTATTGCGGAAACCGGAAACTTCTGGAAGAGCATGGGATTTCGGTATCTCTGGAGGAAAAGGAACTGACAGGTTCTGTGGTATATGTAGGGATTGATGGTCGATTTGCGGGATATCTGTTAGTTTCTGATACCATTAAGGCAGATGCAAAGGAGGCTGTGACCTGCTTAAAGGGCATGGGGCTTGGAACGGTTATGCTGACGGGCGATGCCTTTGAAAGTGCGGATGCGGTAGCAAAAGATGTAGGGATCGATCGGGTGTATGCAAGACTTCTTCCGCAGGAAAAGCTGGAGATTTTGCAGGAACTTCGCAAGGAATATGGTTCCGTGATGTTTGTGGGTGACGGGATCAATGATGCGCCGGTTTTGGCGGGTGCAGATGTGGGTGCAGCGATGGGAAGCGGCGCAGATGCCGCCATTGAAGCTGCAGATGCCGTGTTTATGACTTCGGCTGCCGCTTCCATTCCGGAGGCAGTGAAAATTGCAAAGAGTACGAACCGGATCGCACTGCAGAATGTGATCTTCGCTCTGGCAGTGAAAGTAGCAGTTATGATTCTGGGTCTTTTGGGCTTTGCAAATATGTGGATGGCCGTATTTGCGGATACAGGTGTAGCGATGATCTGTGTGATGAATTCTATCCGTGTGCTTTATAAAAAGTAGTAAAAATCTAAAAAATATGCATGATAGCGTTCGTGTTCAGGCGGGGAGACATTAGGTTTCCCCGCTTGCATATTTTTTAGGAATCCCTTAGAATAAGGCTATGTAAGAAAGGAAGAAGGACATGTGTAACGAAGCGAAAAAGGATCATGAGATTGAAACCTTATATAAATTGGCAGAGCTGTTTAAAATCTTTGGAGATTCCACCAGAATCCGTATTTTAGACGCCCTGACGAAACAGGAACTGTGCGTACAGGAAATTGCGGATGCGTTATCCATGACGCAGAGTGCGATCTCACATCAATTAAGGATCTTAAAACAGGCGGATCTGGTAAGATCCAGAAGGGATGGCAAAGCAATCTTTTATTCTTTGGCAGATGATCACGTGGCGACGATCATGAATCAGGGAATGGAACATGTTTGCGAATAAATAGGATCCGGAGGGGGTAACGATGAAAAGAAACGTGAAAAACAAAATGAAGCACACCCTATGCTGGATTTTGGCATTGGGGATGGCAGGGAACGTGATGTTTCCGGTACTGGCAGAGGGGGAAACTGCCATGGGAGCAAAACTGATCGCAAAATATGATTTTGAGAATGTATCAGGCATCAGTGTTCCAAATGTGGCTGCAGGGGCAGCCGGATTTTCCGGAATTTTGAACGGAGACAATGTATCTGTGGTGGATACAGAGACTGATTTTGGAAAATCCCTGAAATTTACGGAAGGAACCCAGGGACATCTGCTGGTAGAAGATCTGTTAAATACAGGTACCACCAGCTATTCCATTTCTATGTGGTATCAGTATGATGCCACAGCGGATCGAGGCGCAAAACGCAGTGTTCTGCTGCAGCAAAGCGGCGGCGGACGTACGCTTTTGACCCTGACACCGGATAACCGGTATCATACCTATGTCAATACGGCAGACAAATATAGTACCGGTACGGTTTCTGTGGGAGACTGGCAGCATGTTGTTTTTGTGAATGATGCACAAAATCAGAAGGTAAAATTTTACATTAACGGAAAACTGGATTCTGAACAGGATGCAGGGAGCGGACAGGTCAATGAATGGACAGATCTTTTGGTCGGACGTCACAAAAGTGGTGGATCAGATCCGATGTCCATGCGTGGTCTGGTAGATGAAATCTGTGTTTATGAAGGGATGATCACAGATGCACAGGCAGCGGCACTTTACGAGGAAAATGCCCAGGCTGTTCCGGAAGATCCAAAACCGGAAGCCGTGACGTTGACCTTGGATCCTTTGGCAGTGGAACGGACGCTGGAGGACGGAATTTTCGGCATCAATCACCGCTATGCATTTAACGGATACGGTTCTTTTGATCCGGATGAAATGAAAGTCAAAGAAGAATTTCAGGAATTATATGAAGAGGCCGGTTTTGGTTCTATCCGTTATCCGGGCGGTACCATTTCCAATCTGTTTCAGTGGAAGACGACGTTAGATTCTGTGGGAAGAAAGAAACAGATCCATGGATTTTACAACAATTCCGGTCAGGGTGGCATTGAGCCGAACTTTGGCATCAAAGAAATCGCTGATTTTGCGGAAGAAGTTGATTCTGAGATTGTATATGTTTACAGCCTTGGACGGGGAAGTGTGCAGGATGCACAGGATTTGGTAGAGTATCTGAATGCGGAAGTGGGAACGAACCCAAATGGCGGCATTGACTGGGCGGCCGTACGTGCGCAGAATGGTCATGCGGAGCCGTACAATGTCAGATATTTTGAAATTGGCAATGAAATGCAGCAGGTTTACAGTGATGGAACCACTTCCCAGGGCTATTGGCTCCACGGAATGTCCAATGCGGAAACCGGATACATTGAAGGCGGCAGGGCAAACTTTACCAAACAATATGCGGTTTGTGAAGAGGATTGGAATGCCAATGCGTCGAAGAGTGATGGAAGCGCCGATTTGGTGCGTTATATGCGCTATGCCAATACAAATCCGAAAAAATCTGATGAAAATGGGAAAATTGTGGACGATGAATCCTTTGTTGCAGTGGTAAAAGACAGTGTTTCCGTTTATGTGGGCAATGAGCAGTGGACGATTGTAGAGAACTTTGAAAATTCTTCCGCGGCAGATCATCATGTTACTGTGGATTACAGTACCGGAGCGTTGAAATTCGGGAATGGCGTCAAAGGAGCGATTCCGGCAGTCGGACAGCAGATTTTTGTAAGTTATTCCGTAGATCGTGACGGTTTTGTGAAGATTTCCAAAGCGATCAAAGAAACAACGGAGGCGATCAATCAGGCAAATGAAGCCAATGAGGTGGAGAACCGGCAGGAAGCCTATGTTTACAGCAGTTATGAAACCCAGGGCTTTATCAATAAAATGGCAGCAGGAAACTATAATGAATGGTATGACGGTCTGACCATTCATCCGTATTCCGGAACTCCATCCGGCAGCGGCAGTGCATTTTATGATTCTGCTATGAAAAATGCTGAGACAAACGGAATTGCAAAGGTACAGTCGTATGTAAATATGCTTCCGGAAGGAAAGGTTCCGGTCATTTCTGAGTATGGAATCTTCCGTTCAACAGACAGTCTGGTGCGTTCCCAGACCCATGCAGTGTATATTGCGAAGGTATTGATGGAATATGTACGTTTGGGAAGTCCTTATATCCAGAAACATTGTCTGGTAGACTGGTATAGTTCCGGTGCAGATTCCCTGGGACCGACACAGCAGGCCGTGATTCAGGCAGTTGCCCGCAATGGTGCGAGTACGGCAACCGGAGAGGGAAATTTTGAATTTTTTGCAACACCGTCCGCAAGAGTTTTCCAGATGCTGAACAGCGCTTTTGGAGAGGAAGTGATCCGCAGCAGTTTTAGTCAGGATAGAAGTCTTGCAAATGGCGTCAAGGCTTATTCGGCACTGGCAAGCAAGGATTTGGCAGGAAATTATTATGCGGCCATTGTCAATGTCGATCGTGAAAATGATCAGACGATCGAGCTGAAGATCCATGGCGTGGATCTGACCGGAAAAGAGGCGGAAGTGCAGATGCTTTCCAGCGAATCTTTTGCGGATGAAAATACGCTGGAAAATCCGGACAGAGTGGCAGTGGTGAAAACCAAACAGACTTGTGAAGGAAAAACACTGACCCTGGAAGTTCCGAAACATTCTTTTGCGATCATTACACTGAGGATACCAAAAGAACCGGAAACACCAATCGTTCCGATCGAGCCGGAGAAACCGGTATCTGTTACAGAGGTATTTACGGATGTGGACGGGGAAAAATGGTATGTGGATGCGGTACAATATGTATTTGACCACAACCTGATGTCCGGTTATGATGGAAAATTTACACCGGACCAAACCATTACCAGAGCCATGGTTGTGACAACCCTTTATCGAATGGAAAATTCTCCAAAAGTAACGGATACGCACAATTATGCGGCGTTTGTAGATATGAAAGACGGAGACTGGTATCAGGATGCGGTTGCCTGGGCATTAAACAATGAAATTGCAACAGGGGATCCGATAAATAAAACATTTCGTCCAAATGCAGCGGTAACCAGAGAGCAGTTGGCAGCATTTTTATATCGCTATGCAGAGTTTCAGGGTCTTTCCGTAACAGAACGAGGGGATTTCAGCGGCATGAAGAATGCGGACAAAGTCAGCAGCTGGGCGGAAAAAGAAATCAGATGGGCAGTAGGAAAAGATCTGATCGGCGGACTTGCAGAAGTCAATGGAGCCGGAACGGTGACAGGGTATGATCTTGCACCGCAGGGAAGTGCCACAAGAGCACAGATGGCGACGATTTTGAAGCGGTTTTTAACAAAATAAAAAGCAATAAAAAAGGCGTTTTCCCTTGGGAGAACGCCCTTTTTATTAAGGATTAATCGGTTGTAAAGTTGTCGAAATATCCCTGAATCAGGATGATCGGTGTTCCTTTATCTCCGGATCCGGAAGTTAAGTCACACAAAGAACCGATCAGGTCTGTTAACTGTCTAGGGGTTGTACCCTGAGAAGCCATATTTCCTACCAGGTTGTCCTGTTTGGATTTGATGCTGTTGGAAATCGCTTCTTTTAATTCTGCACCGCTTAAGTTTGCAAAATCATTATCAGCAAGGTATTTTAATTTTAATTCATTTGGTGTACCGATCAGACCGTCAGTAAATGCCGGGGAAACAACCGGGTCAGCAAGTTCCCAGATCTTACCCTGTGGATCTTTGAATGCGCCGTCACCGTATACCATGACTTCAATGTGTTTTCCTGTTTTTTCAAGAAGGGAATCCTGAATGGCAACAACCAGTTCTTTGCATTCCTTCGGGAATAATTTGATCTTATCTTCTGTAGCTTTGTTAGATCCTAAAAGACCATATCTTTCATTATAGCCACTTCCGTTTACGGATGCATTCATTAAATCATCCAGTCCAAGAACAACTTTTGCTCCGGCAGCTTTTAAGATACGTTTGGTACGTACTCTGGTATGAATATCACAGTTGATCACACAGTCTGTATAATTTAAGATGGTCTTTGCCTGGTTTGCAAATACGATCTCAACATCAGCACCTGCTTCACGGATAATGTTTCCGTAGTATTCTACATAGTCAACGCCGGTAAATTCGTGTTTGTTGTCTCCAAACAGTTCACGGTATTTTTCTAATGATAAAACGTCTGAGTAAGGATTGATTCCAGCTTCGTCTAACTGATCATAAGTCAGTAAAGCGTTTCCTACTTCATCGCTTGGATAGCTGAGCATTAAAACAACTTTTTTGCAGCCCATGGCAATCCCTTTTAAGTTGATGGCAAAACGGTTTCTGGAGAGGATTGGGAAAATAACACCAACAGTTTCTCCGCCTGTTTTTGCTTTTACGTCAGCAGCGATGTCTTCTACAGATGCATAGTTTCCCTGTGCACGGGCTACGATAGATTCTGTGATACCGATGACATCACGGTTTCTAAGAGAGAAGCCTTCACTTTCAGCAGCTTCCATTACACTGTTTACAACGATATCAACAAGGTTGTCTCCTTCACGAATGATCGGGCAGCGAACACCTCTAGATACAGTACCGATTTTTCTTTCCATACATTTATCCCACCTTTGGTAATTTGGTAATTTCATTACATATTTACTATAGCATTATTTTTTTAAGAAATAAATAATTTATTCCTACTAAAAGTTGGGTATTTTATAAATCGTTCTTATAAAAATCAGGAAATATAGCCGTTTAAAGCACATCTTCCACTTTTTTTTCTAAAGGTTTTTCCAAAATTGACGGATTTTTCATAAACTTCCGGAGCTTTCGTAAGGAAAGGGCAAAATAAAGTCCGTCGCAGAAACGCTCATCGCAGACCAGTCCGTACCCTAATTCCTTCTGAGGGATCACTTGATCTTTGGAGGCTGTGGCAAGCACTTTTTCCTTTCCCATGGCGAAGAACAGGCCGGTGGTTCCAAATTCGTAAACATGATGATAAATGTGATTGATCCCCAGAGACTTTAAATTGGTAATAAAGAATGAGGTGTGGAACGGACTCAACTCTACAATGGATTTTGGCATCAGGTTGTGACGGTCCATCCACATGAGGGAATTGATCACAAGTTTGATGAAAGGCCCCGGGATTTTGGTCATAACGGTGCGCAAAAGTTTGTCCGTATCGTTTTCTCCGGTTCGTTTGGTAGTTTCCTTTTCGATGGCTTCATCGATGATTTTGGCAATCTCTAAAATGGTTTCCGTTCCTTCGAAACAAAGTTTTATGGTTGTTCCCACACTTTCTTCGCGCAGTGTAGGGTGAACGACAAAGCTGACCCAGATCTTTGGTCGGGCATAAATCTTTCCGTTCATACAGAAACGGTTGAGCTGCGGACGCAGTGCAATGAGCCGGACGATCCCGGCAATGATAATGTGCATATAGTTCAGATGGATGCCCTGTTCAGCTTTTTCTTTAATATAGGAATCCATTGGTTCGCAGACAAAGGTATCCTCATACATATTCATAGAATCCGTTCGGGTTTTTAAAACATAGGGCATGATCATTTGCATAGGTTCTAAATTCTGGATGACGCGGCCATCCGGTCGTGTTTGAAACATAAATCCTCCTGTTT
>CAZLQJ010000068.1:0-8795 GCA_964561705.1 uncultured Lachnoclostridium sp. | reverse complement strand
TAAGCATAAAAATAAGCTCACCCTTAGTTGGATAAGCTTATTTTTTCCTTTTTGTGGTATTCAATTTTTATACATGAAATTCGTAGATTTATACAGGATTTTAATCGGCAACACTTATCTTATAAGATATAAAAAGAAAAAGCAATGGACTGATTATTTTGAGGATTCTTTCAAGAAAATCGTTGTTACCAAAGACATCGTTCAGCCACACTACGATGAGTATGGTATTTTGACTGTGAACATTTATGACTTCCTCCTTCCCGAATTTTTTCTGCCGCATTTCTGATATTATTCATAGCACCGACCCACGCCATCTGGTCGCAAACCTTTAATGCTTCGTTTATGTCCTGTCGCTCCTGCATTTACAAGGTGAGCAATTTCATTCTCTGATTGGCGATATCATCTACTTCATTCAGAAGTTTAACCAGTTCTCCGTCCAGCAAAAGTGTGTTATACAGCACCTTATGGTGTTCTTTTAGATAATGTAAACGCATTCTGCCATACTTGCCGTAATGTGGTTCTTCTTCTGGAAGTTCCAAGTCCGGATAATACATCCCGTCTGCACCGAGCGTATATGTACCGCCCATTTCTTCGAATAATGACTTCATATGCTATTCCTCCTTGAAATCAACAATAACCTTTAGATCATCGCAAAATGTTCAATTCTTTTAGCACATAATCCTTGATTTCCTGATCGGTAACTTTTGACTCAGAGGCAGTAATATCAAGCTCATCTAAGTCTAAGTCGACCTCAATCATATCATCCGGAGTATTTTCTGGACAAAAGAACAACAGTCTCCACATGTTCCGTCCACGGGAACATATCCACGGCCCATGCTTCTTTCGCCTCATACCCATGTTTCTTAAAATATCCCAGATCCCTTGCCAGGGTTTCCGGGTTACAGGATACATAGACCACCTTTTTCGGCTGCAGTTTTACCACAGAGGACATAAATGCCTCGTCACTTCCGGCTCTTGGAGGATCCATAAATACCACATCCATCGCGCCCTTTCCTTCCTGCGCTGCCATCTGCACCATAAATTTTCCTGCATCATTTTGGTAAAAATCAATATTTTTCACGCCATTGAGTTTCGCATTGGCTCTTGCGTCTCGCACCGCATCCGGGTTCAGTTCTACGCCGATTACCTGTTTCGCATGCTTTGCAGCCGTCATGCCAATGGTTCCAATGCCGCAATAAGCATCCAAAATCCGTTCCTTCCCCTTAAGATCTGCCAGTTTGATTGCCTTTTTGTAAAGAATTTCAGTCTGCTGGGTATTGATCTGGTAAAATGATTTTGGCGAAATTCGAAACGTAAGCCCGCACAAGGTATCTTCAATGTAACCTTTTCCATAGATGGTCTTTTCTTTTTCACCAAGGATCATGCTGGTTCTTTTATCATTTACATTTAATACAATGGTCGTAATCTCCGGATGCTGTTTTAACAATGCTTTCACGAAATTATTTTTGCCGGGCATCACAGGATCTGCCAATACCAGCACCACCATGATCTGCCCGCTGTGATGTCCCACACGCACCAGAACATGACGTAAAAGTCCATAACCGGTATCTTCATCATAAATCTTGATTTTAAAAGATTTTGCAAGTTCCCGTACACTTCGGATAATGGCATCCGCCTTCTGACTCTCAATCATACAGGAATCCACCGGCACAATGCGATGACTATTTGGCTCATAAGTTCCTGAAATAATGGTTCCATTCTTCAGTCGGCCAAAAACCGCATGTACTTTATTTCGGTATTCATATGGATTTTCCATGCCTAAAATGTCCTGCAGTTCACAGTAAGGCTTCAAAAGCTTTGCTACTGCTTTTTTCTTCTTTTTCAGCTGTTCTTTGTAAGGTACCCCCTGATAAATGCATCCGCCGCACTTTTTCGCAACTGGACAACGCTGTGTTCTGTCCTCTTTTTTTCCTTGTATTTTTTTCTTATCTTCCATTTTTATACTCCCTCACCGGTAAATGCCGGTATAAAACTTTCTTCCGCCGTCTCGCCTTCCTGAATAAACCCGTTTTCCACACCCAGAGAAATGGCATAATCCACCAGCCTGTCATATTCAAACTTCTTTAATTTCCGGTTAATTTCCGGATAAGCTGCCACATGCGGCAGCGGCGTATACTGATTCATCAAACTGATAAAAATTGCATCGCCGTAGGTCTCATAAAGGTATCTGACCACTGCCTTGGAGTCCTTGATCCCGCCCGGCAGCATTAAATGTCTGGCGATAACGCCCTTCTCTATGATCCCACGCTGATCAAACCGACACTCCGGCTGCTGACGTACCATCTCTGCCAAAGCCTTCTTCGCAGTTTCCGGATAATCTTCTGCATGGGAATACGTCTTCGCCCGCTGAGGATCCATATATTTAAAATCCGGCAAATAGATATCCACCAATCCCTCCAGCATTTTTAAGGTTTCTACGCCTTCGTAGCCTCCACAATTGTAAACTACCGGAATATGAAGCCCTTTCATTTTTGCCTGTTCCAGAGCTTTTATGACCTGCGGGACATAGTGGGTTGCTGTCACAAGATTGAGATTATTGGCCTTTTGTTCCTGCAGTTCCAAAAAGATTTCCGCCAATCTTTCCACAGAAATCTCCTTCCCCTGTTTTGCCCTGGCAATCTCATAATTCTGACAAAATACACAGCGCAGATTGCATCCCGCAAAGAAAACAGCCCCGCTTCCTTCTTCTCCGGAAATGCAGGGCTCCTCCCAAAAATGCAATGCCGCCCTTGCCACACGAAGTGTATCTGTCACCCCACAATATCCTGTTGTCTTCCTGCGGTCCGTTCTGCACATCCGCGGGCATAAGCTGCATGTTACCATATTTCATTTTCCGGCTATAAAATACCGGTTACCTCACATAAATTTGTACCTTCCAGGAACTGAAATCCAATGCTGTCGCCCGGATCATAGGTGATGATTTCCGGGTAAATACTTACATCCACATCAAAAATCTGATTTTTTCCTGCCAATGTAATATAATAATGGGAATTTCCATCAACAACTACCGGCGCAGCCTTTTCAATGGTTCCCTTAATTTCCTGACTCAATTCCTCTCCGGAAGCTGAAATACCATTCTGTTTCAAGATTGACTGATAATCCTTCACACATTCTGCTACCGTATCACCAATGGCAACATTCTGGTATTTCAAAATATTCACCATTGCATACATTTTTACAAGTCCTGCACTATCCTTCAAAGCCATAAAATAAGTAGGTTCTCCGGACACATTCAGCAGCAATGGGAACGTTGCCGTATAGCCCAGATGCTGTACCTGTCCTTGTGCGGAATCCATCGCTGAATATTCCTCTGCACCCGGGCAGGCGTAATAACGGCTTTCCATAGTTCTCTGATTCATCAGCACGAAACCAACATTCGACTCATCCCCTGCTACAGAAGTAACGCCTGTATAAACCCATACATCGTCATCCTTCACAATGTAATTGTAGCCGTCAGTTGTCTTTAAACATCCCTTCTGACTCAGCAGACTGTTCAGATAACCGTTTTTGAGCACCCCATGATAATCATAAAGCCGGATCAGAAGATCTGCAGAATAGACGTGATCGATCCATGTCGGCACCTCATCAATATCATAGCAAACGGTTTCTCCCGTCACAGCATTGCAAAGTACCACTTTTCCAATGGTCTGTCCGCCAAACAAACCAATCTGAAATTCTTTTACCGGACAGATCCAATACGGGATTCCATCATCGTCAATTTCAAAACTCAACTGATCAAAAATATAGGTCGGGTAGTGGAAGCGCAGGTGTCTGTAAATATTTCTGTTGAAATATTCTGCCGGTGAATATTTGATAAATTGTCCTTCCGGCAAACGCACACATTCTGTTTCCTGTGTCGTCATGTCGATCATGATATAAGCCGGGATACCCTCTGACTGATTGGTAAACCATTTGATCGGACTTGCATATACAAGGGGTGATACCCTGACTGGCTTCTCCTGATAATTGATCTGGGTATACAATGGACTTACTTCAAATTGGGAAACCATATCCACCAACGTACCCATCTTTCGATTTCCTAAAATCTGGGCTGAATCCTTGTCCAGCAAAGGAACACTTTTAAAATCCGTCAGCTCGATCTCTTCTGAAAAAGTTCCTTCCTGTACCGTCATCAGCTGCTGGTACTTCTGCGAATTCACGATTTCTGAAGACAGCAGACTGCCGATCAAAAATACAACGACCGCTGCCACGATCACACCAATCAGCCCCTTGATGATCTTACTGTCCGTAAGTTCTAACAATTCTGTCCTGTTTTTGAATACCTTGTGAAAAGAAACTACCACTGTTGCAGCTGCCAGTGCTCCGATCAAAAAGAACCAAAATCCAGCTGAGTGGATATTCACTGCCGGAAGAGTTACATAATAGTAAACACCGGCTGCCAGAACAGCTGCCGCTCCAACCAAAAGTTTCCATTTTTTTCTCATGATTCAATCCTCTTTCATTGTTGATCTATACTTGGGAACATTATAACACAAAAGGATGGCCTTTTGACCATCCTTTCCCGAAAAAACTATGAAGTTTCTATAAACTGCAAACCTAGAAAATCGCGCCTAGTGCACCCAAAACTCCGGTACTTGCAATTCCCATGATAATTCCTGCAAGGAGTACACCGCCCATGCATGCCAATACGCTGGATTTAAAGTCCATATCCAGAATACTTGCTGCGAGTGTTCCCGTCCATGCGCCGGTTCCCGGCAATGGAATTCCTACGAAGAGCAACAGCGCCCAAGGAAGTCCTTTTCCGGCTTTTTCCTTCAGCTTTTCTCCGCCTTTGTGTCCTTTTTCCAGACAAAACGTAAAAAACTTTCCAATCACCGGCTTATCACAGCCCCATTCCAAAACTCTTCTTGCAAAAAAGAAAATGATTGGAACCGGAAGCATATTTCCAAGGATACAGATCACATAAGACTGCAGCAGTGGAAGCCCCATCAGCTGGGATGCTGGGATTGCACCACGAAGCTCGATCAACGGTACCATAGAGATAAAAAATATGATGAAATATTTTGTCAGCATTCGCTTCTCCTTCAGATCTTAAATTTATTTTATGTCATGTCGCATGTTAGGATAACCGTTTCTACCTGAAATGTCAACCGGTCTGCAAAATTTAACCATTTCTTAACAAATGAACATGGCATCGCCAAACGAAAAGAATCGATACTTCTCCTTAACAGCCTCTTCATAAGCAGCCATCACGTGATCTCTTCCCGCCAATGCAGATACCAGCATCAGCAATGTAGATTCCGGCAAATGGAAGTTTGTGATCAGCGCATCTAAAATCTTAAAACGGTAGCCCGGATAAATAAAGATCTCCGTCCATCCGCTGCCTGCTCTTAAAATGCCATCTTCTCCGGTCGCTGATTCGATCGTACGACAGCTTGTGGTTCCTACACAGATCACCCTTCCTCCATTTTTCTTGGTTTCATTGATGATTGCTGCCTGATCCTCTTCTACCATGTAAAATTCAGAATGCATATGATGATCTAAAATATTTTCCACCTTTACCGGGCGGAAAGTTCCAAGACCTACATGTAGCGTAACTTCCGCAATCTTTACCCCTTTTGCCTTGATCTTTTCCAAAAGTTCCGGTGTGAAATGCAGTCCTGCCGTTGGCGCTGCTGCACTTCCGTCATATTTTGCATAAACTGTCTGATAGCGGTTTTTATCTTCCAGATGGTGGGTAATATACGGTGGCAGAGGCATTTGTCCCAATTGATCTAAAATTTCTTCGAAAATACCTTCATATTCGAATTTAATCAAACGGTTTCCTTCTTCTACCACATCTATAACTTCTCCGACCAGAAGTCCGTTACCAAAACTGATCTTTGCTCCGACACGTGCTTTCTTCCCTGGTTTCACCAGAGTCTCCCACACATCATTTTCTTTCCGTTTTAAAAGCAGTACCTCAATTCCTGCTCCGGTATCCACCTTTTCTCCCATCAGACGGGCCGGGATCACCTTCGTATTATTCAGTACAAGACAGTCCCCCGGATTTAAATAATCCACGATCTCACGAAAAACGTGGTGCGAAAACGCACCACTGTTTTTATCGAGTGTCAAAAGTCTTGATGATGATCTGTCTTCCAAAGGATCCTGAGCGATCAGCTCTTCCGGAAGATCATAATAAAACTCTTTGATATTCATAAATCTGTATTCTCCATTAAGCTCTCATGGAAGCCCCGAACTGAGTTTCCAAAGCCTTCAATACTTTTTCGATCACTTCATCTGTCATCGCATCTGTAACATCCTGCACAGGGGAAGCCAGATGAATGCTGAATGCCATGCTCTTCTTATCTGCCCCTAACTTTTCACTTTCGAAAAGGTCAAATAATGCAACTTTTGTGATCATTTCATCACATGCAGTAATGGCATCGACAATCGCGCCACATTCTACCTCTTTTCCGATCAGCAGAGAAATGTCACGGCTGTTTCCGGAAAATCCTGATTCTGGAATATATTTGATGCCTTTTTTGAACAATCCTGCCAAAAGGCTGTAATCAATCTCTGCAATAAAGATCTTTGTATCTGCCTTTTTGCCGCCTGCAATGTTCATATTGTCAACGATTTCATAACGTAACTGTCCAAAATGACCGATTTTTTCGCCCTTGCAGTAAATTTCTGCAGTTCTGCCCGGATGTAAATATGGAACATTTCCACGTTTGTAAGTAAATGTCAGATCATTTGCACTTGCAAAAGACTCAATGCTTCCTTTCATAGCAAAGAAATCTTCCGATGCACCGCAGCTTCCTAAGCAAAGAATTTTCTTTTCTTCCGGTGCTTCTGTTAATGGAAGTGCCTTTGGAAGATATACATTTGCCAGTTCAAAGAAACGCATTTCTTCATGACCGTTTTTAATATTATTTTCAATCACACGTACCATAGAAGGTGCCATGATCGTTCTCATAATGCTTAAGTTTTCTGTGATCGGATTTAATAATTCTACCACTTTTCTTTCTTTTGCATCTTCCGGGATCAGGAACATGTCAAATTCATTTTTTGCAGTCATGGCGATGGTCTGGATTTCGTAATATCCCTGGCTGCATAAATATTCTTTGACTGCCAGTTCTTTTGACTGTGCTGCATTTAAACCGCCGCTTGTAACCTTTGCTGTATCCAGGAAAGTTGGAACAACCTTGTCATATCCATATTCACGAATCACTTCTTCCGCAATATCCTGATAAGTTTCTACATCATCACGATATCTTGGGATTGCAAGTGTCAATACGCCATCCTTTAATTCCACTTCAAACTGAAGTGCTTTTAAGATTTCTGCCATTGTTTCTTCCGGCACTTCAATTCCTAATACACGGTTCACCTTTGCGGTTTCCACACGGATGACACGTTTTTCGGTAGATGCACCTGCAGACACATCAAAATGGCTGGAACTTACCTTGGCAATGCCCAGTTTCTGTACCAGATTTAATGCACGTGCCATACCGCATTCTACGGTATATTCATCAATTCCCTTTTCAAATCTGGATGCCGCATCAGACTGGATTCCCAAGCCTCTGGCAGTTTTACGAACACTGTCTCTTAAAAACTTCGCAGATTCAAAAAGAACTTCTGTTGTTGTTTCTTTAATTTCACTGTTCAGACCACCCATAACGCCAGCCAGGCCAACCCCTTTGGCTTTATCACAGATCAGCAGATGATTGGTATTTAATACACGTTCTTTTTCATCCAGGGTTGTGAGTTTTTCTCCTTCTTCTGCTCTTCTGACAACAATGGAAGTTCCTTCCAGATCATTCAGGTCAAATGCATGCATTGGCTGACCGATTTCAACCAGAACATAATTTGTGATATCTACCATCGCATTGATTGCATTATGTCCTACAGCGATCAGTCTTCTCTTCATCCATAATGGAGATTCTGTATATTTTACATCATAAATATAATGTCCTAAATATCTTGGGCAGGTTTCTTTATCCAGAACTTCTACACTGATTGCATCATTGACAGTACCATCTTCCGTATAGCTCATATCCGGCGCTTTAAAAGGTTTTTTCAGTGCCGCAGCAACTTCCTTTGCGATACCGATCACGGAGTGGCAGTCCGGTCTGTTTGCAGTAATGGAAATATCAAATAAGTAGTCATCTAATTCCAGATAATCTCTCATTTCCATACCCAATGGTGCGTCTTCCGCCAAGATCATGATCCCGTTTACATCCGCACCCGGATACCAGTCTTTGTTTAAATTCATTTCTTCTCCGGAACAAAGCATTCCATAGGAAACCATATCTACCATCTTTCTTGGCTGGATATCAAGTCCGCATGGAAGTTTTGCACCTACCAAAGCTGTCGGAACCTTTGCTCCTACAAAAACATTGGTAGCACCTGTCAAGATCAGATGATCCTCTCCCATCGGTCCGCAATTTACATGGCAGATCTGTAAATGGGTTCCTTCATATTTTTCCATGGATGTGATCTGTCCAACCACGACTTTGTCCAGGTTTTCTCCCAGATATTCCACACCTTCAACTTCAAACCCTACGGAGAACAGTTTGCTTTCCAGCTCCTTCGGTTCGATATCAATATCTA
Organism: uncultured Lachnoclostridium sp.; assembly: GCA_964561705.1. GTDB lineage: Bacteria > Bacillota > Clostridia > Lachnospirales > Lachnospiraceae > HGM12587. The sequence continues at coordinate 218 of CAZLQJ010000068.1, read as the reverse complement.
CATATTCTTTTAACCAACTATATAAAACTTTCATACTACCCTCCGACTTATGCCTTGAACTGTTTTAAGAATTCAATATCATTTTCAAACAATTTACCCATATGGTTGATACCGTATTTTAACATGGCAATACGTTCAATACCGATACCAAATGCCAGTCCGGAATACTGTTCCGGATCTACGTTACAGTTTTCAAGAACTTTATTGTTTACAATACC
>CAZLQJ010000067.1:0-8872 GCA_964561705.1 uncultured Lachnoclostridium sp. | reverse complement strand
ATACCACGAACCTGCTACAACGTCTGTAAATACTTCTGTGACAGGATCTTTTTCTTCTGGTGCGTTCATATCCGCTTTGGTAAAGCGAATTTCTGCTGCTGATGCAAAATATCTATTTGCTTCAGAACTTTCAGCATCTAAAACCACAAGTTTTACACGTTTTGCAGCAGTTTTTTCAAACTGCACCTTCTGCCATGAAAGATCATTTTCAAAGTTGCCATTTTCTACGATCAGTTTCCAATCTTCTCCGGCTGCACTGTCAGATACGTAAAGATTAAATTTGCGGATCGCACCATTGACTCCTCCGTCCTGTCTTTGCAGATAACGCATACCATCAATTGTTGTGTTTTCTTCAAAAGTAAAGATCAGATAATGATTATCTCTGTGATTCTGATTTCCATCCGCCCAGTTTGTGTGCCAGATCGTATTATTTTTCCCATCCAAAACATTGGATGCATAGTCTTCTGCTGACTGTGTCCCTGCTGTTACTGTCATGGATGTCGGATCAAGATCTTTATCGGATTTCGCAGCTTCATTAAATGCACTGTAACTTGTTAAAATTTTTGTTCCCAGTTCATCCAAAGCAGCTTCTGTGGCTTTTGTCGAATAAGTCTGATTGCTTCTTACCCATTCCCATTCCCACTGGAACCAATTGATATTACTTTCGTATGTTTTTCCTTCTAACTGATTTCTCCATGCTGTAATCTGACGTTCCCATCTTACTTTGTAGAAATCTCCGATCAGACCAGACCACTGACGGTTCGAATAGTCTTTTAATCCGCCGCCTTCTGCCTGATTGATTGATCCCCAGGTAGTTACCAGGGCCTTTGCATTAAATTCATATAATTCTTTGGTAAAATCATCTGCATTTTCTGCAAGTGCTTTTGCCTGTTCTACCCATCTTCCCAACAGGAAATATTCACTGGTAGCAGTTACGGTTTCCATGTCATCGATGATAGCCAGGAAAATTTCTGCATTTTTATTAAATACTTCCAGATTGCCGCTGTTATAAGCAGACGCCATCTTTTTCTGATATTCCTGTGCACTGTTTGATAATACCTGCTGAAGTACATTTGCTACATCATACATGTAACCTTTGCTATCTTTTAACAGATCATAGTCTTCTAATAATAACCTTGCTGCTCTTTCCAGTTCAAGTTTATCATAACTGATCACTGCATTGCCCCAGGTAGATGCTGCACCGATGCTTAAGGCCGGTCTTGCATTGACAACTGATTCTGGAGCCCCCTGTTTCAAATTATTATATTCCGCTTTATAAACCGTATCTTTTAAAATGCTCCATGCTTCCTGTGCGGACTCACTTTCTGCTCCATATCTGCGTGTTGCATAATCAGACAGCCAGCTGTCCAGATCAATTGCTTCCATCTGTGCTGTGGCATCCTCTACCCATACAGTTTCAAAAATAAAATCATACAATACCGGGTTATTTACACTTGCCTCTGGTGTGATACCAATTCCAGCCATATGATCGCAGGTATTCAATGCTGATGGAATGTTTTTGGCAAGATTATCTAAATGTCCATGAAGACCCAGACGACCGCCAAAGTTATTTAACATACAAAATACCCATGGTGTATCATCAAATTCGTCAGTATCACCATAACTACTTCCGGTTTCTCCATAGTGGGGAGTTTTTTCTGCATAAAGATCCAGTACCAGTGCGTGTGACGCGCCATTTTCCACACGATCCAGACCATTTAAAAGCGCTGTCGTAGGATTTCCCTGCCATGCCTGAATGATCCAGACAGCATTTTCATCCGCTGCCAGCATTGCTTTCAAAACTTCTTCTGAAATATCTGACGCATCCATATCACCTACATTTCCGCCTTCATGGAATGGATCCGTTGCATAATAATGATTATCCGTTCCATAAACTTCCTTCTGGCATTCATAGAACAATTCTGCATATTCATCAAATGAGTCAGAAGTTGTCACCAGCATATCCGGTCTTCTGAAAGAGCACCAGGTTCCCTGTTCAATGATCTGTGCATCTTCATCATAATTTTTGATATCCGTTGGAACCATGCCGCTATATCCCTGTAATACCGGCTGCATGCCAAGTCTGCGCATTCTTAACTGATTGCTTCTAGCAAGTTCTGTGCGTTCTTCAAACCAAGAATCATGGATCGGACCGCCAAATCCCGACAGATTTGCCATATATGCCCATGCATAATATGCCGGACCGGCAATGAAATCTTTAATATCTTCGTGTTTGTATCCCAATTCTCCCAGGAAACGTCTCCAGACTTCTTCCTGCGCTGTCGCATCCAGGACCACATTTACACCATTTAAGGCAAGCCAGTCAAGTTCATCTCTCCACTCTTTTTCACCCCAGAATGCCATAGAGTAAGATAATGTACAATAGTTATAAGAATAACGAACCTTTGCTTTCGTTTCTCTGAAAACTGTACCATCCACGTTCACGATCTGTTCCGGCATCTTTGCCTGATCTCCCACCTGGGAGATGTTCACCTGACAATTATATTTCAGGTAATGGTTGATACCCATTGCCAAGGAAACACCATCATTTCCTTTTACATGGATTTTTCCATCTTTGTTTGTCAGTTCAAAATAATCATAATCATGACCTTCTTTTGGATTTTCAGACAGTTCCAAAGAAAACCAATCTTTGTATTCTGCGCCCAGACGGCGTTCAATGATACCATAAACTTCCTCATAAGTATCTGCCTCTGTCACAGTTTCCTTCGCATATTTGGAGTCTGCGTAATCCACAACATTGATCTGTGGTCTTTCCTGCAATGCTGTATTGCTTAATGTACCTGTTGCACGTACTTCATTGATCACAGCTGCAGAATTTGCAGAATTGTATTCCATATAAACACGAATATAACGAGCTTCTTTTTTTTCTGCCTGATAAACTTCCCCTTTTTCCAGAGTTACACTGTTTTGGGAAGTTTTTTCTGCCAGTTTATCAAAGTCTCTTCCATCCATACTTGTGTAAATGGTATACTGGGAATATCCATTTTCCGGTGTATATACTTCTACCGTGTCCAGATAATAATTAGCTTCCAGATCAATATCTACATATGCTGGATAGTAATCTCCTGTCCATGTGGTATTTTTACTTCCATCTGTTACACATTGTGCATTTCTTTTTCCTGAAGAAGCATGTACCGGTTTTTCAAATGCAATACTTTCTTTATCATCTACTTTAATCTCATTTCCGTAAACTTCAAACTCTGCAATTGCCGGCCAGCCGATTCCATCTCCATATGTATTCGTACAGGAATGCATTACGATTTTAATCTGGCTATATACCTTTTCATCAATCGGATAGCTCTGTTCCCAGTTATCAGTTCTGTTTGCTTCTGCGTGGTCTACAATCGTATCCCAGTTTTCTGAAGTATCATTCTTTGCCAGAATACTGTAAACGAATTTATAGCTCCATTGATCATTTGCCTCCTGTTCAAATGCAATGCGGAACGCATCGATACTGCGTGCCTCTTTATAGGTCAGCAAAACATATTTAGGACTTACAAGCTGACCTTGTTCAAACTTATATAAAGTTCTGTCATTACCATCCGTCAGATGTTCTTTTGGACCGTCAAATGCCGGTGTACCATCTGTCGTAACCTCTGCCTGACTTGCAATATTGTTGTACTCGGACAGTTTTACTTCCTGCGATTCGTACACTTCGACTTCTCGAATGGATGGTTGAAAAGCTGCTGTATCTAAAGTTCCATTTACCTTTGGATTCGATAAAGTAACATAGATATCAGATGCTGATACTGCCTGTGACAGTTCAAAAACCACCTCTGATCCCATGGTCTGTGCTTGTTTTTCACCAATCGTCGGAAGATCACTGTCAATACCGTTCTGTGCACGCTGTACCAAAACATCTACTGTACTTCCGGATACTGCCTCTCCAAGTTTCACAACGACTTTGCTTACCAATGTTCCTGTCTTTTCCAGATCCAGGCGAACCATCACCGGCCATTCTGTTCCGGTAGGACATGCCCAAACAGTACTATCATCTCCGTCATTTAAGTGTTCCTTTGCACCATCGTTTTCTTTGTCCTCCTTGTCAGCGATCACCTGTGCTTTAGGTGCTACGTTGATCAATTCCGATCTTGCCTCCGTCGGTACCATAGGAACAAATATTCCTGCGATCATACTTGCGGAAAGTATGGCAGACAATATTTTGTTTTTCATATTGTACATATGAGAATTCCCCCTTTTTTATTAAGTTGCATATAAAATAAGTATAGCACAGCCCCTGCTTTTCTAGCAAGGGATTTCCTTGCTAGAAACATGGACTGTGCCATTTTTCTATACATAGCTTTGTTCTACTTTGATCACGGCATAATAATGTCCATCTGTACGATGGATTTTGGTCTTTACCGCATTTTCTATTTCTTTCGCATGGATCATATCTTCTGACTGAACAACCAGATCAAACAAAAGATTGGTGTGAGTATTCCCACGCACCATACGGAAATCGTGGATCCTCCAATGCTCGTTTTCCTCTTCTACCAGCTTTTCAACCATTTTCCTTACATTGTAAAGTTCTTCATCATCCGTCACCACCGGGTCCATATGAATGGTTGCTTCATAATGAAGTTGTTCTTCCAGACGTTTTTCGATATTATCGATCACATCATGGGCAGCCATAAGATCCACATCATATGCCACTTCCGCATGTAAGGATACCATTCTCCGTCCCGGACCATAATCATGAATAACCATATCATGAATTTCCAGGATCATCGGCTCACTTAATACTAATTGTCGAATTGTTTCTACAATTTCCTGGTCAGGTGTAACGCCCAGCAAAGGTTGAATTGTATCTTTGGCCGCATTGTATCCTGCAATCAGCACGACTACCGCTACCACTGTTCCTATGTACCCATCCAGATTAATGTTGAAAAAATAAAAAATCAACATTCCCGCCAGCACTGCACCGGTAGAAATACAGTCACTTAAAGAGTCGGCAGCGGTTGCTTTCATTGCCTCGGAAGAAATCCGATTTCCCAGCCGGGTATTAAAATATGCCATCCAGAGTTTCACAAGAATCGCAGCGATCAGGATACCAACGGAAATCCATTGAAATTCCAAAGTTTCCGGATGCAGGATCTTTCCTACGGAACTTTTTAAAAGTTCATAACCCATCAAAAGAATCGCCATTGCTACAAACAATCCGGACAGATATTCAATTCTTCCATGACCAAAAGGATGTTCCGTATCTGCGGGTTTTCCGGCCATTTTAAAACCAATCAATGTTACCACTGAAGATCCGGCATCAGAAAGATTATTCAATGCATCTGCCATAATGGAGACTGCACCCGTTAAGATGCCTGCCAGAAGTTTCCCCACAAACAACAGCAGATTACAGAAAATCCCGATTGCACCACAAAGAACGCCATAAGCTTCTCTTACCCTGGCATCATTGATATTTTCATAATCCTTTATGGTTTTCTTTATCAAAAAATCAATCATATTCCTATAAAACCTTACTTAAGAATAATTTCAGACGTTCATTTTTCGGATTCTCAAAAAATTCCTTCGGTTCATTTTCTTCCATGATCACACCTTCGTCAATAAAAAGAACACGATTTGCAACTTCTCTTGCAAATCCCATTTCATGAGTAACAATGACCATCGTAAGACCTTCTTTCGCCAGGGATTTCATAAGATCGAGAACTTCACCAACCATTTCCGGATCCAGCGCCGAAGTCGGTTCATCAAATAAAACCACATCTGGATTCATTGCCAATGCACGTACAATGGCCACACGCTGCTTCTGACCGCCGGAAAGTGTGGAAGGATATACATCTGCTTTATCTTCCAGTCCGATGCGCTTCAAAAGATCCATCGCTTCTTTTCTTGCCTGGGCAACAATCTGAGCCTTTGTTGTTGTACGCTCTGATCTTTTTTGTTTTCTTAATTCCTGGCATCTGATATGTACCGGAGCCAGCATAATATTTTCAATGACTGTTTTGTTATTAAAAAGATTGAAATGCTGGAATACCATCCCCATCTTTCTGCGGTGAATATTGATATCTACATTCATATCTGCGATATCTACGCCGTTAAAAATAATCTGTCCGCTGGTTGGATCTTCCATACAGTTTAAACATCTTAAAAAGGTACTTTTACCGGAACCTGACGGTCCGATTACACATACAATGTCACCCTGATTGATGGTCACATCAATTCCCTTCAACACACTGTGTCCGTCAAAATCTTTTTTCAGATTAATTACGTCTATCACTTTTTCTCAGGCTCCTTTCCATCATCTTAATTCCAAAACTGATCACCAATACAAGGGCAATGTAGATCAATGCCATCACAATATATGGAACCATATATTCATAGCTGTTCGATCCAATATTTTGGAATGCAACATATAGATCTAATGCACCAACAAAACTTACAACGGATGTTTCTTTTACCAATGCAATAAATTCGTTTCCCAGCGTTGGTAGAATGTTTTTAATTGCCTGAGGAATTACGATTTTAATCATGGTCGTGCCAAAACTTAATCCAACGGCACGTCCGGCTTCCATCTGTCCATGGTCCACAGAAAGGATCCCGCTTCGCATGATTTCTGAAATGTACGCCCCGCTGTTCAGACCAAATACCAGCATAGACACCTGAACTCCGTCCATTTTAATTCCCATCAAAGGTAAAAATACGTAATAAAAGATCAAAAGCTGTACAACGATCGGTGTTCCGCGGAATAATCCAACGTAAAAACTGCAGATACCGTTCAAAATACGCGGCAGACGTTTATACTTTGGAATCACACGCACTGTTGCAATTAGCGTACCGATCAAAATTCCCAGCACCAGACCCGTCACAGCAATCAGTAAAGTATTCTGTAAACCTTCCAGAACTCTCCGATATCCCTGCTGTTCGATAAAAATCTGGATAAACTTTGCAATCTTCATTTCAAAACTTCCCATGAATTTCTCCTTAACATACAAATGGGTGCTGTCCAAATAGGACCAGCACCCTGAAACTTTTATGTAACAACTTGTTTACTGAGCGATCATTTCATTAATTGCTGATGTGATCGCTGCTGCAGGTGCAGCATCAATTATAACATAATCAAGGTTTCCGTTCAACATATCCTGAACTGCCAATGTACCGTTGCTATATCCTACACCTTCTGCTGCATATCCGTCGAATCCCCAGTCAGCATCACCTGCTACGTAAAACTGAGCAGTTGTACCTGTCTGATATCCGATCTTTGTAGAAGCATCTTTTTCATTTAAGAGTGCTGCTACATCATCTGCTGTCTTGCAGTCATCAAATTCTGTATCATCAGATGTTACAACCAGCTTCTGTGCTGCATTGTAATAGCTGTCTGTAAAGTTTACTGCTTCTTTTCTCTCTTCATTTATAGTAAGACCTGCCATTGCAATATCACATTTGCTCTGTCCAACAGATAAACATACGGCATCAAAACTCATATTTACAATAACAAGTTCTTTCCCTAAATGATCTGCCAGTGCTTTTGCGATTTCCATGTCAATTCCGTAGAATTTGTCACCTTCCATATATTCGAAAGGAGCAAATTCCGCATTGGTTGCTACCACTAACTGATCCTTCGATGCATCTTCTTTTGCAGTTTCTACAGCAACCGGTTCTCCATCACCAAAATAACGGTCACAGATTTCATCAAAGGTACCATTTTCTTTAATCTCTGCAATAAATGCATTTGCTTCTTCTAACAATTCCGGCTGATTTTTATCTACACCGAATGCATATTCTTCACTTGTCAATTCTACGTCGATTACTTTTGCTGTTGTCGCTGCAGAATCACCATCACTGGAACCACACGCCACAACAGATACTGCCATGACTGCTGTCAATAAAACTGCTAATAATTTCTTTTTCATAACCAGATCTCCTCTTTTATACATTATATTCACTTTTCTACTGCATAATTATACATTTCTATGCAAATCAGTATTATATACCTTATACATCAGAATTTCAAGAGCTTTTTTTAAATGTTCTGTTTTTTACGTTTTTCTGTCAAAAGCTCATTTTTTTCAGCAATTCCTGTTTCTGTCAATTCCAATACCCGATCAGAATTCTGGATGCTGCTCAAACGATGCGCAATGGTCAGTGTTGTCCTGCCTTCTGACAGTTTATCCAGAGATCTTACAATGGCAGCCTCACTCTCATTATCCAGTGCCGATGTCGCCTCATCTAAGATCAGGATCTTCGGATTCTTTAAAAATACCCGTGCAATGCTGATTCTTTGTTTCTGTCCTCCGGAAAGCTTCACACCGCGTTCCCCTACGTAAGTATCATATCCATCTTTCAAATTTAGAATAAATTCATGTGCTTCTGCTTTTTTTGCAGCCTCGATCACTTCTTCCTCTGAAGCATTTAAATTTCCATATAGGATATTTTCACGAATAGTTCCCGAAAACAAATAAACATCCTGCTGAACCACCCCGATATTTCCACGCAGACTCTTTAATGTGTATTTTCGAATATCCTGTCCGTCAATTAGGATTTTTCCATTCGTCACATCATAAAATCTTGGTATCAGATTGCAAAGGGTCGTCTTTCCTCCACCAGAAGGACCTACCAATGCGAGTTTTTCACCTGCACGAATGTGCAGGGAAACATTTTGAAGTACCTGATTATGATCATCTGAATATTCAAAACTTACATTTTCAAATACAATATCTCCCTTTGGTTCCGGCATTTCCACGGCATCCGGCTCGTCAAAGATTTCAATTTCCGAATCCATGATTTCCAGAAAGCGCTCAATTCCCGTCATACCTCTCTGAAACTGTTCCGCAAATTCAATAATTCTTCGGATCGTAGCGATCATTGTGCTGACATAAAGGGTGTAAGCCACCAGATC
>CAZLQJ010000066.1:0-9013 GCA_964561705.1 uncultured Lachnoclostridium sp. | reverse complement strand
GAGTGCTAATTTTTTGTTGACTTTTCAAATAGAGCGTATTAAAATACTGTTAAACGATTGAAAACAACCGAATGAAAACAAGTTTAGAAAGAAGGAGTTTTACATTATGAGCGAAAGACATGGAAGTTTATCGATTAACAGCGAAAATATTTTCCCGATTATTAAAAAGTGGTTATATTCCGACCATGATATTTTCTTTAGAGAATTGATCTCCAATGGCTGTGATGCGATCACAAAGTTGAAAAAATTGGAAATGATGGGAGAATATACATTCCCGGAAGATCATAAAAACAGAGTTCTTGTTTTGGTAAATCCTGAGGAAAAAACGCTGAAATTTGTGGATACAGGTCTTGGTATGGATGCGGATGAGGTGGAAGAATACATTAATCAGATCGCATTTTCCGGTGCGACAGATTTCCTTGCAAAATATAAAGATAAGACCAATGAAGATCAGATCATCGGACATTTTGGTCTGGGATTTTATTCTGCATTTATGGTAGCAGATGAAGTACATATTGATACACTTTCCTATAAAGAAGGTGCCGTTCCGGTACATTGGGAATGTGACGGTGGTACGGAATTTTCTATGACAGATGGAGATAAAAAAGAAGTAGGTACGACCATTACATTATTTTTAAATGAAGAAAGCCTTGAATTTGCCAACGAATATCGGGCAAGAGAAGTAATTGAAAAATATTGTTCTTTCATGCCGACAGAAATCTTCCTTTTTAAAGAAGGGGAAGAAGAAGGGGCTTTTGATGTGGAAGAAGAAACAGCGGAAGCAGTGACAGAAGAAGGCGAAGCGACCGAAGGTGAAGAAGCGAAGGAAGAGCAACCGAAGAAACAGATGCCGGTATCTTTAAGTGATACGGAGCCGCTTTGGACGAAGCATCCAAACGAATGTGAAAAAGAACAGTACCTGGAATTTTACAGAAAAGTATTCCATGATTATAAGGAACCATTGTTCTGGATCCATTTAAATATGGACTATCCGTTCAACTTAAAAGGTATTTTGTACTTCCCGAAGATCAATACAGAATATGATTCCATCGAAGGAACCATCAAACTTTACAATAACCAGGTATTTATTGCAGACAATATCAAAGAAGTGATCCCGGAATTCTTAATGCTTTTAAAAGGTGTCATCGATTGTCCGGATCTTCCGTTAAATGTTTCCAGAAGTGCGCTGCAGAATGATGGCTTTGTTAGAAAGATTTCTGATTACATTACCAAAAAGGTTGCTGACCGCTTAAGCGGTATGTGCAAGACACAGCGTGAAGATTATGAAAAATACTGGGATGATATCAATCCATTTATCAAATTTGGATGTATTAAGGACAGCAAGTTCTCAGATAAGATGATGGATTACATCCTTTATAAAAACCTGGATGGAAAATATCTGACTTTGAAGGATCTGCTTCCGAAAGATGCAGAAACAACAGAAACAGCAGAAGAAGGAACAGAAAAAGAAGAAAAGAAACCGACAAACATCTTCTATGTAACTGACGAGATTCAGCAGAGCCAGTACATTCACATGTTCCGTGCTGAGGGCAAAGATGCGGTAATCTTACATCATAATATTGATTCGGCATTTATCACACATGTGGAACGTGCGCATGAAGAACTTCATTTCCAGAGAATTGATGCGGAACTGACAGAAGATTTTAAAGAAGAAGCATCAGAAGAAGAATTAAAAGAAACGACAGATGCCCTGACAGAACTCTTCAAAAAGACACTGCACAACGAAAATCTGCAGGTGAAGGTTGAAAAACTGAAAAATGAAGAGATTTCTTCTATGATCACATTGTCTGAGGAAAGCAGACGTATGCAGGATATGATGAAAATGTATGGCATGGCGGGCATGGATCCGGCAATGTTTGGCGGAGAAGAAACACTCATTTTAAATGCAAATAATCAACTGGTTCAGTATGTTTTGGCTCATAAAGACGAAGAACAGACGGCAATGTTCTGTGAACAGCTGTATGATCTTGCAATGATCAGCCATAAACCGCTTGCACCGGAAGCTATGACCAAATTTATCACAAGAAGCAATCAGATCATGATGCTTTTAACAAAATAGTGGATCAATCAAAAACAGGAGAGCGGCTTATAAAAAGCTGATCTCCTGTTTTTTTAAAAAGTTTCGAAGCGCATCATCCCATGCGTGTTCTAAGGATTTGTCTAAGGTAAAAAGGTTGAGGTTGGTGGCAGTAATACATTGAAGAACATTGTTTTCATAACGAATGTTAAACAATAGGCCGGATATATTTTCCGGAAGGATGGAAGTGATCCCGTAGGAAGTCAAAAGATTTGCCGTGGTCTCTTTGGAAAGCTGAAAAACGAATTGAAATCCCAAAGGTGTCTTTTTTCCTTTGATCAGTTCCAGACAGAAGGGACGCACTTCCTTCCAAAGGGAAAAATCCCGCATATGCAGAGCCTCTTCCTGGATTTCCTCCTCTGTAAAAAAATCCTTATGGAGTCTGCCATTGATATGGAAGGTATTATACGTGGTGATACTGCCTTCGATCAAAAGAAAACGGTCAAATGTCTGGGAAAGCAAAAGTTTGCTCATAAAATGTTTAATGTCCTGAATTTGTAATGCAATCATGAGGATATTATAGCTTGAATGCAAAACATTATCAATGTAGTTTTAAAAACTAGTTGAAAACATACCCTATAATATGTTATGCTATACAACAGAAAAATAGATAAGAGCTTGCGTGGAAGCTGACTTACGAAAAATTTGATTTTGTAAGGAAAACAAGGAGAAAAGTATGAGTTATAAGATTATTGTAGATAGTTGTGGAGAATTACCGGAAAGATGTCAAAATGACCCTCATTTTGAGAGTGTTCCATTGTCCATGCAGGTGGATGATCATTTGATCGTAGATGATGAAACGTTTGATCAGGCTGATTTTTTGAAAAGGGTTGCGGAGAGTCCGAATTGTCCGAAATCTTCCTGTCCGTCACCGGAAAGGTATATGGAGGCATATCGCTGTGACGCAGAACACGTTTATGCGATCACATTGTCAGGGAATCTGAGCGGATCTTATAATAGTGCGGTTCTTGGAAAAAATCTTTATCACGAGGAATATGGGGAAAAGCAGATTCACGTATTTGATTCCTGTTCCGCATCTGTAGGAGAGACGCTGATTGCTTTAAAAATTGAAGAATGTGAGAAGGCGGGGATGTCTTTTGAAGAAGTTATTGAAGCGGTGAATGCATACCGGGATGGGCAAAATACGTATTTTGTGTTAGAAACCCTGGAAGTGCTTCGGAAAAACGGACGTTTGAGCAATTTGAAGGCATTTGTTGCCAATGCATTGAATATTAAACCGGTGATGGGAGCAACGCCGGATGGTCAGATCATTCAGCTGTCCCAGACCCGTGGTATCAATCGTGCGGTATTAAAGCTGATTGATTATCTGGTGGATGAATTGAAAAATCCGGAGGAAAAGGTTTTGGCAATTTCTCATTGCAATTGTCCGGCAAGAGCAGAGATGGCAAAAGCGGAAATTATGAAAAGAGTTTCTGTGAAGGACGTGATCGTTCTGGATACCAGAGGAATCAGCAGTATGTATGCCAGTGATGGTGGAATTATCGTTGTTGTATAATTTTTTTGAAAAAACATGGAAAATTCACAAAACTATGGTATAATCATAAATAGGTCGTAAGACAATCATAGAAGTTAGGGGATTTATTATGAGTCAGGAAAAGGTAAATCAGTATAAAGAAGAAAAGAAAAACAGAAAAAGTACTGTAAAAAAAGAAAAAACAAAATCATTACTTTTGAAAGTTTGTGCAGGTGCAGTTGTTTTACTGCTTGGTGTATGGATTGTATATTCAGCAGTAGATAAAGTGAAAAATTCACAGGGACCGGACGTAACGGTTGATGCATCAGCCTTGACAGAGTATTTGGAAACAGTTGAATAAGGATCGAAAATGGTGTGGCTGTTGGTCATACCATTTTTTTGTCTTTATTTTCTTAATATTCAAAAAAATAGTAGATTTAATTGAAAAAACGTAATAAAATCATTAGTATTATGAGAGTGTACAATTGCCGATAGAATGAGGAGGGCAAAGATGAAAAAAAGAGCAGTTGCGCTGCTTCTGGCTACAATGATGGGAATGTCCATGACAGCCTGCGGCAGTCAGAAAGAGATAGAAATGGTAAATCCGGTTTCGGTATCCGGAGTATTGCCGGAAACGGGGGATGTGGTCGTTACAACGACCTATATCGGTACCGTAGAACCACGGGAAATGATTGATATTTATCCGATGGTCACAGGTAAGGTGACTGAGATGAATGCGGAACTTGGAAAACAGGTGACCAAGGGAGATGTTCTTTTTGCACTGGATAATGCAGAAGCAAGCCTGGCAGTGGAAGAAGCACAAAAAGAATACGATACCGTAAAGAGTACGGCAGAACAGGCAAAAAAAGATGCAGAACAGGCGGAAAAAGATGCTGAGGCTGCGAAAAAACAGGCGGCGGAAACAGAATTAAAGCTGTTGGAAGAAAAAATGAACAGTGCAAAAAAGGACTGGGATTCTGCGAAAAAGACTGAAGATGATGCAGAAGAAGATCTGGAAGATTATGAAAAGGAGCTGGACAAGAAAGGTGATTCAGCTACCTATTCTGAAAAAAGAAAATTAGAGAATCTTGAAAAAGCGTATGAAACGGCAAAGACTGCAACCAAAACCGCAGAAACTGCCTATAATACCGCAAAGACCAATTATGAAAATGCAAAGAATGGCAAAACAACAACCGGAACCTCTACGACAACAAGTGGTACGGGTACAGCGAGCAGTTCCAGCACCACAAGCAGTTCCACAAGTTTAAGTACGATGACCAACTCGGTTTATGATCAGCAGCTTGCAGCCGCTGAGAAAAAGCTGAGTGAAGCGAAAGCGCAGCTGGCATTATATCAGGTAACTGCACCAATTGATGGAATCGTGGAAGCTGTTTATCTGGGAGAAAATGAAAAAGCATTTGAAAATGAGTCCTGTCTGGTACTTTCAAATAAAGCAAATATGGAAGTCACCTTCTATGTGCCGGAAGCGGCAGCGCGTACATTGCAGGTGGGAGACAGTGTGCAGGTAGAAAATAATAGTGCCATGAATACAGCCTCTGTTACAGAAGTTGGCTTGATGGCAGATGAAGAAACAAAATTATTTAAGATCAAGGCTTCTCTTGGATCAGTAACAGATTTTTCCACAGGAGTCAGTGTAAAGGTTTATGCGGAAACCCAGAAGGCATCCCAAACACTGATGATTCCTTATGATGCCTTATATTTTCAGGCAGGTGCAGCCTATGTTTACTGTGTGGAAGAAGAGGAAGCCGTAAGAAAACCGGTAGAAGTTGGATTGATGAATGAGGAATATGCGCAGATCTTAGAGGGACTGACAAGTGAGGATATCGTTATTTCCACCTGGTCTTCCCAGTTAAAAGATGGTGTGGATGTACATTTGCTTTTCGTAGTAGGAAACAGCAGTACTGTGGATGTACCAGAAGAAAATCCGGAAGATTCTACAGAGCAGATCACAGATGATTCTGTACCGGCAGATCCAGAAAATACAGAGGAGGGACCGAGATGGGAATTACCAGGTTTGGATTAAAAAGACCGGTTTCTGTGATCATGGTGGTTCTGGCTGTTCTTATTTTTGGAATTGGTTCCCTGTTTGGAATTCCGACAGAACTTTTGCCGGAAATGGAAACACCGGTTTTCATGGTACGTACAGCTTATGAAGGCGCAGATCCGGAGACGATTGATGCGACAATCTCCCGGCTGATCGAAAAGACGGCAGAAACTTTAAATGGTGTAGAGAGTATTCAATCTTATTCATATGAGGATTATTCGGTAGTAGTGCTTCGCTATCAGTATGATGCGGATCAGGCGGAAAATTTCCGGAAGCTTCAAAATGCATTGGCAGAAATCAAAGAGAAACTGCCGCAGGAAGCCGGAGAACCGGTAATCCTTGAAATGGATATGGAAGCAGAAATGGATCTGCAGATTTTGGCACATGCGGAAGATGAGAAGGAAATCCTTGCCTTTTTAGGGGAAGGAATGCTGGCTGAACTGGAAAATCTGCCATCGGTTGCAAAAGTTGAAGTCTATGGCGGTGCACAGAATTATGTGAGCATTTCCCTGAAGGAACATCTGCTGAACCAGTATGGACTGGATATGGATGCCGTAGCAGAATATATTGCGGCAGCAGATTTTGCGGTTCCGGTAGGTTCCGTAACCCAGGGAAGACAAAATCTTCATGTGACAAGTTCCGCAGGAAGTGAAACACTTCAGGAAATCAAAAACATTCCTTTGCAGGGAAAAGACGGTGGTCTGCTCAGACTGGAAGATATTGCAGATATTTTCTGGACCGAGGAAGATTCCGACAGTATCAGCCGTTTTAACGGGGAGAAAAATGTTACCTTAAATGTTACGAAAAACCAGCGCTTTAGCACTGCAAAAGTGTCTGAAGATGTGAAGGAATTGCTGCAGAACTATGAAAGACAGAATCACGAAGTGCGATTCGAACTGTTTTATGACAGCGGTGAAGAAGTTCTTTCTTCTGTAAAGACCATTGGGCTGACCCTCTGTTTGGGGATGTTGCTGGCAATGCTCGTTGTATATCTGTTTTTTGGCAGTGTAAAAACCTGTCTGGTTACAGGTGCGGCAGTTCTGATTTCATTGGCAGCGGTGATGACCGGCATGGAAATCGCAGGATTGTCGTTCAATACGGTAACCATCGCAGCTTTGATCATTACCGCAGGACTGATCACCGATACGGCAGTCACTGTATTAGAAAGCTGTTTCCGCATCAAAGGCGCTTGCATCAGCCGAAAGGAAGCGGCGATAGAAGGTGCGGGCACAGTTGGAAGGTCATTGATCGCTTCTGCATTGACAACCCTTGCGGTATGTGTGCCAATTGTATTCTTAAAGGGATTTTCGGCACAATTATTTGAGCCTTTGGGATGGATTGTAGTCCTAGGTACTGCTGCTTCATTACTGACAGCATTGACTGTGATTCCATTGTTCTTTGTTTTGTGGAAACCGGAAGAGAAGGAGAATAAATTCCATTATTTCCTGGAAAACATGGAAGAACGCTATGAGGAACTGGTTCGAAAATTGCTGAAACGTAAAGATATCGTGATGGCTGCATCCATCTTTTTGTTTGCAGTATCCTGTGCGGCAGTGATTTATACCAATACCGAGCTTTTGCCACAGAATGATAATGGAACAGTGAATGTAACCATGCAGTTCCGTTCAGGTGCCCAGAATGCCAAGATTGAAGAAAAAATCCTGATCCTGGAAGATCTGATCGATAATTATCTGGAAGTAGATGATTATACGGTGATTGCAGACGGTCACGAAGCAAGATTTGTGATCAAATTGAAAAAAGGCAGCAAAATGTCTTATGAAAAATTTGGTGAAGATCTGAAAGAAAAGACAAAGGATTATGCAGGCATTGATATCAGTGTTTCCGGCGGATCTGAGACTGCAAAGTATGGAGAATACGAAGGAGAACAGTTCCTGTTATCCGGATATGAACTGGATGATGTGAAAAATGCAGCCCAGGAGCTTGCAGAACGTTTTCGAAATATTCCGGGAGCATTGGCGGTATTTTCCAGTTCTGAAACAGAAGCGACCAAGCTGGAGATCAAGATTGATCCGCTTCGCGCCATGGAGCATGGAATGACCTCAGCTGAGGTGGCCAAGACCCTTCGAAAGATGGTGAACGGACAGGATGTGATGACGCTTTCTGAAGAAAGCAGGGATTATACGGTCCGTCTTGAATTTGCTGAGGGTGTTTATACAACGCCTCAAAATCTGATGAACGTTAGTTTGCAGGCACCGGATGGAACCTTGGTTTTGCTGTCTGAGATTGCAGAGCTGGAATATACGGATGCACAGGAATGTATCGTAAGACATGATGGAAAGTATATTGTAACATTGACAGTTACCTGTCTGGAAAAATATCGTGATCATGTGACCAGCGATATGAATAAAGAATGGAAAAAGATGGAAGCTTCCACGGTCGTTACAAAAGAAGAAACTGATGTGGAACGAATGATGCAGGAAGAATTTCCGGCATTGTTTAAAACGATTGCGGCAGCGGTATTTTTGATCTTTGCAGTGCTCACCATCTTGTTTGAGTCACCGAAATATGCATTGATGGTGATGCTGAGTATTCCGTTAGGTTTATTTGGAGCATTTCTTCTGGTATTTATCACAGGTTCTTCCTGGAATCTTCCGGGAATCATCGGTGTGCTGCTTTTGGCAGGAATCGTGGTAAATCACGGCATCCGCTATGTGGAAACAGCAGATTTGCTGTCAAAGACTATGGATTTGGAAACTGCATTGATAGAGAGCGGAAAACTTCGTTTCCGTCCGATTTTGATGGTTGCCATGATCCTGATCGCCATTCTTCTTCCAATGGCTGTATGGCCGGGACAAGGCGTTGTTATGATGCGTGAGACAGCAATCGTGATTATTGGCGGCATCATCAGTGCAGCAAGTCTGATCCTTTTGATATTTCCGGTATTTTATCTGTTTATGTATGGAAAAACAGAAGCAGATGAAGAAGCGGAGGAAGAGGAAAAAATTGCCAAATGGAGCGAAATCAACGGATTAGATTAGAAAATTTCAGGAAAAAGAATAGGATAACAACAGCCCGAGCTTTCGCTCGGGCTGTTTTATAACCTCAATTATTGATTTTTCTCTACTTCCTGCATTTTCATTGCACGTACTTTCAATGGAAGTCCGAACAGTGTGATGAATCCGCTTGCGTCATGGTGATCGTATAAGTCACCGGTTGTAAAGGAAGCTAAGGATTCGCTATATAAGCTGTATGGAGAAGTTGTTCCGGCTTTGATGATATTTCCTTTGTAAAGTTTGAATTTTACTTCACCGGTCACATATTTCTGTGTACTTGTGACAAATGCCTGTACTGCCTCGCGAAGAGGTGTGAACCATTTTCCTTCGTAAACGATCTGTGCAAATTTATTGCCCATATC
>CAZLQJ010000065.1:0-9094 GCA_964561705.1 uncultured Lachnoclostridium sp. | reverse complement strand
GGTATCAAAGTTGGTATGAGCAAAGCTCAGACAGAAGAAGCAAACGCAGTTGCTTGTGGTTACTGGCATTGCTTCAGATACAATCCAGCGCTCAAAGAAGCAGGACAGGATGCATTCATCTTAGATTCTAAAGAACCTACAGAAGATTACCAGGCATTCCTTGATGGAGAAGTTCGTTACAATGCTCTGAAACGTGCTAATCCGGATCGTGCTGCTGAACTCTTCGCTAAATCTGAAGAAGTTGCAAAAGCTAGATATGAATATCTGAACAAATTAAAAACATTATACGGAGCTGAATAATCCTTGATCATTCAGTAAAGTAAGTGGGACACGCCTTTCGGGGCGTGTCCTTTTTGGCGAAATTCATATTGTGCATGTTTCTTTTGTGACATATAATAAAGGAAAGAAAACAGGAAGGTTAAGGAAAATGCCTAGAATCATTGAAATTACAGAATTTGAATCTCCTCAATTGGATGTATATGCCAGATTAAATGAAAATCAGCTTTTGAATCGTGCGGATCCTAAAAATGGATTGTTTATTGCGGAAAGTCCAAAAGTAGTTGAACGTGCAATGAATGCCGGATATGAGCCGGTGTCAATGCTGGTAGAAAAGAAACATCTGGAAGGAGAAGCAAAAGAAGTAATCGCACGTTGCGGCGAAATTCCGGTCTATACGGCAGAATTTGAAGTGTTGAAACAGTTGACGGGATTTGCATTGACCCGAGGGGTGCTTTGTGCCATGCGCAGACGGGCGCTTCCAACGGTCGAAGAGGTATGTGCCGGAGCCAAAAGGATTGTAATCCTGGAAAACGTCATGAATCCTACCAATGTGGGGGCAATTTTCCGATCAGCAGCCGCATTAAATATGGATGCGGTCCTTTTGACACCGGCATGCAGTGATCCCTTATATCGGAGGGCGGCAAGGGTTAGTATGGGAACGGTGTTTCAGGTACCTTGGACCTATTTTTCGGGTGAGGAAACAGCATGGCCTTATCCAGGGATAGAGGTTTTGAAGCAGCTTGGTTTCAAAACCGCAGCGATGGCATTATGTGAGGATACCATAAGGATTGACGATCCAAAACTTTTAGAAATCGAAAAACTTGCTGTTATCCTGGGAACCGAAGGGGATGGACTGGCAGCAGCAACCATTGCGGACTGTGATTATACAGTGAAAATTCCGATGTCTCATGGGGTTGATTCGTTAAATGTTGCAGCGGCCAGCGCGGTAGCGTTCTGGCAGTTGGGAAACAGGTAGAAAGGTAGGATACGATGAAGAGAAATAAGTTACCAAAAGGAATATTGATCACAGGCACATTGTTAAGTACGATACTGGCGACGACGGGATGCCATACAATTGAAGAAGTGGTTGATCAATATATTGCAGAGGATCAGATGGAATCTCCGATAGATGAACCGTTGCCAGAGACAGAAGAGGAGAAAATAGAGACGGAAACTCCGGAAAAAGAGGAAGATACAGAGTATGCACCCCTTGATAGTGAAGCGGTTATGTGTGTTTATGGACCACCGGAGGATTTTTGCGAGAATGATTAAAAAGGAATGAGAAGATGAAGGATAAATATGCAGATCTTCCAATAGAACTGAAACAAGCGCATTTTGATAAGTTAAATTTATATAAGGAAAAGTAAAGACGTGATCCGGAGCTGAAAAGTTTATTTCTTGAAATGACATTGCAATGTAATGAGCATTGTAGACACTGTGGAAGTAACTGTGAGTATACCAATGGAGAAGATGCAGTGACGGATCAGGAAATCTTGCAATGTCTTATTCAGTTAAAAATGGATTTGGAAAAAAGAGGAAAAAAGCTTCCGTTTTTAAATATCACCGGTGGTGAGCCGCTGCTCCGACCGGGAATGATTGAACTTATGAAAACCATCCATATGTTGGGCTATCATTGGGGGATGACAAGTAATGGGACTTTGATCACGCCGCAAGTTGCAGCTAAATTGAAGGAAGCAGGGATATATTCGATTGGTTTAAGCTTAGATGGAACCAGAGAAACACATGATTGGTTCAGGCGGACACGTGGTGGATACGACAAGGCGATTGCGGCAGTTCGAAATTGTATACAGGCCGTAATTAATCATGTGATGATCACTACCGTGGTTCATAAAAAGAATATCCATGAATTAGATGCGCTATATGAGATTGTAAAAAATACTGGCTGCAGAATGTGGAGGGTGATTAATGTAGATCCTATCGGAAGAGCCCTGAGTAATGAGAAAATTTTACTGAATAAACAAGAATTGCAGACGATGATCCATTATATTGTTGACCATCAAAGTGATGATCCGAATGCATTGGATGTGATCTATAGCTGCAATCATTATCTGGGACTGGAGTATGAAAGAAAATTAAGACCATGGTATTTTATATGCCGGGCAGGGATCAGTGTGGCAAGTATCCAATATAATGGAAATATCAGTGCTTGCTTGGATATTGAGCGCAGACCGGAATTGAACTACGGGAATATTCGAACCGATAACCTGTATCATGTATGGGAGAACCGATATGAAATCTTCCGGAAAGACAAATCTTTAGATAGTGAACAATGCTGGGATTGTAAAGAAAGAGAAAATTGTCAAGGAAGCGGATATCACACATGGGATTTTGATAAGAAAAAACCAAGGATTTGTATGTTGGATATTATGGAAAATCGTTAGATAATTAGAGGATATACCTGGATTTTTGCTGAAAATTTATGTAAAAATAACAAAAAGTCTGTTAATATTGCGTGGAATATGTTACAATCTACAAAAGTTCTGTGAAAGACATTTTGTGAAATAGTTTAGGAAACAGAGTTTCATAAAATGTCAGAAGGGAGAAGCATATGGCAGCATTTGAAGAAACGATGGTGAAATATCCATCCAAATTGGATCCAAACGTGGTATTAAAGGTATATGAGGGACATTTTGCAACGGTGCATTCTCATATTAGTAAGTACATTGACTTTTCCACCTTGAAAGCACGGAGAAGCGAAGCAATGGCGGTTGCCAATATCTTGGCAGATAAGTATGTGAATACGACGGTTGTGGATACCATTCTTTGTATGGAAGGAACGGAAGTGATCGGCGCATATTTGGCGGACAAGCTGACAAGAAACGGCATTATGTCCATGAATGCTCATAAAACGATCTACGTGGTTTCACCGGAGTTGGGCACCGGCGGACAGATGGTATTCCGTGACAATACAGAATTTATGATCCGTGGAAAAAATGTTCTTTTGCTGGTATCTTCTGCTTCAACGGGCGGTACGATCTTCCAAAGCGCAGAATGTGTAGAATATTATGGAGGAACCATTGCCGGAATCAGTGCGATTTTCAGTGCAACCTCGAAAGTTGGAAAGCATGAGGTGAATTCGGTATTTACAGCAGATGACGTGCCGGGGTATGGAACCTATAAGATGAAAGATTGTCCGTATTGCAAAAATAAACAAAAGCTGGATGCCATTGTTAATGCTTACGGGTACAGCAAAATCTAGCATCGATTTTGAAAATAAAATATAGAATGGATAAAATAGGGCGATTTTGGTCGCCTTATTTTTATTTTTCACTTGTATTTTTCGGTTGTCCGTGTTAATATAAAACAAACATATGTTCGGAACGTAAGTTCGACAGGAGGGTTCGGGTGATGCGGATGGAAACGATGATGGAACCGAAAATACAGACGATTTATACGAAGAGGGTATCGGTGGAACTGCCATTAATGGAAAAATTGAGGATCCTTTCAGCTGCAGCAAAATATGATGTTGCCTGTACTTCCAGTGGTACAGAAAAGAAAAATCCAGGGTTTGGCATGGGAAATTCCATGGAATCCGGTATTTGCCACAGCTTTTCATCAGATGGACGATGTATTTCTCTTTTAAAGATCCTTATGACGAATGAGTGTATTTATAATTGTAAATACTGTATCAATCGTGCCTCAAACGATGTGGTGCGTACCAGTTTTACACCAGAAGAAATTTGTGAATTGGTGATTGGATTTTATCGGAGAAATTATATTGAAGGATTATTTTTAAGTTCCGGTATCCTAAAAAGTCCGGATGTTACCATGGAGTTGATTTGCAAAACCTTAAAAATGCTTCGGGAAGACCATCATTTTCATGGCTATATTCATGTAAAAGCGATTCCGGGAGCTGATGAACGGCTGGTCGAGCTGGCGGGTTTTTATGCAGATCGTATGAGTGTGAATTTGGAACTTCCTACGGCGGAAAGTCTGAAAGCACTGGCACCGAATAAATCAAGAAAAGCAATTTTGACCCCGATGCGGCAGGTTCAGCTTCGCAGGGAGGAAAATCAAAATGAATTGATGTTATACAGACAGGCCCCGAAGTTTGTTCCGGCGGGTCAGTCTACCCAGATGATCATTGGAGCGACCAGGGAAAGTGATCTGGAAATTGTATCGGTGGCGGAAAGTCTGTATAAAAAGTTTGATTTAAAGAGGGTATTTTACTCTGCATTTGTGAATGTAAATCAGGAAAAACAGCTTCCGGCAACTTTAGACGGACCTCCTCTTTTGCGGGAACACAGGCTTTATCAGGCTGATTGGCTGTTACGGTTTTATGAATTTGAAGCAAAGGAACTATTGGATGAAAAACAGCCGAATTTTAATATTTATTTTGACCCCAAATGTGATTGGGCATTGCGACATTTGGAAAATTTCCCTGTGGAGATCAATTCTGCGGATTATCATATGTTACTGCGGGTACCTGGAATTGGGAATAAATCTGCATTGCGGATCGTGAAAGCACGGAGGACAGGCAGTCTGGATTTTTCAGATTTAAAACGCATCGGTGTGGTATTAAAACGAGCGATTTATTTTATTACCTGTAAAGGAAGACAGATGTATCCGCTGAAGATACAGGAGGATTTTATTACAAGACAATTATTAGGAGTAAAGGAGAAACTGCCGGGATGTCTTACAGAAAATGTGACCTATGAGCAGTTATCGTTGTTTGATGACAATCTTTTTATGCAGGGACAGTCTGGATGGAATCATGAGCGGCGTGTATGATGCCTATGCTAGCAGACTGGGATTTGGAAATGTAAAATTACAGATGGAAGAAGAGATGGATCGGGAACTTTTTGCAGAATATGTAGAAGTTTTACCGAATCTTGATAAATCAAAAAAGGTGCTTCAAACGATCCGTAGGGAGCTTGGCATGGAGGCATATGAGTCTATCTGCCGTGCGGCAGCCAGTTGGGACCAGCGAAAAGCAGATGCGATCTTTCGTACCATTGTTTTGGGACTGCATCTTCCGCAAAAAACCAAGGTAATGCATTGTTTGACGAAGGATTATATCTGCCTTGTGGCCGAACTTGGAAAAAAGACCTGGAATGAGGCACATCGGTATATGGGCTTTATACGTTTTCAGGAACTGGCAGGAGGCATCCTCTATGCCTCTCTCTGTCCGGAAAATGATATCCTGCCCTTGATCGCCCCCCATTTTGCGGACCGGTTTCCGGAAGAAAATTGGGTAATTATGGATGAACGAAGAGGTTGTGCTGCAATCCATAAAAATGGTAAGGAATGGATGCTTTTGGAAGATTGCAGGGTTATAGATGGGGCAGAAAATTTGCATTTGGCAGAGGAAGGGGTTTATCAGGCCATGTGGAAGACATTTGTCAAAAGTATAGCAATCGAAGCCCGAAAAAATGTGAAGCTTCAAAAGCAGTTGTTGCCGTTAAAATTCCGTGATAAAATGACAGAGTTTCAATCATAAAATATTTTAGGGACGCAAAGGAGTTCCTATTGAGGAAAGGCAGCAGCATGGAACGGGAACTTGTAAAAATTTCAGTGAGGGAACTTGTAGAATTTATCCTGCGTTCTGGTGATATAGATCATCGCTCAGGAGGAAAAAGGGATGTAGAAAGTATGCTTGCCGGGGCGAGAATGCATCGTCAGATTCAGAAGAGTATGGGTTCTTCCTACCATGCGGAGGTTCCTTTAAAGCATTTGATCCCTATGGAGAAGTATGATCTGCAGATTGAAGGCCGGGCCGATGGGATCATTGAGGGTGATCCTGTGATCCTAGATGAAATCAAGGGAATCTATAAGAGTCTGGAATTTTTAAAAGAACCGGTACCGGTACATCTTGCACAGGCAAAGTGTTATGCGTATATTTATGGATTACAAAATCGGGAAAGCACCATGAAAGTGCAAATGACTTATGTAAACCTTGATACCAAACAAAAAGTTTATTTCTATGAAACCTATTCTATGGAGGAATTGTCGGTCTGGTTTGAAGCCTTGGTTGAAGAATGTAAAAAATGGGCTGACTTCCAGTATGAATGGAAGCAGCTTCGAAACGAAAGCATTAAGCAGATCTGTTTTCCGTATAAATACCGGGATGGACAAAAAGAATTGGCAGGAAATGTTTATCGGACAATCCTAAGAGAAAAGAGATTATTTATTCAGGCACCTACAGGCACAGGAAAGACGCTGGCAGTGCTGTTTCCGGCAATCAAGGCAGTGGGAGAAGGATTGAGTGATAAGATTTTTTATCTGACTGCAAAAACGATTACAAGAGCAGTGGCAGCCAATTCTTTGGAACTTCTCAGACAGCAGAAATTAAGAATGAAATCAGTGATATTAACTGCAAAAGAAAAGATTTGTCTGTGCGATGAAATGAATTGTAACCCAGATGCCTGCCCCTATGCAAAGGGACATTTTGACCGGATCAATGATGCAGTTTTTGAACTTTTAAATATGGACTGCGATCAAATGGATCGGGAACAGTTTCAGAAACATGCGAAGAAATGGCAGGTTTGTCCTTTTGAATTAAGTCTGGATGTTTCGAGCTGGGTAGATACGATTATCTGTGATTACAACTATGCATTTGATCCAAGAGCGCATTTGAAAAGATTTTTTTATGAGGGTACGAAGGATGATTATGTATTTTTGGTAGATGAAGCTCATAATCTGGTAGAACGTGCCAGGACCATGTACAGTGCAACTGTCTGTAAAGAAGATTTTTTGGAGTTGAAAAAACTACTGAAGGGGAAAGCTGCGAAAGTGGAAAAACAGCTCAGGAAATGCAATTCCCATTTACTAGAGTTGAAAAGGGAATGTGAGGATTATGTGATTCTGAAGGATATGAATGCTGTCTACCTGCAGTTTTTAACACTTTCCGGAGAATTGCAGGAATATTTGGAAATTATCACGGATCAGGAATTAAAAAAGACAGTCACGGAATTTTATTTAAATCTGCGTACCTTTTTAAATACTTATGAAGTATTGGATGACAGCTATACCATTTATGCAAAACTGGGAAGTGACGGAAAATTTCGCATTCATTTGTTTTGTATTCATCCTGCGAAACGTTTGAAAGAATATCTGGATCATGGGAGAAGCTGTATTTTCTTTTCGGCAACATTTTTGCCGATTACCTATTACAAGGAACTTTTGAGCGGTCATGGTGAGGATTATGCAGTTTATGCAACCTCCTCTTTTCCGCCGGAAAATCAGAAAATCTTTATTGGGAAGGATGTGACCAGTAAATATACGAGACGGGGGAGAACGGAATACGAAAAAATTTGTGGGTACATTGAAGGTGCCGTGGGACAGCAGGAAGGAAATTATCTGATATTTTTTCCATCCTATGAAATGATGGAACATGTGTATGAGATTTTTCGATCGACGAAAATTGCTGAAAAATGTATATGCAGGCTACAAAGTACATATATGACAGAGACGGAGAGGGAGGAGTTTTTGGCAGAATTTGAAAGAGCGCATGCAGGCTCCTTGCTGGGATTTTGTGTGATGGGAGGCATATTTTCGGAGGGAATCGATCTGACCTATGAGAAACTGATCGGAGCAATCATCGTAGGAACCGGGTTGCCGAAAGTCTGCACAGAAAGGGAAATTCTGAAACAGTATTTTGATTCGAAAAATCTGGGTGGATTTGATTACGCCTATCTTTATCCCGGAATGAATAAGGTGCTGCAGTCCGCGGGACGCGTGATCCGTACGGCAGAGGACCGGGGATGCGTGATCCTTTTAGATGAACGATTTGAAAAATGGGAATATCAAAGGCTGTTCCCAAGAGAATGGAAACAGCCTGTTTTTGGTAAAATATCGGACCTGTCAGGAATTCTGCAGGATTTTTGGAAAGGCTGATCTTTTAGAAGAATTTGATAAATTCTCTGGCAGCCGGACTTAAAGGCATCGGTTCGCTGGTAATGATGACGATCTCACGGGTTGGAAGCGTTTCCTTTAATTTTAATGGGTAGAGATCTGTACGATCCGGAGTTAGAAGATAATCCGGAATGAATGCAATTCCAAGACCGATGTTGGCAAGATCTAATAAAAGATCGTTGCTGCTAAGTTCGATTTCAGGAACCAGATCCAGTTCGTGCTGCAAAAACAGATGATGCAGAAATTCGCTGGTAGTACTTTGGCGATCCAGCATCAGGATTGGATAATCTAAGAGTTCTTCGAAGGAAAGTACCTTATCTTCCAGATCAAAGAAATTTCTGTTTGCGACAAATACGTCCTGAAAGTTTTTGATCGTATGGATCCTGCTGTTGTTGCTGATACGGGAATTTGGATAGTTGGTAACAATAAAATCAACTTGTCCGTTATCTAAAAGATCCACACATCCCGGAGAAGTCTGATTGGTTACCTTAATGTGCACATTTGGATAAGCCTTGTGAAATTTGTTGAGATACGGTACCAGAAAATAGCGGCAGATTGTGTCGCTTGCACCGATTCGCAGCTGACCGCCTCCCAAGGTATTGGTCTCTAAAATCTGATTCTCACCACGCTGAATCAGGTTGATCGCAGGTTCAATGTGGCGAAGCAGGATCTCGCCTTCCGGCGTCAAACGTACCTTTTTGGTGCTTCGGATAAACAGGTTCTGGTTCAGTCGTTTTTCCAGCGTTTTGATCGACTGACTGACGGCTGACTGGGAAATGTAGAGCTGTTTAGAAGCCTCAGAAAAGCTGAGGGAAGTTGCTACGTAATAAAATACTTTATAAAGTTCATAATTAATATCCATCATAAGCACTCCTTATCGACTTATTAAGTATAGTTATATAATAACTGATAAATTTCAAGATTGCAATCTTTATTATAG
>CAZLQJ010000064.1:0-9343 GCA_964561705.1 uncultured Lachnoclostridium sp. | reverse complement strand
GTCTAAATGATCCTGAACAATGCGAAGTGCTTCGCCGAAACGCTGGAAATGGACAATTTCTCGTTCTCTTAGGAAACGGATTGGATCGCAGATTTCCGGGTCATGGATCAGACGGAGAATGTTGTCATAAGTTGTACGTGCTTTCTGTTCAGCAGCCAGGTTTTCTGTTAAATCAGTGATAGGATCCCCCTTAGATTGGAAGAAGGTAGAACTAAAAGGAACTCCGCCGGCAGACTGTGGCCAGAGTGCCAGTGTATGGTCAACATAATATTTGTCAAAGCCGGATGCCTGGATTTCTTCCATCGATAAATTTTTCGTTAACTGATAGATGATGGCACAGATCATTTCCATGTGTGCCAGTTCTTCTGTTCCGATATCTGTTAAAATACCGGTAACTTCGCCATAAGGCATCGTGTATCGTTGGGACAGATAGCGCATAGATGCAGCTAATTCTCCGTCAGGTCCACCGGACTTTGGAAAGTTATAATAAGATCTGAAGTCATTCTTTCGATGGATAAAAGCAGTAAATATCTATGGTTTCTGCTGCTTTGTTATAGGTGATTTTGTCACAGATAGAGCGAATACAGGATGATTTACATGCTTGGTCTGCATTGGAATTCAAAAGAGTAGAAATTCCTTGAAATAGGAACGGATCTTCATCGAGGCAAGCAGCAGTTCTTTGAGAGAACTGCTGTTTTTCAATTTCCTGCATACGGCAGGTAATCTGCTGTCGTTCGGCAAGTAGCAGTTCTTTGTTTTCTTTATATTCTTCCGGGGTGTCAATACCATCCTGATAAGCCAGTCGGATCCTTTTTTCCCGCTGTTTTAATTTTTCTATAGCCCCTTTTAAAAGATCATATTCTGTTGCTAAGACGGCTTGTTTGGGCTTGATTTTTTTGTAAACAGTGACGGGAGCAGATGTATTTCGGGCAAAAGTATCAATGACAGCCTGTTCTATGCGTACAGAACGGGAAAAATGAGATTTTGAACATTTTCCCTTTCCATAAGAAATACATTGAAATCCCTGATTAGCTTTTTGAAAGGTTAAAGAAGAACCGCAGGAGGAACATTTCAATAAATTGCCAAGCCAGTGCCCGTAGGATTGGGAGTCGCGGCTCTTGGGGAGATGTGATTGGCGTCTGATCTCTGCCTGTACCTGGTCAAAATAGGTTTCATCAATGATCGCCTCGTGCCTGCTTCGTTTGCAGATAATTTCAGGGGAGGTAAAGTCTCCTTTTCGTAATTGTTCTTTTCCTACATTCCAGCGGGCATATCCTTTATAGACCGGATTTTGCAAAAGATATTTGATGGTTCTGTTTTCCCAGGCACATCCCCGCCTGCTTTTGATGCCTAGGGCATTGAGGTGCCTTGCAATTCCGGTATATCCTAGATGTTCTTCATAAAATTTCCGGAAGATCAATCGTACATAATCTGCTTCTTCCGGACAGATTTCCAGAGCATCCTTTCCATTTCGGTAACCAAAAGGGGCAGTTGTCTGATAATTTCCCCGGATTGCATTTTCAAGCATTCCACGTTTGACCTCGCCGGAAAGACGGATGGAATAGTATTCATCCATCCATTCAATGATACGTTCGATCAAGGTCCCAAAAGGACCTTCCGTGAGTGGCTCTGATACGGAAATGACTTCTACACCAGCTTTTTTCAGCAGGGATTTATAGACGATGGATTCCTCTTGATTTCGTGCAAAACGGCTGAATTTCCATACCAGAAGAACGTCGACGGGATGTTCTGCAGACTTTGCCCGGGCAATCATTTCCTGAAAGGCAGGCCGTTTGTGTGCTTTGCGTCCGGAAATTCCTGCATCGATAAAGAGTTCTTTTAGATCTATGTGATTTGCACTCGCGTAATCCCGAAGTAAACGTTCTTGTGAATCCGGTGAAAGTTCTTCCTGATCATGTGTGCTGACCCGGATATATCCATATGCACAGCGATCTACCAGGTTATCTGTCATTGAATCATCCTCCTACTAAAAATGTATGGATGTCGGATTAGAAAAATGAATTTTCGGGGAAAGGGGTACAACCGGTAAGACATAAAATTTCAAAGAGGTGATTTTTTGAAAGAAATAAAGGGTAGATTATTTGTTCGATCAGAAGATGCGTCGGAATACCGGAACTGGGATGATCTTGCAGAGAACGAAAAAAGAACGATTAGTGAGTTGTTAAATCGTCAGGCTGCATATGCAAGCGGATTTGTAGAAAATATGGAAAACCTGAAGGAAGAACGGTTGCATTAAAATTAGGATAATGCTACTATTAAAAATTATAGTAGAAAAGAATGCAGGTGAAAAAATGAGATTATATTTAATCCGTCATGGAGAAACAGATTGGAATATTGTCAAAAGGCTGCAGGGAGCGACGGATATTCCATTAAATGAAAATGGAGAAAAACTTGCGAAGATCACAGCGGAAGGAATGAAGGAAATTCCTCTGGATAGGATTTATACAAGTCCCTTAAAACGAGCATACCGGACTGCAGAACTGATTTGTAGAGATCGCCGGATCCCAATAATAAAAGAAGACAGGATCCGGGAAATTTGTTTCGGAGATTACGAAGGACTGGTAAGCCGTGCGGAGGGATACAATATTCCGGATCCGGATTTTCGATTCTTTTTTACCAAAACGGACTGCTACCGGACACCTCCAAATGGGGAGTCTGTAGACGCTCTTTTAGAGAGAACAGGAGCATTTTTAAAAGAATTAAAGCAAAATAAGGAATTATTGAATAAAACGATCCTGATTTCCTCCCATGGTGCCGCAGTACGTGCGATGTTGTGTAATATTGAAAAAAATGACAAAGCACATTTCTGGGGCGGAGGTGTTCACAAAAACTGTGGTGTTTCCTGTGTGGATCTGGTGGATGGGGAATATCAGGTCCTTTGGGAAAATCAGATTTTTTATAACTAAGATGAGGTGAAAAAATGCGTTCAGAAGAGAAATCAATAAAAAACAGTGTGGGGAGACTGATTTTTGTAGGACTTTCTGTCCTTTTGCAAGTGGTATGGATGTTACTGATCGCACTTCGCATGAATGAGTATTCGGTTCTTATT
This sequence comes from uncultured Lachnoclostridium sp., assembly GCA_964561705.1. Taxonomy (GTDB): domain Bacteria; phylum Bacillota; class Clostridia; order Lachnospirales; family Lachnospiraceae; genus HGM12587. Next base: position 6,273 of record CAZLQJ010000064.1, on the reverse strand, counting down.
TCTACCGGTACCAGCCTTTTGACTTTAGTTTTGGTGCTGCGATTATATAACACCAGGAGTCCTATGGGATTTAAACTGCTTTGGATCATGATTATTTTATCATTTCCGGTATTGGGTGTATCCCTTTATCTGCTCATTGGACGTTCCGATATTACCAAGGGAATGAGGCTGCGTCTGGAAAGGATTGATGAAGGACTGCAGCCAAGATTATCGCAGGATCCGCAGATTTTAGAAGATTTAAAAAGAGAGAATATTTGTGTTGCGAATCAGATGAATTATATTAGCCGTTATGCAAAATTTCCAGTTTATAAAAATACAGATATACAATTTTACCAGAATGCTTCGGAGGCATTTGAAGCCCAGCTGCTGGAATTGGAAAAGGCGGAAAAATTTATTTTTTTGGAATATCATGCAATTGAAGATGCCATCAGTTTTGGACGGATGAAAGCGGTTCTTGAAAAAAAAGCGGCACAGGGCGTGGATGTCCGGGTGCTGTATGATGATATTGGAAGTATTGGTTTTATAGACTCCAGATTTGTGAAACGGATGGAAGCACTGGGGATTCAATGCAGGGTCTTTAATCCACTGGTTCCATTTTTGAATATTTTTATGAATAATCGGGATCATCGAAAGATTACTGTGATCGACGGATGCGTAGGCTTCACAGGTGGTTACAATCTGGCGGATAAGTATTTTAATCTGGAACATCCTTATGGGCATTGGAAGGATACAGGCATCTGCATGAAAGGGGAGGCTGTAAAAAGCCTGACATTCATGTTCTTGGAAATGTGGAATGCAATGTCGAACAAATCCCTGGAGAATACTGATCCTTTTTTTCCGGAAGTGGATTATCATGCAAAAGAAGAATGCTGTATCCAGCCTTATGCGGATACCCCTCTGGATCGGGAACGTGTAGGCGAGAATGTTTATATGAACATTTTAAAAACTGCGAAACGTTATGTTTATTTTACAACACCATATCTGATTATCAGTGATGAGATGGAGAGAGAATTGACACTGGCGGTCAAAAGAGGAATTGATGTACGCATTATAACGCCGGGAATACCGGATAAGAAAGCTGTTTTTGAAGTGACGCGTTCCTATTACAAAGAACTGGTAAATGCCGGTGTCCGTATTTATGAATATACACCTGGTTTTATTCATGCAAAAGAGTGTATCTGTGATGATGAACTTGCGGTTATAGGAACCATTAATATGGATTATAGAAGTCTTTATCTGCACTTTGAAGATGGTGTGCTGATCTATGGAAGCAAAGAAGTGCTGAAGATGAAGGAAGACTATCTGGAAACTATGAAAATTTCCAGGGAAGTAACCGAAGAATACAAAAAGGATCAGCCATGGATGGTTCGCATCAAACGGGCACTGCTTCGTGTATTTGCACCGCTTCTTTAAAATTGACGTGATGAAAGGGATTTTCTCCTTGCATATTAGAGGGTTTAATGATACCTTATATGGTACAGGGTATTTTGTGAATGTACTAGATATTGTTTGGAGGGGTAACAAATGAGTGAAACAAATAGATTCTGTCCGGAGATTATAAAAAAACGAAATGGCTTGCCGGTTGCGTTTGATATAAAAAAGATCCGCGCAGCGATCCGTAAAGCAAATGATGCAGCTCAGGTAGAAGCGATTGCGCCGTATGAATTTGAAAAGCTGGTAGATGAGGTTGTGTCAAAAATCCCGGAAGGTCAGGTGCCAAATGTAGAACAGGTACAGGATCTCGTGGAGGAAACATTGATCGCACATGGATTTGCGAAAACAGCAAAGGCCTATATTTTGTATCGTGCAGAACATACAAAGGTTCGAAAAACAGAGAAAGATCTTGTCAATATTTATCGTGAACTCACTTTTACCAGTGCGGCAGATGCGGATATTAAAAGAGAAAATGCCAATATTGATGCAGATACTGCCATGGGAACGATGCTGAAATATGGTTCTGAGGGTGCAAATTATTTTGTAGATAACTATATTTTGCCAAAAGATATTGCTGCAGCGCATATGAATGGGGATATTCATATTCATGACAAAGATTTTTATATGCTCACTGAGACATGCTGTCAGATTGATCTAATCAAATTATTTGAAGATGGATTTTCTACAGGACATGGATTTATCAGAAAACCGAAATCAATTGCAAGCTATGCTTCTTTGGCATGTATTGCAATTCAGGCAAATCAAAATGAAATGCATGGCGGTCAGTCAGTACCGAACTTTGATTATGCTATGGCAGAAGGAGTTGCATGCACGTTCCGTAAAGAATATTATGATGCTGTCCAGAAATATTTCTGGATCGAATATGATTGTGAAGAAATTTTAGGAACAGAGTTTCGATGTGCTTTGAAGGAAGCGATGCCGGAGCGGATCAATATGGCCAATATTGATGATTATGAAACCTACTTTGTGAAATGGGTTACAGACAGCTCTGAAACATGGTTTGGACAGAAGGCAGAAGAGGAAGATGTCCGCAAATGCCACAGAACATCTGTTCGAATTGCAATGAAAGAGACCGATCTTGCAACTTATCAGGCAATGGAATCTTTGATCCACAATTTAAATACCATGAATTCCCGTGCAGGAGCACAGGTGCCATTTAGTTCGATTAACTATGGAACCTGTACTTCACCGGAAGCACGTATGGCAATTAAAAATTTATTAAAAGTGACAGATGTGGGATTGGGAAATGGAGAAACTGCAATTTTCCCTGTTCAGATCTTTAAGGTAAAAGAAGGTATTAATTATAATCCTGGCGATCCAAATTATGATCTGTTCCGTCTGGCGATCAAGGTGTCTGCAAAGAGATTATTTCCGAACTTTAGTTTTATTGATGCGCCATTTAATCTTCAATATTATAAAGAAGGAGATTATAATACCGAAGTTGCTTACATGGGTTGTCGTACCAGAGTTATGGGAAATCATTACGATCCGTCAAAAGAAGTGACCTGCGGTCGCGGAAACTTGAGTTTTACATCGATCAACCTTCCTAGAATTGCAATTCAGGCAAAAGATATGGAACAGTTTTATTATAAACTTGATAAACGTTTGGAACTTTGCTGTCGCCAGCTGTTACATCGTTTTGATATCCAGAAAAAGAAAACTGTAAAAAATTATCCATTTCTCATGGGACAGGGCATCTGGATTGATTCGGAAAATCTTTCTGTGAATGACAGTGTAGAGGAAGTTCTGAAACATGGAACCTTAAGCGTTGGATTTATAGGACTTGCAGAGACTTTGGTTGCGTTGACAGGAAAACACCACGGAGAGAGTGAAGAAAGTCGTAAACTGGGTTATGAGATCATTACGCATATGCGTGACTATATGGATAAAAAATCAGAAGAGACAGGTTTGAACTTTACGCTGCTTGCAACTCCTGCAGAAGGTTTGTCAGGACGTTTTGTTCGTATGGATCAGAAGCGTTTTGGAAAGATTTCAGGTGTTACAGACCGTGAATATTATACAAATTCCTTCCATGTGCCGGTTTATTATGGAATCAGTGCTTTTGAAAAGATTAAAATCGAAGCACCATTCCATGCACTGACCAATGCAGGTCATATCAGTTATGTGGAACTGGATGGTGATACCGCAAAAAATCCGGAAGCTTTTGAAGCAGTTATCCGCTGCATGAAAGAAAGCGGAATTGGCTATGGTTCTGTAAATCATCCGGTAGATCGAGATCCGGTCTGCGGTTACACGGGAGTGATTGATGATGTGTGCCCGCGATGCGGAAGAAAGGAAGAAAATGTGAAATTTGACCGTATCCGCCGTATTACAGGATATCTGGTAGGTACCACAGATCGTTTTAATAATGCAAAACGTGCAGAGGAGAGAGATCGTGTCAAACACAGCATGTGCTAAAAAACTGCGAATTGCAGGGACAATCAAAGATTCTATCGTAGATGGTCCGGGACTGCGCTATGTGATTTTTACCCAGGGATGTCCGCATCATTGTCCGGGATGTCACAATCCCCAGACACATGATTTTTCAGGAGGAAGAGAGGCGGATGAGCAAAAAATCCTGGAGGAAATTCATTCAAATCCAATCTTAAGCGGGGTCACTTTCTCTGGCGGGGAACCATTTTGCCAGGCCGAGGCGCTTCTGCCTATTGCGAAGGCTGTAAAGGAACAAAAAAAGCATTTAATGATCTATACAGGGTATCTGTTGGAAGAATTGCAGAAAATGTCGGATCCTTTTGTTTTAGAACTTTTAGAAATGGCTGATCTTTTGGTGGATGGTCCATTTATCATTGAGAAGCGTAATTTGACGCTGCCTTATCGTGGAAGTGAAAATCAAAGGGTGATTGATATGGAAAAGACAAGAAAAGCGGGAGAGATTCAATGCTATCGCAGCGAATATGATGATTTGATTTAAATAAAGTAGGTGGTGTTTCCCCAAAAGCGGGAAGCGCCACCTACTTTATTTTATTCGTTCATCTCTCCACGAAGATTTGTTTCCATAAGAAGTTTTACACGGTTCGTGTCATAGCCACAGCTAAATAAATAATATAATTTTGCAATTGCAGCTTCTGTCGTCATGTCGCTGGCAGAAATGGCTCCGGACTCTACAAGATCATTGCTGGTTGCATAAGTTCCAAGGGTTGTTCCACCACGTTGGCACTGAGAGGTCACGGTGATGATCGTTCCATTTTGTGCTGATTTTCGGATGCCATTGACCAAAGCTTCATTGTTGGTAGGAATATTTCCGCTGCCAAAGGCTTCTAAGATCACGGCTTTTAAGTTGCTGTTGATCATTCCTTCAAAAAGTTGAAATTCAAATCCCGGAAACAGCTTTAAAACACCGATCGGGAAGCTTTCAAGTTTGGTAAAATGAAAGGTTTTCGGTCGGCTTGGGAGGATCATGGCGCTTTCGTTGTAGCAGATATCAATGCGAACCTCTGCCAATGGCGGATAATCCGGTGAATCAAAGGCTTGCAGTTCTTTGGAAGCAATCTTTGTGGAACGGTTGGCGCGCAAAAGTTTTCCTCCAAAGTAAACACAAACTTCACGGATAACGCCTTCCCCAGCGATGATAATGGAATTGATCAGATTATCACGCCCATCACTTCGAAGTTCACAGAGTGGAATCTGTGCACCGGTAAAAACCACCGGTTTGTTGAGTCCCTCCAGCATGAAAGAAAGGGCAGAAGCGGTATAAGACATGGTATCTGTCCCATGAAGGACAACAAAACCGTCATAATCCTCGTAGCGGTCAGCAATCGCCTGTCCAATGTTGTTCCATTCTTCGACCGCAATATTAGAAGAATCCAAAAGAGGATCAAATTCTACCACATCCCAAAATGGAAGAGCTGGGCTTTTTAACTGATGGATTTCATTTAACAGTGTATTAAAATAATCTTTTTTCGGGGCATATCCTTGGTCTGTCGGAACCATGCCGATGGTGCCGCCGGTATATAAAATACAGACTTTTTTATCTGAAGTCATAAGTACCTCCGTCTTTTTGGTAAATTCCACATGATTGTAACACAGAATTTTCAGTTTTGGAATAAGTCATTTCCAAAATCGTATAGGTTCCATAACTTTTCATTTTCCCTTCATTGATTTTGACAATCTGATATGGTATAGTGATTTTGGTGTTTTAGGCGCACTTTTATTTGTGTGCAAAAAATTACCAGATACACTGATAAACAAGATTAGAATGGAGTATTTTGATGAACGAGAATGAGACAAAAAGACAATTTGAGTACATGGAGAAAGCAAAAGCCTATGTAAAAGCCCAGTCAGAGGAACTGAAACGTCCGCTGACTTATTGTGTGACGACTTTTGGATGTCAGATGAATGCACGTGACAGTGAAAAGCTGACGGGTATCCTGGAAGAGATAGGTTATGTTCAGGCTGAAGATGAGAACGCAGATTTTGTAATTTACAATACCTGTACGGTACGTGAAAATGCAAATCTCCGTGTTTATGGAAGATTGGGAGTTCTTCATGGTTATAAAAAGAAAAATAAACATATGACCATAGCACTTTGCGGATGCATGATGCAGGAACCGGAAGTGGTTGAAAAATTAAAGAAAAGCTATAAATTTGTAGACATTATTTTTGGAACACATAATATTTTTAAATTTGCGGAATTGATCGTCCGTAATTTTGAAGAAAAGGGAATGATCATTGACATCTGGAAAGACACCCAGGAAATCGTTGAAGATCTGCCGATAGAACGAAAATATTCCTTTAAATCCGGTGTAAATATTATGTTTGGCTGCAATAATTTCTGCAGTTACTGTATTGTTCCGTATG
>CAZLQJ010000063.1:0-9735 GCA_964561705.1 uncultured Lachnoclostridium sp. | reverse complement strand
AATGCAAAGTAAATGAAATCAAAGTAAAAGAACTTCCGGAAGCAGATGATGATTTTGCACAGGATGTTTCTAAATTCGATACATTGGCTGAATACAAAGAAGATGTAAAAGCAAAATTAGCAGAAAACAAGGCTGCTGCAGCAAAGAGAGCAAAAGAAGATGCAGTGATCGAAAAGATCATCGAAAACGCACAGATGGATATTCCGGATGCAATGGTTGATCTTCAGGCTCGTCAGTTAGTGGATGAATTTGCTCAGAGAATCCAGGGACAGGGACTTTCCTTTGAACAGTATTTACAGTTTACAGGTATGACACTGGATGCTGCTGTAGAACAGATGAAACCAAACGCTGTAAAACGTATCCAGAGCAGACTGGTACTGGAAGCAGTTGTAAAAGCAGAAAACATCGTTACTTCTGAAGAAGATGTGAATGCAGAAATTGCAAAAATGGCTGAAACTTACAAGATGGATGCAGACAAGCTTGCTGAAATCATGAGTGCTGATGAAAAAGAACAGATCAAGATGGATATGGCAATTGAAAAAGCCGTAGAACTCGTTACAGAAGCTGCAAAAGAAGTGTAGTAAGCATTAAGAGGGCGGGGCACAGCGTAACCGCTGTGTCCCGTTTGTGTTATGGTGAGAACGATGAAAGAGGAGGAGTTTTCATGAGTTTAGTACCTTACGTCATTGAACAGACCAGTCGTGGTGAGCGTTCTTATGATATTTATTCCCGTTTGTTAAAAGAAAGAATCATTTTCCTGGATGGAGAAGTAAATGATGCGTCTGCAAGCGTGATCGTTGCACAGCTCTTATTTTTAGAGGCAGAGGATCCAAACAAAGACATTCATTTATATATCAACAGTCCGGGTGGTTCTGTAACTGCAGGAATGGCAATTTACGATACAATGAACTATATCAAATGTGATGTTTCTACGATCTGTATCGGTATGGCTGCCAGCATGGGCGCATTTTTGTTATCCAGCGGTGCAAAAGGAAAGCGTTATGCACTTCCGAATGCAGAAGTGATGATTCATCAGCCATCAGGCGGTGCCCAGGGACAGGCAACAGAGATCAAGATCGTTGCAGAACACATTTTACGCACGAGAAGTAAATTAAATGAAATTCTGGCGGCAAATACCAGTCAGCCGTTAGATGTGATCGAGCGTGATACGGAAAGAGATAACTATATGAGTGCCGATGAAGCAGCAGCTTACGGACTTATTGATACAGTCATCTCCAATCACTAATTTGGAGGCATGAATGGCTAGATATAAAGATGAATTGAGATGTTCCTTTTGTGGAAAATCGGAAAGTGAAGTAAGAAAACTGATCGCAGGGCCAAATGGCGTATTTATCTGCAATGACTGTGTAGATATCTGTGCAGGAATCGTGGAAGAGGAATATGATCTGGAGGAAATGGAACAGATGATGGATCCGGGAGAGATCAATCTTTTAAAACCGGAAGAGATCAAAAAGTTTCTGGATGATTATGTGATCGGTCAGGATGCTGCGAAAAAGGTTTTGGCAGTTTCTGTATATAATCACTATAAAAGAGTGCTTGCCATGCAGGAGCAGGTAAGTGATGTAGAACTTCAAAAGAGCAATATTTTAATGCTGGGACCGACAGGATCCGGTAAGACGCTGCTTGCACAGACGCTTGCCAGAATGCTGAATGTGCCGTTTGCCATTGCAGATGCGACGACATTGACAGAAGCAGGTTATGTGGGTGAGGATGTTGAAAACATCCTTCTGAAACTGATTGAAGCGGCAGATGGAGATGTGAAAAGAGCTGAATATGGTATCATTTACATTGATGAGATTGATAAGATTACCAGAAAATCAGAGAATCCATCGATTACCAGGGATGTTTCCGGTGAAGGTGTGCAGCAGGCATTGCTGAAGATCGTGGAAGGAACGGAAGCTCATGTGCCGCCTCAGGGTGGAAGAAAGCATCCGCATCAGGAACTGATCCCGATCAATACCACCAATATCCTGTTTATCTGCGGTGGCGCTTTTGAGGGTCTGGATAAGATCATTGAACATCGTATGGATAAAAAATCTATTGGTTTTAATTCCCAGGTGACCACATTAAGTGAGAAGAACCGGGGAACTGTGCTTCGGGAAGCATTACCGGAAGATTTTATCAAATTTGGTATGATTCCGGAGTTTGTAGGCCGTGTACCTGTAACGGTTGCATTGGATGCACTGACCAAGGAAGACATGGTGCACATTTTAACAGAACCAAAGAACTCTATTGTAAAACAGTATAAAAAATTGTTTGAGTTGGATGGGGTAGCACTTTCTTTCACACCGGATGCGCTGGAAGCGATCGCTGAGAAGACCATTGTCAGAAAGACCGGTGCCAGAGGCTTACGTGCGATCATGGAAAGTATGATGATGGATACCATGTATACGATTCCATCAGATGAGACCATTAAGCGATGCAAAATCACAAAAGAGGTTGTTGAAGGTACAGGACAGCCAATTATAGAACGATAGGGAAAGGGGCTGTGAAGATATTTCGCAGTCCTTTACTGACTTAAGGAGAAATATATGAAAGATATCATTCAGGTAATGCCGACAGTGGCACTTCGCGGAATGACAATTTTACCGGATATGATCGTTCACTTTGATGTGAGCAGAAGTAAATCAAAAAAGGCAGTGGAACGTGCCATGACCACAAATCAGAAATTGTTTGTGGTAACGCAAAGAGATCCGGATATTGAAGATCCGGATCAGGAAGAACTTTTTACGGCAGGAACCATTGTGACGATCAAGCAGATGACAAAATTACAGCATGGAATTGTACGGGTATTGACCGAGGCAGTAGAACGGGCAGAATTGATTGAATTGTTAGACAATAAGGAGTTTCTGGAAGCAGAGGTCAGCACCATCAACAATGAAAATGATCTTTTAGATCTTCCGGAAGAATGTAAGGAAGCCATGCTTCGCGGACTGAAGGAGACCTTTGAGCAGTACAGCAAGGCGCATGGGAAACTAAATAAGGATCTGATCAGTCAGCTTTTAGAGCAGGAAGATCTGGAAAGACTTTTAAATCTGATTCCGGTTCATGCGATGTTAAAATGGCAGAAGATGCAGACAATCCTGGATGCACCAAAGATTTCAGAAAAGTATGAACAGGTCATGTTTGTATTAAACAATGAAATTGAAATTCTGGGCATCAAAAAGGATCTGGAAGAAAAGGTGCGGGAACGGGTTGACAAAAATCAGCGGGAATATATCCTCCGTGAGGAAATGAAAGTCATTCGCAAGGAACTGGGTGAAGATACAGTTCAGTCGGAACTGGATACTTATATGGAGGAAATCAAAAAGCTGAAGGCTCCAAAAGAAGTGAAAGAAAAGCTGGAAAAAGAGGTTGAACGATTGAAGCTTTTGGGAATGAATACGTCCGAAAGCGGTGTGATCAGAGGGTATATTGAGACACTTCTGGAACTGCCGTGGAATAAATCCCAGAAGGAGACCTCTGATATCAAACTTGCTCAGAAAATCTTAGATGAGGATCATTACGGTCTGGAACAGGTCAAAGAGCGTGTATTGGAATTTTTGGCAGTGCGTACCTTAAATCAGCAGGGGCAAAGTCCGATCCTGTGTCTGGTAGGACCGCCCGGAACCGGAAAAACATCGATTGCAAGATCCATTGCGAAAGCACTGAACAAAAAATATGTAAGGATCTGTCTTGGCGGTGTACAGGATGAAGCGGAGATCCGGGGACACAGAAGAACTTATGTGGGAGCAATGCCTGGACGGATTGCGGCAGGAATGAAGCAGGCAGGGGTGAAAAATCCGCTGATGCTCTTAGATGAAATTGATAAAGTAAGCAGCAATTACAAGGGAGATACTTCCGCTGCACTTCTGGAAGTATTGGATAGTGAACAAAATGATAAATTCCGTGATCATTATGTGGAACTTCCCATGGATCTTTCGGAAGTTTTATTTGTGGCAACAGCCAATGATGCGCACAAGATTCCAAGACCGCTGCTGGATCGTATGGAACTTATTGAAGTGACCAGTTATACGGAAAATGAAAAATTCCATATCGCAAAGGAACATTTGCTGCCAAAGCAGTTGGAGAAAAATGGATTAGAACCGGAACAGATGAAAATTTCCGATCAGGGTCTGCATTTACTGATTCAAAGTTATACAAGAGAGGCCGGTGTGCGAAGTTTGGAACGGCGATTGGGAGAACTTTGCAGAAAGAGCGCCCGTCAGATTTTAGAAAATAATAAGAAAATCGTAAGAATCAATGAAAAGAATCTGGAGAAATTTTTAGGAAAACCGGTGTATTCTTATCACATGGCGAATGAACAGGATGAGATTGGTATCGTGCGTGGGCTTGCATGGACAAGTGTCGGCGGAGATACCTTACAGATTGAAGTAAATGTAATGCCTGGAAAAGGAGAACTGATGCTGACCGGCCAGTTGGGAGATGTTATGAAAGAGTCTGCCCGGGCAGGAATTAGTTATATCCGTTCCATGATCAGCCGTTATGGTATTGACAAAGAGTATTTTGAAAGGCATGATATTCATATCCATATTCCGGAAGGAGCCGTACCGAAGGATGGTCCATCCGCGGGAATTACCATGGCGACTGCCATGCTTTCTGCAATAATCGAAAAACCTGTGAAGGCACAGATCGCCATGACCGGAGAAATCACTTTAAGAGGGCGTGTGCTCGCCATTGGTGGTTTGAAAGAAAAAATTCTGGCAGCAAAAAATGCAGGGATTCAAACGGTTCTTGTTCCGAAGAAAAATGAGAAGGATGTGGAAGAAATCCCGGCAGAGATCAAACGTGGGATTGAAATTATATTTGTAGAAACCATGGAACAGGTCATTGCACAGGCTTTGGTGTCATAAGGAGAACGGATCATGGAAAGTAAAATGATTATAAAAAGTGTAGAATTGGAGACGGTTTGTGGTATTACCAGTACGTTTCCTGACAATGATAAGATTGAGATCGCATTTGCGGGGAAATCCAATGTGGGTAAGTCCTCCTTGATCAATGCTCTGGTAAATCGCAAAGCTCTGGCGAGAACTTCTTCACAGCCGGGGAAAACGCAGACCATTAACTTTTATAAGGTTAATGATGAAGTTTATTTTGTGGATCTTCCAGGATATGGTTACGCAAAAGTCAGTGAAGAAGTGAAAGCAAAATGGGGAAAACTCATTGAACGTTACTTAAACAAATCTGAAATGCTCAAGGCGGTCTTTCTGCTGGTGGATATTCGTCATGAACCGTCAGCAAATGATAAAAATATGTATGAATGGATCGTATATCAGGGATATGATCCGATCATCATTGCCACAAAAATGGACAAGATCAATCGAAGTCAGATACAGAAACATGTAAAGATGATCAAAACGGGATTGAATGTGAAACCGGGAACGGTAGTTATTCCGTTTTCAGCAACGACCAAGCAGGGCAGAGAGGAGATTTGGGAAACGATATGCAGTCTAAACATGTAAAAACCATTCTAAATCTTTTGATTTATATTGTAGGGATTTTACTGATATGTTTATTGTTACCAAAATTTTTGCGCTTTTTTATGCCATTTGTCATTGGATGGATCATTTCGCTCATTGCCAATCCCTTGGTACGTTTTTTTGAAAAAAGGTTAAAACTTGTCAGAAAACACGGATCTTGGATGGTCATTGTGGGTGTTTTGGCGCTGGTCATCGTCAGCGCTTATGTAGGCGTTTCCTGGCTGATCCGTGAGGGAATCGGATTTATGGAAAATCTCCCGGAAATGTATGAAGCAATGATGGATGGATTTCGGTATATCGGGGACAATCTGTCCAGGAGCTTAACCCGTTTTCCGATGAAGTTTCAGATGGATCTGGATGAATTTGTAGCGAACATTGACAGTTATATTGGTGATTTTATCGGTACTCTGGGGGCACCGACACTAAGTGCTGCCGGGGATCTGGTAAGCAATCTTCCAAATCTCATGGTGCAGACAATCTTTATGTTTCTATCGGCATATTTTTTTGTCGCCGACAGGGAACGCATTACAGAGGGACTGAAAAAGCTGCTGCCCAATTCTGTATTTGAACGTTGGATATGGTTGAAAAAGATATTTTCGAAGGCTGTAGGCGGATATTTTATGGCACAGTTTAAGATCATGGGTGTGATCGCAGCCATTTTGTTTGTGGGATTTTTGAGCCTAGGAATTGATTATGCGATTCTATGGGCGCTGCTCATCGCACTTTTGGATTTTCTGCCGTTTTTGGGGACAGGAACGGCCATCTGGCCCTGGGCCTTGTTCCAACTGATGACAGGAGATTACTATCTGGCGGTGGGTTTGATCATTATTTATCTGGTCTGCCTTTTGGTTCATCAGTTACTGCAGCCCAAATTTGTAGGTGATACGGTAGGACTGGATCCTTTGGTTACCCTGATCGTCATGTTTATCGGGTATCGTATCAGTGGCGTGTTTGGAATGATCCTGGCGGTACCAATCGGGATTATCCTGGTAAATCTGTATAAGGCGGGTGCTTTTGATCAGATCCTACAGGATGCAAAAGAAATGATCAAAGATCTAAATGAATATCGAAGTCATTAAAAAATGGTCTCCGACAAATGTCGGGGACCATTTTTTACAGAAGTTCCTGCATCAGATAGGCATAGATTTTTTGATTTTTTTCTTTCCAATGGTTACAGATGGAATTTGCCTGAGCTTCCGTGGGTACGGATAAGGTTAGATCGATGATCGGTGCTTCTTTTTCCATTACCCGAAGCCGGACGGAATATTCTTCGTGATTGTTTTCAAAATAATCGGCACGTACCGAGGTTTCATCGCGCAATGCAATGGCATTTTCTTTGAAATATCTGTCCATATCTTCCAGGATCGCGGAAGACACCATATTGCCAAAATAGTTCAAGGTGTCCTTGCCCTGTTCCGTCATCTCGTAATAGGTACTGTTTCGTACGGTATGAATCTGTGCCAGACCGGTCTCTGCCAGTTCGGAGAGTACCTGCTGCAAGGTAAAGTAATTGGTATATTCTTTTGTGAGAATAAAATCTGAAATCTGAGCGTTGGTTAATGGAAAATCCACACGATCAAGCATTGTCAGAATGATGAGTTTATATAAAGTCTGTGTTTCAGCCATGAGTTTTTCCCTCCTGTTCCAAATATTTTCCCTGCCAGGAATTTTTGATCTTCATCTGATGATGGATGTGATTCAGCACTGAACGTTTGGCACTGCTCCAGAGGGGAGCAATCAAAAGATCCCTAGGTCCGTCCCCGGTAATGCGGTGGATCGTAATTTCCGGCCGTAAATGCTCGATGCAGTCTAAGATCAGATTCACATATTCCTCTTCTTCTAGTACGTGGAAGGGTTGGGAAAGGTAATAATCCGCAAGATCAGTTCCTTTTAGTATGTGTAGAAGCTGCAGTTTTATGCCTTGGATTGGCAGCGTATTCAGATAGTCAATGGTCTCGAGCATGGCTTCCTTTGTTTCGCCAGGAAGTCCTAAGATCACATGTGTAACAACTTCTATTCCACGCTGATGTAGCCGCTCGACTGCATCCGTAAAGACAGAAAGCGGGTATCCGCGCCGGATCAAGCGGGCACTTTTTTCGTGAATGGTCTGAAGTCCCAGTTCCACCCAGACCGGCTTTTTCTGATTTAATTCTTCGAGAAGATCCAAAACCTCATCCGGCAGGCAATCCGGTCGTGTAGCAATGGAAAGAAGAAGGATCTGCGGATCCTCAATTGCTTCCGTAAAAATCTTTCGCAGATGTTCAATAGGACCATAGGTGTTGGTATATGCCTGAAAATAGGCAATGTATTGCTGGACGGGACGTTTTCCCGACAGCCGTTTCTTTGCATCTTCAATCTGCGCCGGAATCGAGAGGTCTGCACAGGAAGCAAAATCACCGCTGCCTCCTTCGCTGCAGAAAATACATCCGCCGAAGCTGATCTTTCCGTCCCTGTTTGGGCAGCTCATACCGCCGTTGAGAGTCAGTTTGTAAACTTTTTCACCAAATCTTTGTTTTAATTCATAGTCCAGAGAATGGTATGGTTTTTCGCCCCAGGTATGCATTGCTGTTCTCCTGTCTGTAAATTTATCGCATGATACAAATCTAACATAGGAAAAAGCAAAAATCAAATGGATTTCCGACAAAAAGGACTTTCCATTTTTATGAAAATGGGATATACTTTATCAATCAGTAGATTATTTAAGTTTTTCTGGCCAGATCGGCCGAATTTTTCATTATAGGAGAAAAATATGAGAGAGAAATATGAGTCTTTGCCATTGGCAGAGTTAAAGGCTGTTGCCAAAGCCAGAGGCATGAAAGGGATATCTGTCATGAAAAAGGATGCCTTGATCGAAGCAATGCTTCAGGAAGATGACAAGGAGAAACGTCAGAAGGAGTTAAAAGAAAATTCGATTTCTCCTGAGATTGCACAATTGGATAGTGGGAATACCGTAACAGGTATTTTGGAAGTAATGTCAGACGGATTTGGCTTTATCCGTTCGGCGAATTATCTGCCGGGGGAAAATGATATCTATGTAGCTCCGGCACAGATCAGAAGATTTGGGTTAAAAACAGGAGATATCCTGACCGGAAATACAAAAATCAAAAGTGAGAAGGAAAAATTCAGCGCCTTGCTGTATCTGACAGCTATCAATGGAATTCGTCCGTCAGAGGCGGCAAAACGCAAGAATTTCGAAGATATGACACCAATCTTTCCTAATCAGAGAATTTATTTGGAGAGAAAAGGCGGAAGTGTGGCAATGCGTATTGTAGATGAGATTTCCCCAATTGGAAAGGGACAGAGGGGAATGATCGTTTCACCGCCAAAAGCAGGTAAGACAACCTTGCTGAAGGATGTTGCAAAGTCGATTACCATCAACAATCCGGAAATGCATCTGATCATCCTTTTGATCGATGAACGTCCGGAAGAAGTGACGGATATTAAAGAGGCGATTGAAGGACCAAATGTAGAAGTAATCTATTCTACGTTTGATGAATTGCCGGAGCATCATAAACGTGTTTCGGAAATGGTGATCGAAAGAGCAAAACGTCTGGTGGAACATGGAAAGGATGTTGCAATCCTGTTAGATTCCATTACCCGTCTTGCAAGAGCCTATAACCTGACAGTGCCGCCAAGTGGCCGTACATTGTCCGGCGGTCTGGATCCGGCGGCCCTTCATATGCCGAAACGTTTCTTTGGTGCAGCCAGAAACATGCGGGAAGGTGGCAGTCTGACCATTCTTGCAACCGCGCTGGTTGATACGGGAAGCAAGATGGATGATGTGGTATTTGAAGAATTTAAGGGAACCGGAAATATGGAACTGGTACTTGACCGGAAATTATCAGAAAAAAGAGTTTTCCCGGCCATTGACATTGCCCGTTCCGGCACGAGAAGAGAGGATCTTCTGTTTAAACCGGAAGAACAGGAAGCGATGGATATTATGAGAAAGGCATTCAATGGTGTAAAACCGGAAGAAGCGGTAGATAATATCTTAAATATGTTTGCACATACAAAAAATAATGAAGAATTTGTTCAGACTGTTAAAAAGTCAAGATTTCTGTAAAAATATGCTTGCACCCGTTACATTGCTATGCTATAATGCAATGGTTAATGAAAAACTGTAGGGACTTGCAGGGTTAGCCCGGGGGATCTTGCCGTGGAAACATCGGAGCGGCATTGACCGGGAATCGTGTTCGGAAGTTCACAATACAATATGAGAGGTGAAAATCATGAG
>CAZLQJ010000062.1:0-10070 GCA_964561705.1 uncultured Lachnoclostridium sp. | reverse complement strand
AAATCCATGTACTCCTGATATGCACTTTCCAAAATCTGCTTTTCATTTGCAAATTTTAGAAGATGATATGCTTCATGATATTTGTAATAACCGGAATCCACAAAATACTCTTCACGCTGTGGTTTGCTGTAATAGCTATCCGACATCATCAGGTACCAATGCACATCCTTCTCCACGGTATCCTCTGGTACATGAAATGAATACTGACTCTTTCCAATATACTTGATGATCGATGCATTGACTCCCGTTTCTTCCAGAACTTCTCTGGCAGCAGTTTCTTTATAATCCTCTCCTGCCTCTACGGTTCCTTTCGGCAACACCCATCCTTCGTACTTATTTTTATAATTTTTGTACAAAAGAAGGATCTTTCCTCGAAATATTACCACACCGCCGCAACTCGTTGCTTCAATCATTGCAATCCCTCCAATGCCTGCTGGTGTGTCTTTTTAAGACCTGAAAGCATTATAACAAATTCCAAAGATTTATACAACCGCCTGACGATTATTTATTTGCATAATATGTGTCAAAAAGTTTTCTTGCAATCGGAACAGCATATTCACTTCCTGCTCCTGCACCTTCCACCACAACGCAGACCACCAAATCCGGATCCTCCACATTGGAGAAGCCTGTGAACCATGCATGGCTTTTATTTTTATCACTGGAATATTCTGCCGTACCGGTCTTTCCTGCCGCTGTATACCGGTCGCTTTGCAATTTCGACGCAGTACCTGAAGTTACCGCTTCCGTCATATACTCTGTCAGAATTTCCGCTTCCCGGGCAGTCATCAGTTTTCCATAAGAAGATGGCATATACTTCTTTACCTGATCTCCTGTATAATTTTCTACCGAATCGATCAGATAAGGCTCCATCAGATTACCGCCATTGGCAATTGCCGAAGTGATCAGCGCCATATGCATTGGTGTCACTTCTGTGGTAGCCTGTCCGATGGCAGTCTGCATTGCGGTTCCTGTTTCCAGCTTTTTATCAAGATCTATGGAACTTTGTTTGTAAGGAATACTCAGCGGAAGCTCCGTATCAAACAAAAACTCCTCGCAGGTATTTTTAAAGCTTTTCTGATCCAGTCCTGTACCGATACTGGCAAAGGCACCATTGCAAGACTTGGCAAAGGCTGTCTTTAAATCTAATGTTCCATGGCTTTTTCCATGATAACAGCGAATTGTCACATCTTCTTCTGTATAGCTTCCATTGCATTCAAAAGACCACTCCGACGGATCATTGCCCTCTCTGATGTATTCCAATAATGTCAGAATTTTAAAAGTAGACCCCGGAGGATATAATCCTTGCGTGGCACGATTAACCAGAACGCTTCCGCTGCTTTGAGAAATTTCTTCCCAGTGACCGTCAATCCGGTTTGGGTCATAATCCGGTTTGGAAACCATAGCCAAGATCTTGCCCGTAGAAGGTTCCATAGCAATGACGGCACCATCATAATTTCCAAGTGCTTCATACGCGGTCTTCTGCAGATCGAAATTCAGGGTAGTAACCACGTGATCTCCTCTGTTTTTTTCTTCCTGCACCTCATTTACAAAACGCTCCAGAAAATAAGCATGAGAAGTCAAAAGCTGATAGTTTGCCAAAAGTTCCACACCCGTTTTTCCATGAGAGGCATACCCCGCCACATGAGCAAACATATTTTCATATGGGTAGACTCTGGTTTCCGTTCCATCAGAAGCAACCTTGGTGTATGCGATCACCGTACCATCATCGGTCAGGATATCCCCTCTTACCACACGGTCTGCAAAAGTATCCTGACGCTTATTGTAAGGACTTGTGATCACATCACTGCTGACCATGGTCTGAAAATAAACGAAATAACCGATCATGCAAAGAAAAATTCCCAAAAAAGTATATGCAACATACAGCATTTCCTGATTTTTAGGCTTTTTCCTCTTCTTTTTCTCTTTCCCTGTCGTTTCTTCGATTTTTTTCTCTTTCAAGTTGTTTTCGTTCTCTTTCAACTTCTTTTTCCTCATCATAGATTATCAGACTAATTCCCTGTACAATTCCCAGCAGGATCAGCGTTGACAACATGGAGCTTCCACCATAACTTACCAGCGGCAATGTCACCCCAGTCAATGGAATAAATTTGATCACACCGCCCACTGTCAGAAGTACCTGCACAGCATACAGAGTTCCCAATCCCATGGCTACATAACAATAAAAGCGATTTTTCACCTTCATAGCCAGGTTAAAAAACGATAAAAACATACACATACAGATTAGAATCACACAGACAGCAAAGATCCCACCTAATTCTTCTGAAATTGCTGAAAAAATAGAATCTTTTTCTACAAACGGAATTCCTTTCGGCAGTCCCTGTCCCAGACCCATACCGGTCCAGCCACCGGTTCCAATCGCAAATAAAGACTGCGCTACCTGATATCCTTCTTTATCTATACAGCTCCACGGATCAACCCACGCCATCACACGCACCTGAATATGAGAAAACAGATGGTAGGCTGCAACACCTGCAACACATCCGGCTCCCAGACCAATTGCACAGTATATAGCCTTTTTCGTAGCCACATAGATCATTACCAGATAGGTTACAAAAAGCAGCAATGCACCGCCAAGATCTGTGGAAGCCACCAAAATGAGTACATGTGCCGCTGCAAAAGCGGTGGTGATTACAACATCTTTAAATTCTGTAGATTTTGCAAATCTACCTGCCACATAAAATACAAACAGGATCTTTACAAATTCCGAAGGCTGAAGCGTAACTCCCGCAATCGTAAAAGTAATATTGGCACCATACGTAGCCGCACTTAAAATTAACACCACTCCCAACATCAGGAGTCCGACCACTCCGTATACCAGATCATATTCCTGCAGCTTTTTCCATTTCCGCACAATCACGGGGACGAACATACTGAGCAGCATAGCGATCACAATAATCTGAAACTGTCTAACAGACTTATCATAATTAATTCTAGTCAGAACCACCAGACCAATGGCAATCAGCATACACATATTGGACAATAAAATATTGTTGATATTTTTATAAAACAATTTCCACAATATCGTGACCAAAAGCAAAAACAGTACTTGAAATCCACAATAATAGATCAGTTCTTCCCTCTCTCCCAATTTCAGATATAGTACAAGATATGCCACAATTTGAAAAATAATCATGACAAATGTCATTTCTGACAACATCCAGTCCTTCGATTTTTTTGTTTTCATCCGAAATGAGAGAAATGTCATACAGGTATATAATGCCATCAACAATATCAGTGCATATTTTGACAATTCTACGATCAGATTCGTCACGTTATTCCACTCCTCTTTTAAAATGTCCTCTGGTAAAATCCGAAAAATCTTCTACCGGCAGGTTTTGAACATAATTTTTTTCAAAACGTTCCAAAACCTCCTTTGTCTGCTGCTCATCTTCCAAAGTAAAAGAAAGACGAAGTGCCTTCGGTGCCAATGCAGCAATCTGGGATCTCAAGTTCAAAAGACTCAGCGGCTGACTGTTGTAGATCACATTGTAACACTCTCTGCAAACCGGTTTTACAGAAAACTTCATATTTTTCCGGTCTTTTAGCTGATAAAAATCCTTCGGCATAAATTCTCTTGTTTCTGATTTTCGGCAGTGTTTTAAGGATTTATAGACACATCCGGCACTGATCATCATTGGTAGATGTCCATAAACAACCAGTTCTCCTTCGCCGCATCCTCTTTCCTTTAATTCCCTTGCATTTAGTTCCACCGGAAGCGTTTCACCAATCACGTATTTCTGTTCTTTCCAAAATGTTTTCGCACGATGGTTAAATGTATAGAGATTTGCATCTAAAATCACCGGTTTTTCAAGTTTTTGTTCCAAAATCCACTGGTAGCTTTCCAGATTTTTTACCACAAAGCCTGTCCAGGAAATCTTTTCAAGATGATGAAGTTCCTCTGTATAGGATTTCGCTGTTTCCATACGAAATACCGGCGGCAAAATGTAATATAGATTTTTCCTTCGAAGAAGCTCTTTTCCCGCTTCTGTATGACAGAAGTTTTCTAATTCTCCCATTCCCATCATACTGCTATCTACAAAAATGCTTTCCGCAAGACCGGATCCTGCTGCCGCTCGAAGCTGTTCTCTGGTTTCTACCGAAACATGAAATACCGGTTTCCATTCTTCCTGAAGCTGTTCATGTATCGCAGATCCTTCCGGTTTTGGCATCGCTGTTCTTCGATATTTCTCCACTGCTGCTTGTTCCAAACGTTCCAAACCCATCCTTCGCAGTTCATTGATCGCTCCATTCGGAACAAAAACTTCTCCTTCCACGATCACCTGCAGATCTTCAAATTCAAAAGGCGTATTTCCCGTCTTTTTCATCTGTTTTTCAAAATCTTCTTGTGTCATAGCACGATTTTTCGGAACCATTGCCGGCTGTCCCTGAAGATTGAGTTCCAGGTTGTTCCATTGTAACAGCAAATTCATAGGTTTTTCTGTCGAAACTTCTAAGATTCCCTTAATTTTTTCCTTCTTTTCTGTTTTTACATAGGCATCATACAGGCTATCCATATAAACACTGCGTTCTGCCTCTTCCGTTTCATTTTCCGGTGCTGCAAGAGCCATCATATTTCTGCCATTATGCTGTATATAAAAACCCTGGCTGTATCCGCGTTTCCGGAACAATTCTTCCAACTTCTGAAGATCACTTTTCTGAATTCGGCAGTTTTTCCCATTACTTTCTGTAATGAGATCCATATATTTCCGATAAATACTTACTACACCCGCTGTATATTCCGGGCGTTTCATACGTCCTTCAATCTTCAGCGAATCAATTCCCATCTCCAATATCTGCGGCAGAAGTTCCAGGGTATTCATATCTTTTGGACTTAAAATATACTTTTCATTTTCTCCGGAAATCCGTTTTCCATGTTGCTGCACTTCATAAGGCAAACGGCATGGCTGTGCACAGCGTCCTCTGTTTCCGCTTCGTCCACCGATCACGCTGCTAAAAAGACATTGTCCCGAATAACAGTAACAAAGAGCTCCATGAACAAAGCTCTCAATCTCCAGATCTGTCGACTGTCTGATCATTTTTAATTCTTCCATAGATAATTCCCTGGAAGTCACAACTCTGGTAACATTTGGGAATTTCTTCAAAAACGAAAATCCCTCCTTACCGGTTACCGTCATCTGGGTCGATACATGCACCGGAAGATCCGGAAACCACTCAGACAACGCCTTTAAAACACCAAAATCCTGCACGATCACCGCATCCAGACCGTGTTCATAATAGGGCTTTACATAATCGTAAAGTTCATTTTCCAATTCTTTTTCTTTTAAAAGCGTATTAATGGTCATATACAGCGCTACCCCATGAAGATGGGCATAATCAATGGCCCATTTCATCTCATCCTGTGTCAGGTTATCTGCATATGCCCTCGCGCCAAAACGGGTTCCGCCAATGTAAACTGCATCTGCCCCTGCATGAACGGCTGCTTTTAAACTTTCTATGGAACCTGCCGGTGCCAGCAATTCTGTTTTTCTCATGTTTCGTCCTTTAAACTATCTTTCTGGAGCTTTTCCAAATCCAATTGCAGATTGATCAACTCATGTTTCAAACTGTATACTTCTTTATCTTTTAATTCCAATTCTGCTTCCAGAATCTGATTCTTCTTTTTTTCTCTAAAATAATCATCCGCCAGATTCATTCCAAGCAAAATCTGTTTGTACTCCGGTGACAATCGACTGTAATTCTCTGTTTTCTGAATTTCTGCCAGTTTGTCATTGATAAATGCGGCAACTTCCGTCATATAAGCCGCATCTGCTTCACCGGCTACAGAAATGATTTTTCCTGCAATCACAACTTCTGCAATACTTTTTGCCATGTTATTTCCCCCTCGTTATTGTTTTGGAATACCCAAGTGCCTATATGCAAATTCCGTTGCCACACGACCCTTTGGTGTACGGTTTAAGAAACCATTTTTGATCAGATATGGTTCATAAACATCCTCTAATGTTCCCGAATCCTCTCCAATTGCCGCAGAAAGCGTATCTAGTCCTACCGGACCGCCGGAAAATTTTTCAATAATTGTCAAAAGAATGGTACGATCCAGCTGCTCCAATCCATATTTATCAACATCCAGAAGATCCAATGCAAAATTTGCCACTTCCTCCGTGATCACCCCATCATATTTCACCTGCGCAAAATCACGTACTCTTTTTAACAGACGATTGGCAAGACGAGGTGTTCCACGGCTTCTTCGTGCCATGGCATAAGCACCTTTTTCATCAATCCCGACTCCTAAAACATCTGCCGAACGCACAATAATGGTCTGAAGTTCCTCCGGTGTATAAAATTCCAGATGATGTACAACGCCAAAGCGATCCCTCAAAGGTGCAGTCAAAAGACCCGCTCTGGTAGTTGCCCCTACCAGAGTAAAGTGCGGAAGATCCAGACGAATGGAACGGGCGGTAGCTCCTTTTCCAATCATAATATCTATGGCATAATCTTCCATCGCCGGATATAATACCTCTTCTACCTGCCGGTTCAGCCTGTGGATCTCATCTATAAAAAGCACATCCCCCTCCTGAAGATTATTCAGGATTGCTGCCATTTCTCCCGGCTTTTCGATTGCAGGACCGCTGGTCACCTTCATATGAACGCCCATTTCATTCGCAATAATGCCTGCAAGCGTGGTCTTTCCAAGTCCTGGCGGTCCATAAAATAACACATGATCCAGAGCTTCCCCTCTGGCTTTCGCCGCATCAATATAGATCCTTAAATGCTCTTTCGCTTTTTCCTGTCCAATATATTCATTCAACGACAATGGTCGCAGGGAGGTCTCGATTTTGACATCTTCTGCTGCCATTTCTGCTGTCATAATACTTTTTTTCATAATCTGTCTTCCTGAACTAATTTATAAAAATGCCAGCTGTTTTAGTGCAGCCTTTAACAAAGTCTCGGTATCTGCCGGTTCCTGTACCTCAGCCATTCGCACTGCCTTTAAAGCATCGGAATTGGAATATCCCAACGCAGTCAGCGCCTGAACTGCTTCCATGGCAGCATCATTGATCTGCGATCCATGAGAAACATCTTCTTTCTCCGGAGAAACAAGTTCCTCCAACGCATCTTCCAGATGAAATTTATCTTTCAGCTCCAAAATCAGTTTTTTTGCTGTTTTCGGACCAATTCCCGGCGCTTTTGCAATGGTTTTATGATCATCTGCCAACACTGCCAGACGAAGATCATTTGCTGAAAGTGCGGAGAGAATGCCTACTGCTCCTTTCGGACCAATTCCATTGACCGTGATCAGAAGCTTAAATACATTTAACTCATCCCGTGTTAAAAAACCGTACAGACCAACTGCATTTTCACTGATCTGCAAATAAGTATACACTTTCACTTCTTCTCCTGCTTTTGGCAGCTGTGAAGCACTTCCTGTAGGCATGAAAACTTCATATCCTACACCATGAACATCTAAAAGGATGCTTTTTTCACTTTTTTCCTCAATAAATCCTTTTAAAAAAGAAATCATAATTGTCCTTTCTCCACACCGAATGGCCGGCGAATCGTTATTTTTTCAATGAAAGGCACACAAAGATTTGCAATGAGAACTGCAAAACACAAATTTTCTGCCCCCGGTCCATATAATCGGAAAATTCCGGTCAAAATTCCCAATACACTTCCGTAAAGCCAACGGCCGCCCTTGGTGATCGGCAGCGTTGAATATGTCGGCGCTATAAACCACAGCGTCAGCATAAAGCCTCCGCCGGCAAGCTGTGCCGTTAAATAATAAGAACTTAATCCATGCCCCCCAAAAACTGCCATAAAGGCTGCAAAGGAAAACAGATACATTCCCGAAACACGAAAATCCAAAATTCCCGCCAGGATAAGTAAAATCCCACCCAGACACAAAAAGATTGTGGAGGTTTCTCCGATACATCCGCCTGTTTTTCCAAAAATCATATACAGAGTATTGACCACCTCTTCATTTTTCAACGCAGCCAACGGCGTTGCCATAGTTAGTCCATCCAGCAGATACGTACTCATCTCCACTGGAAAAACATACATCAAAATCAGTCTTGTCAAAATTACTGGGCTTACGATATTTTTCAAGAAAAAATGATGACTGGTTTCCATGATCAGCGCACACATCACGCCTGCCATCACTGCAACATACCAAGGAACCGTCGCCGGCAGACAATAAGACATGACAAGCCCTGTTGCCAATATTCGAAAATCCTTTATCATCAAAGATTTTTTCATAAACTTTTCAAAGATTACAGCCGTAAGGACTGACGATACACATGTCAAAAAGATTACTTTTGCAGCAGAAGCCCCAAACTGCACAACTCCATAAATTCCTGCTGGCAACAGGGCAAGGATTACGCACTGCATCATTCTTGACGTCGTCAACCAATATTTTTTATGAGGCGCACTTGATCTCATATTTATTCGTTCCATAATTCTCTCCTACGCTTCCTCTTTTGCTGCAATCTGATTTTTCATCATTCGGATCATCTGTGTCAGACCTCTCTTTGCCGGGCAGATATAACTGCAGGAACCACATTCACAGCATTCCATTCCGCCGAGTTTGAGAAACTGGTCCCTGTTATTTTCCTGTGCTGCTTTCGCAAGTCTTGTAGGAAGCAGTTGTTCATTGCACACATCTACGCAAAATCCACAGCCAATGCATGCTGGAAGCGTTTCCGTCCAATGCACTGTATCTTTGATACACAATATCGCTGAAATCTGTTTTGTTACCGGAAATTCCAGACTTTTTAAAGTTTTTCCAGTCATTGGACCGCCACAGATCAGTTTATCCGGTATTTCCATATAAGCACCGGTTGCTGAAACAAGTTCGGAAGCCATGGTTCCGATGCGTACTTCCACATTTTTCGGATTTGCAATACATTCTCCTGAAACTGTCAGCAGCCGCTGATACATTGGTCTTCCAAATGTAACTGCATTACAGATCGCATAAACAGTATCTGAATTTAAAATCATGCAACGCGCATCTTCTGCTGTTTTTGATGAATTGATCTGCTTTCCGGTACAGGTAAAAATCAGCATACGTTCCATATCCTGGGGATACTTGCGTTTCATCGGAATGATCTTAATATTCTTCGAATCTGCCAGAATCTTCTGTAAAGATGTAATTGCCTCCTGCTGTTCATTTTCAACTGCCAGAATCCCCTTCGCATTGGGGAACAGCTTTAAAAGGATCCGAACGCCCTCTACGATCCATTCCGGACGTTCCACAGCACAACGGTATTTGGAAGTCAGATAAGGCTCACTTTCCGCACAATTCACGATAATGTGACGTACCTTCTGAGGCTCTGCAACATCAAGTTTCTGACAAACCGGCTCTCCATTGCCGGTTGTATCTACCACCCCTGCACTCATGATTCTGGCTAAAATCTGACGATTTTGCAGATCATCCGCTTCTACGTAATCTCCAAAATCAATTTCTTTATACTTTTCATCATTCTCGATCATGATAGAAAGACATTCTTTTCCGTCAACAGTGGTTCGCTCTTCAATCTCTCGTACGATTCCGGATACTGAAGAATGGATCCTTGAAAAAGCGTCGTCCGATCTTGCGATCAGCTGACCTGTCAGTACATATTCACCCGGAATTACCAGGGGATTTTCCCCATGTTCCATCGGGAACACCAGAAATTTTCCCGGTAAAACTTCCTCAATTTCAAGATCCCTGGTGCGTTCCTTATGTTCACGAAGTTCTATGCCACCATGAAATGTATAGTGTGCCATTTGCGTCTAATTCCTTTCCTGTTTCCTCAGAAAATTCTGTTTCTTAGGAAAAAATAGGGGCATACATTTGTATGCCCCAGTAATCGTTTGGATTATTCTTCAACTTCTGCTGCAACTGCATCAATATCTACATCTACAACATCTGCTTCTTCTGCTTCTTCAACAACTGGTTCTGCTGCTGCTAAAGCTTTGATGCTTAAGCTGATTTTTTTATCTTCTTCGTTGAAATCAACGATCTTTGCTGTGATTACATCACCAATGTTTAAAACATCTGCCGGTTTTTCAACATGTTCTTTAGAAATCTGAGAAACGTGAAGAAGTGCATCAAC
>CAZLQJ010000061.1:0-10129 GCA_964561705.1 uncultured Lachnoclostridium sp. | reverse complement strand
ACCTCCTCACTACCAATGAGGTGCGCTACCACCTGTGCCACAGCAGCCTGCGTTTCACCACGCCAAAGTATAATATCATTCTTATTTAAAATTGTCAACCTAATTTTAATAATTTCCCAAGATTTTAAAATTCGTCGTTTCTTCCTTGATGCCGCGCAATGCATTTTTGACTGCGGAGTCATTTAAATTTCCATCGAAATCCACAAAGAAATGATATTCCCATTGTTTTTCCGGAATCGGTCGAGATTCAATCTTATTCATATTTAGGTCATTATAAATGAAATGGGACAAAATATTGTACAAACTACCACTGATATGAGGAACTTCAAAACAAATGCTGACTTTCTTTGCATTCCGTTCAAAAACCTTCTGGTTGGTCACGATAATAAATCTGGTAGAATTCGCTTTGCCATGACAAATTCCTTCTTTTAAAATCTTCAAGCCATAATATTCTGCCGCCTGTCTGCTTCCAATGGCAGCCTTCGTCTTATCCATGCCATCTTTCACTTTTTTGACTGCTACCGCGGTATTTCCCACACTTCCCTGCTGCCACTGAGGATGCTGATCTAAAAAACGGGCGCACTGCATCAATGCCTGAGGATGAGAATACACCTTTTCAATATCTTCTAATTCCGCATCTTCCATTCCCATCAGTACATGATCTACATAGATTACTTTTTCTCCAACAATATAATTGCTATATTCATTGAGCAGATCATAATTATCACTAACAATGCCCGCTGTAGAATTTTCCAAAGGAAGAACTGCATAATCTGCACTGCCCTCTTTAATTGCCTCCATGGCATCCCGCCAAGTCTCTACATGAAAACTGTTTACATCCCTGCCAAAATATTCTAATGCAGCCTGATGGGCATAGGCGCCTTCCAGTCCCTGATAAACAACCCTGACATCTGTTTTGTCCAATTTCTCCACACACGTAAATTCCAGATTTCCTTTAACGCCGTTTTGTTCCAGCAGCTGGTACTGCAATTTACGGCTCATTGCCATGATCTGTTGAAAAAGTTCCGTCACACCATGTTTGTTAAACTCCGAACCAGCAAGCATACCTAAGTCCTGCAGCTTTTGAAGTTCCCGTTCCCTGTCTAGAACTTTTTTTCCCGTATCGATCTTATATTCTGCCACTTCCTTGCAGATTTCCATACGTTTTTCAAAAAGTTCCACCATCTGCCTGTCTATTTGATCAATCTCATTTCTCAAAACTAACAAATCCGTCATTTTTTTCTTCCTCGCTTCACATTTTCCATACTTCACTGCTGTGAATGGCAACAGTATACCTCTATTTTCCGTATTTTTCAAACATATTATTTTCAAAATAGGACATACTCCCAATTATGAAAAATAAATTTATCCTTTGTGGTATGATCGGGTGGTGTGCCGAAATCCTCTGGACCGGCTTACACGCACTTTCCAGCGGCCGTTTAAAACTGATCGGGCAATCCTCCCTGTGGATGTTTCCCATTTATGGCTGTGCCGCTATGATCTATCCTCTTTCCAAAACTTACAAAAAATGCCATGTTTTCATCCGCGGACTGATCTACATGGTGCATATTTTCTTCGGAGAATTTGCTTTCGGAACCATTTTAAAAAAATTCGGAGTCTGTCCCTGGGATTACTCATCCAGTCCATGGAATATTGACGGAGTTATTCGTCTGGACTACGCTCCCCTCTGGTTCGGATTGGGGCTTTTTTATGAATTTCTCTTCAAAAGACAAAACAGACAGGTCCCTTAAGACCTGCCTGTTCATTTACGAATTTGCTCTTAATCTTCCTCTGTACTTTTCTTCACACCATTTACATCTGTAAATTTCTTTGCGAGGATCAGTGAGTACAAAGACCTGTTCTAATTCCTGTTCAATGGAAGTAATGCATCGTGGATTTTTGCATTTTACCACATTCACCACTTCCTTTGGAAGTTCTAATGCCTTTTTCTCAACAATTTCCGAATCCTTGATGATATTTACCGTAATCTTGTGATCGATAAATCCCAACACATTCATATCTATAAAATCAATTGGACATTCAATCTTCATAATGTCCTTTTTTCCCATTTTGCTACTTTTTGCATTTTTAATAATCGCAACACAACAATCCAACTCATCCAGATTTAAATACTGGTAAATATCCATGCTTTTTCCTGCCTGGATATGATCTAATACAAAGCCTTCCTGAATTGTACCTACGTTCAACATTTTACACCTCAATTCCCAGTAATGTAAGGATCAGTGCCATACGCACATAAACTCCATACTGTACCTGCCTGAAATATGCTGCCCTTGGATCCTCATCCACCTCAACAGAAATCTCATTTACACGAGGGAGCGGATGAAGTACAAGCATGTCCTCTTTTGCCAATGCCATTTTCTTTTTATCCAAAATGTAGAAATCTTTTAAACGTATGTAATCTTCTTCGTTGAAGAAACGTTCTCTCTGCACACGGGTCATATAAAGAATATCCAAACTTCCCATGACATCTTCAATATGTTCTACTTCCTGATAAGGAATATTTTGTGCATCCAGAACATCTTCTCTTACATATTCCGGAATTCTTAATTCTTCCGGAGAAATCAGCACAAATGAAACACCTTCATAACGCGACAATGCTTTGATCAGAGAATGAACCGTACGTCCAAATTTCAGATCACCGCAAAGTCCGATGACAATGTGATCCAGTCGTCCTTTCAAGGAACGGATTGTCAAAAGGTCTGTCAACGTCTGGGTCGGGTGCTGATGTCCACCATCCCCTGCATTGATGACCGGAATAGATGATACACGCGATGCAACCATTGGTGCACCTTCTTTTGGGTGACGCATTGCACAAATGTCTGCATAACAGGAAATCATGCGAATCGTATCTGATACGCTTTCTCCTTTTGCCGCCGAACTGCTTGCTGCAGATGAAAATCCAAGAACATTGCCTCCAAGATTCATCATTGCCGCTTCGAAACTAAGTCTTGTTCTCGTACTTGGCTCATAGAAAAGAGTTGCTAATTTTTTTCCTGCACAAGCATGTGCGTACTTCTCAGGATTTTTTTCGATATCATTGCCCAGGTCCAGTAACTTGTCCAATTCCTCTACCGAAAAATCCAAAGGACTCATTAAATGTCTCATCAGTGCCTCCTAGTATTTTGTTTATTTTCAACTATTCAGCATATACTATTTTTATGTCTTTTTCAAGAGTATTTTCATAATTTATCCGAGAATTAACTAACAAGATGAACATCCAGCTGATTATAAGGAATTTCGATTCCTGCCTCATCCAACGTTAATTTTACAGCTTCTGTCAGACGAAACTTTACATCCCAATATTGATCCGTCGGTGTCCATACACGAAGCAGCATGATTACAGCACTGTCCCCCAGTTCTTCTACCACTGCCATCGGCATCCTATCGCCTTCTTTCAGAGTATCCTCATCCTTCTCTCCAAGTTCCTGCAAAAGCTTTTTTGCAAGTTTCAGATCACTCTGATAAGAAATCCCCACCCTGATATCCAAACGTCTGGTGGTAGATGCAGTCACATTGATCAGACTGTTATCTGCCAGCTGTCCATTAGGAATCACGATCTTGCGATTATCTCCGGTACAGAGAGTGGTATAAAACAGCTGGATTTCATTCACCGTTCCTTCCAGATCGCCCTGTACAATATAATCACCGACTTTAAAAGGACGCAAAAGCAAAATGATGACTCCGCCGGCAAAATTTGACAAACTGCCTTGTAAAGCAAGGCCGATCGCCACACCTACAGATCCAATGGCGGCAACGATAGAAGTCGTCTGCACGCCAAACTTCTGCAGAATAGTCAGCGCCAGCACAATATAAAGGCTATATTTTACAAAAGAATCTAAAAACTGGATCAAACCGATCTCTGCACCATTTCGTTCCAGGGAGCGTCTCAGAAGTTTCCGTACCCACCCCACGATCTTCATACCTATGATAATAATGACAAAAGCAAGTGCAACCTGTAAAACGAAATCTAAAAGTTTCGGGAACAGATTATCCAGCCACTGACTGAAGCGGTCCAATTCTTTTCTCACTTCCTCTGCATCCTTTCCATTCAACGTATAATCTGTAGCTATCAGAATCGTTCTCATACACCTACCTCAAGCATTTTCAAAAAATCTTCTTCAGACAAAATCGGAACATTTAATTCCTTTGCCTTTTTATTTTTGGAAGAATTTGATGTCGTATCGTTATTGATCAGATAATTTGTTTTTCCGGTCACACTTCCGGTTACCTTGCCGCCACGTGCTTCGATCACAGCCTTGACTTCATTTCGATTGGCAAAATGTTCGACACTTCCTGTGATCACAAAATTCATCCCTTCAAAAATCTGCGCCTGATTGTTTGCCTCCGGTTTTTCCAAAGTTATCTCTGCCAAAAGGTTCTCTAGGATCTTCTGATTTTTTTCATCCCGAAAATATTCTGCAATCGATCCCGCAATCACTTCCCCAATTCCATCAATGGCAGACAATTCCTCTGCAGAAGCCGCTTTTAATTCCTCCAACTGTTCATGATACTGCTTTGCCAGCATCTTTGCATTCGCCACACCGATATTCTGAATACCCAAAGCATAGATCAGTCTTGCCAACGTAGTTTTTCTAGCCTTTTCCACACTCGACAGAATATTTTTACAGGACTTTTCCCCAAAGCCTTCCATTTTACGGATTTCCGCTTCATGGCGCTTTAGCTGAAACAGATCTGCAAATTCATGAATAAATCCCCTGGCAATGAATTTTTCCAATGTTGCTTCCGAAAGCCCTTCCATATTCATGGCATCCCGGCTCACAAATAAGGTAAAAGATTTTATCTTTTTTGCCTGGCATTCCGGATTGGTACAATATAAGGCTTTGGCATCTGCAACCTGACGGATCTGCGTTTTTCCACCACAGGTCGGACACTGTTCCGGTATTTTCACCAAGCCACTCCGGGTTTTATTTTCTGCAATCTGCGGAATGATCATATTTGCTTTATAAACAGCGATGGTATCACCAATTCCTAGCTCCAGCCCTTCCATCACACTGAGGTTGTGTACTGATGCACGGCTGACAGTCGTTCCTTCTAATTCTACTGGTTCAAAAATTGCCACCGGATTGATCAATCCGGTTCTTGAAGGGCTCCACTCAATCTCTCTCAACGTTGTTTCTCGGATTTCATCTGCCCATTTAAAGGCAATGGAATTTCTCGGGAATTTTGCAGTTCGCCCCAAACTTTCCCCATAAGCGATATCATCATACAAAAGAACCAGCCCATCGGACGGAAAATCATTGGTTTCGATCTTTCCCGCAAACCGTTTTACACTTTCTTCCATGGTACCTGCAGTTACTACCTCATATTCCACCACATCAAATCCCTGGTTTTTCAACCAGATCAGTTGTTTTTCATGAGAATTTTCAAAATCCACACCATCTGCCTTCACCAGAGAAAATGCAAAAAAGTTTACGTTTCTTTTAGCTGTGATCTCATTATTTAGCTGACGTACAGAACCGCTGCATAAATTTCTCGGATTCTTATATTTCGCATCCGCATCCGCAATTTCTTCATTGATTCTGTAAAAATCAGAATAAGTGATTACTGCTTCTCCACGAAGGATCAATTCTCCATTATAAGCAATCGACAGTGGCACATTTTTGAAAACTTTTGCATTATTAGTAATGACTTCCCCAACTTCCCCATTTCCGCGGGTAACTGCCTTGAAAAGTTTTCCTTCCCTGTAAGTCAGCACAATGGTCAGCCCATCTAATTTCCAGGAAAGAAGTGCCTTTTGCATTCCTGTCCACTCCTTCAAAGTTTCTACTTCCTTTGTCTTGTCCAAAGAAAGCATCGGCTTTTCATGACGCTCCTTTGGAAGCTCAGTAAGCACTTCATAACCAACATTAACGGTTGGACTGGATGCCAACACTACACCGGTTTCCCTTTCCAAAGCCGTCAACTCATCATATAGAGCATCATATTCATAGTTGCTCATGATTTCCGCCGCATCCTGATAATATGCTTTGGCCGCTTTATTTAATTGTTCGACAAGCTCATTGATTCTTTCAATTTTATTATTCATGGATTTTCCTCACTGTTTCACTGGATGAATCTTTGATCAATTCCTGCAATTCTTTCATTTCCTTTGGAGTCACTTCCCTGTGTTCGCCAAGCTTGAGATCTCCAAGCATGATATTCATAATCCGGACACGTTTTAATCTCTTTACTTCATAGCCAAAACTTTGACACATTCTCCGGATCTGCCGGTTATACCCCTGTGTCAAAATAATCCGAAATGAAAATTTCCCCGTCTGTTCAATGATACTTGGACGGGTTGTCACATCCAGTTCCTTCAAATAAACCGGAGCCGCCATTCCTTCCAGGAATTCGCGATTTAATGGCTTATCCACTGTAACCAGATATTCTTTTTCATGACAATTTCCCGCACGCATGATTTTGTTGACCAAATCCCCCTGATTTGTCATCAGGATCAGTCCTTCCGAATCCTTATCCAGTCTGCCAACCGGATAAACCCTGCACGGATAATTTAGAAAATCAACAATATTCTTTTTCACTTCCCTGCTGGCTGTACATTCAATTCCTCGAGGTTTATGTAGTGCCAGAAGCACCGGACGGTCCTTTTTTACCAACACTTTTTTGCCAACCCGAACTTCCTGACCTTCTTCTACCTGCATGCCAAGTCCTGCCGGAACACCGTCAACATAGACCTTGCCGGCTTCGATCAGACGATCTGCCTCTCTTCTGGAACAATATCCAATATCACTTAAATATTTATTCAATCTCATATAGGTCTTTCCTTGTAAACTTATTAAAGTAAAAATAAATCTCCGTTCCTGCGAGAATTCCTCACAGGATATGGAGATTTATAAATGTCTATACCCAAAAGTATCTTATTGTGCTTCTTCCAGGAACTCTGTCATGCAGTAGCCCACAATATCGTGATAATTTACTTTACTCCAGCCATCGCTGTAGTTTTCAATCACCATAACAAGATCGCTCTTATATGCATTGGTCAGACGCTCGCTCTCTGAAGAACGGTCAGCTCTGATCCTAACTGCTTCTTTAAACTGCATCTGTTTGTTTACTGTTGTTGCTTCTGCTGAAGTTTCCTCCTCTGAAGGTGTCTCCGGTTCCTGCACAGGTGTTTCCTCTTCCGGTACTACCTCCGGCTGATCCGTTTCCGGCACATCTGCTTCCGTTTCTTCCTCTTCCTGAGAACCTAACATCGCTTCCACAAATTTTCTAAGATCTTCATCTTCAATGACTCTCTGCTGATAGCGTGCATCAATTTCAGCAATGATCGATGCCGCTTCTTCCTCTTCTGCCATTTCCAGAACATAATTCTGCATTTCTTCCGAAGCATCCTGATTATAAATGCAATAAGATCCATCTTCTGTCTGATATACATAGAATGGCATTATGCCCGGAGCAGCTGTTTCGATATTATAAATCTTCATCTCATAAGCTGCAAAGACTACAAAACTTCCTTCTTCCATGCCTTTTCGTGTATAACAGATAACGTCGTTATATGCTTCAATATAGTCTTTTTTCTTTTCGATATCTTTTTTCTCTTCTTCCCCGAGGACATCCACAGCTTCTTCTACCATGGTGAGATCTCCGGAAGAAATACCTGTAAAGTACTTATTCAGCAATTCATTGATTTCCGGATAAGCATCCTTTTCCAACTTTTCTGTCTTTTCTTCCTCTGCAGCTACATCCTGCGATACCTCTTCCTGTACCTGCTGCTGAGGATCCTGCTGTTTTTTCTCATCTCCTTTTGTAAACAGGCTGATGATCAAGGCAACCAGCAAAATAAAAATGAGAAGCATAATCGCAATCGCTGCATATACTTTTTTATGATCAAGGTCCCTCCACTGTACACCAGTGAAATCGCCGATAAAATGTCTGAACATTTTTTTGAATTTTCTCTTAAAACTCATGCAATCCTCCTTTGATATTTTTACAAAAATGCACCTGACTGGATTCGAACCAGCGGCACCTGGCGTCGGAGGCCAGTGCTCTATCCACTGAGCTACAGGTGCTCATTTTTTCGAAGCTTTTCTTATCATACACTAAATGGACGGAACTTGCAAGCCCCGTCCAGTAAATTGTCACATTTTCGTCACATTTTTGTAATATTATCTCCATCAAAATGGTAAATATGATCAGACAAATAGTCTTCCGGATGAATTTCCGTTTTATTTGCAGATCTTACAACGGATAAAAACTGCTCCGGATCACTATTTTCATCCTCTTTGAGCAACAAAAACTCATGAATGGAAGATGGCAAAAGATAATAACTTCCGTCAAACTGCTGATAGATCCGAGTCATTATTTCCGGATACAGCAAAACTGAGGCACCGTTGACTCCTTTTCGATTTGTCAATATATGCAACGGGCTTTTTTCAATTTCACCAAATCCCATGGCATTCATAAAATCTGATAATGCGCAAAAAACAGACGGATAGATTTGAGGAGTGTTTTTTCTGGCACACTCATACAGACACACAATAGACGTCTGCCACATCTCCATATGGGAATTACGGATCAGCACAGAGCAATGGTCCTCTTCACCTCCTGGAACAGCTACCTGAAAAACCACCGCAAGATCCATAAATTCCAAATGAGGAACCTGTGAAAGCACCTTTTCATTCTTTTTTCTATTGATCAGTTTAAAAACAATTCTGTCTTTTATCTTTTGAAATTCCAGAAATGACTGATAATCCCAGTCTTCGATGGCAGGCTTGCGATTTTTGTTTCTGCACAGATGTTCTGCCAATTCTTCCAAAGCAGTCCCCTGACAATAACGTTCGTAGTAAGATTCCAGATAAATAATCGGAACGATTTTCTCATCTTCACTGCGCAGTACGATGCCTTCCATTTTTGTTCCATTATTTTTCAGCACAGTTTGACGTTCCACCTTCACAGTTTCAGGCAGTTTTTCTTTCACGCATGATAAAAATGCACAGATAAATTGTTCATAATTCATAAGATACCTCTCTTGTACTTTGACAGTCACGCCCGGCATACATGATCAGTCCTCTATTCTAAAAATATGCCTATGACACATTTTCAGGCAAATAATAAACAAATTTACAATTATAAAATGAATAATTTGGGAAAATGGAATGCGAATGCATCCCCATAGAATTTTATAAAAAAAGGGTTCCGTTCCTGAAAACGGAACCCGAAACTACATGACCAATTAAGCTCTTGAGAGATATTCTCCGCTTCTTGTATCAATTTTAATTCTTTCACCCTGTTCGATGAATAATGGAACATATACCACTGCTCCTGTTTCAACAGTTGCCGGTTTTGTAGCACCTGTTGCTGTATCACCTTTGAAGCCTGGCTCTGTATCTGTGATTTCAAGTTCTACGAATAATGGTGGTTCAACTGCGAATACTTTTCCGTTGTGTGAACATACTTTTACCATTTCGTTTTCTTTTACGAATTTTAAAGAATCACCGATATCTTCGCTGTTTAATGCGATCTGGTCATAGCTTTCTGTGTTCATAAAGTGGAACAGATCTCCATCAGAATACAGATACTGCATTTCCACACGGTCAATACGAGCCGCTGGGAATTTTTCTGTAGGTCTGAAAGTTTTTTCGATCACACCACCACTGATAATATTTTTTAATTTTGTTCTAACGAAAGCAGCACCTTTACCTGGTTTTACGTGCTGGAATTCTAAAATCTGAACAACATTACCTTCAATTTCTAATGTAATGCCATTTCTGAAATCACCTGCTGAAATCATGCTTATATTTCCTCCTTAAGAATCTCGTGAGAGGTTTTTTCTTAATTTACCTCATACCTTGTATTATTCTATAATAAAACACCCAATATTTCAACAGTTTTTTCAAATTTTGCACGCATTCTATTTTTTGCAAACAAAAAGGTCGGCAATGCCAACCCTTTTGTGAGTAATTTTATTTATCGTTTTCACAATATCTCTGTAAAATCGTTGCCATCTGGGCTCTGGTCGCGTTGCCCTGTGGTGCAAGGTCACGCGCTACGATCTGCTCGCCTTTGACTTCAACAATACCGCTGATCAGTTCCGTTCCAACTGCCCACTGCATTTCCTTTAATGCCCAGCTGCTTACCTTGTCAGCAT
>CAZLQJ010000060.1:0-10603 GCA_964561705.1 uncultured Lachnoclostridium sp. | reverse complement strand
ACATCTCTGATCGCTGCAGAGTCTGTAAACAGCATACAAAGTCTGTCGATACCATATCCGATACCGCCTGTCGGTGCCATACCGATTTCCAGTGCGTTCATGAAGTCTTCATCTGTCGTGTTGGCTTCTTCATCACCAGCTGCCAATGCTTCTTCCTGTGCTTTGAAACGTTCTCTCTGGTCGATCGGGTCGTTTAACTCAGAATATGCGTTACACATTTCCCAACCGTTCATGAACATTTCGAAACGTTCTACGTATTCCGGATTTTCCGGTTTCTTCTTAGTCAGCGGAGAAATTTCTACCGGATGATCCATAACAAAGGTCGGCTGAATTAAGTGATGTTCTACGAATTCTTCGAAGAATAAGTTCAGGATATCACCTTTCTTATGTCTTTCTTCGTATTCTACATGGTGTTCATCAGCCACTTTTCTCGCTTCTTCCAGTGTATGGATCTCATTCCAGTCAACGCCTGCATATTTTTTCACTGCATCAACCATGGTAATTCTTTCGAATGGTTTTCCAAGATCCATTTCAATTCCGTTATAAACGATGGTAGTTGTTCCGAGAACTTCCTGTGCAACATGACGGTACATATTTTCTGTTAAATCCATCATGCCGTTGTAATCTGTATATGCCTGGTATAATTCCATTAATGTAAATTCCGGATTGTGTCTTGTATCGCAACCTTCATTACGGAATACTCGTCCGATTTCATAAACTCTTTCCATACCGCCAACGATGAGACGTTTTAAGTAAAGTTCTAAGGAAATACGAAGCTTAAAGTCTTCATCCAATGCATTGGAATGTGTTACGAATGGTCTTGCAGAAGCACCGCCCGCATTTGCTACGAGCATCGGAGTTTCCACTTCTAAGAAGCCCTGTCCATCCAGATAACGACGAATACTGCTGATGATCTTAGAACGTTTGATAAAGGTTTCCTTTACCTCTGCATTCATGATCAGGTCAACATATCTCTGACGATATCTGGTATCTGTATTGGTTAAACCATGATATTTTTCCGGAAGAATCTGTAAACTCTTGGATAATAAAGTGATTTCAGATGCGTGAATGGAAATTTCACCCATTTTTGTTCTGAACACTTCACCTTTGATACCTACGATATCACCGATATCCATTCTTTTGAAATCTTTATATGCATCTTCGCCTACACTGTCACGTGCAACGTAAGACTGGATATTTCCCTGTAAATCCTGAACACCGCAGAAGGATGCTTTTCCCATAACACGCTTAGACATCATACGTCCGGCGATCGTAACGGTCTTTCCTTCCATTTCTTCAAAGTGATCTTTGATCTCCATACTGTGATGTGTCTGATCAAATTTGGTGATCTGGAACGGGTCCTTTCCGTTTTCCTGCAGTTCAGCCAACTTTTCTCTTCGAACTTTTCGAAGCTGGTTTAAGTCCTGTACCTGTACATTCTTTTCTTCAGCCATCTTTTTCTCCTCTTAGTTTGATCTCTGAATATCCAGCACCTTATACTGAACGATGCCGGCCTGTGTTTCCACGTTTACTACGGTTCCAACTTTTGCTCCAAGCAATGCTTTTCCAACTGGTGATTCGTTGGAAATTTTTCCCTGTAAGCTGTTTGCTTCAGAAGAACCTACAATCTTAAATTCTTCCTCTTCATCATATTCTACATCTAAAACTTTGACTTTACAACCAATGCTGATCTTTTCAAGGTCAACTTCGTCTTCATCAATAACTTCCGCATTTTTTAAGATCTTTTCAATCTGTTCAATTCTTGCTTCAATATCCCGCTGTTCGTCTTTGGCAGCATCATATTCCGCATTTTCAGATAAATCGCCCTGTTCTCTTGCTTCTTTGATCTTCTGTGCGATCTCTTTACGTTTTACAACGATCAGATCATCCAGCTCTTCTTCCAGTTTACGAAGTCCTTCGTAAGTTAAAATGTTTTTCTTCTCTGCCATTTCTAACACCTTCCTGTTTATTTCAACTCTATTTCAATGTTAATTGTCAGTTACAATGCGCCAATTTTTCCTGCTGTTTATCTCCGCGCATACAATTTTGATATTATAGCAGTGTGTCCTTGAAATGTCAAGGTTTTTCGGGGTTTTGCACCCTCATTTTCTGTACCCATTGTTTCTCCCTGCACCAGATTTTCAGCTCTTCACAGCGCGTCTTTCGAAATGGAAAATCTGCCGGTACCAAAAGACACTCCGCCATCGTTGCCGAAAGTTCTTTTTGCAGACATTCTATTCCTGCCAAAGAGAAAATTGTGATTTCCGGACAGCTTTTTTGTAATTCCCGAAGCTTCCACTCTTTTTTATGAGGCATAAAACATATACTGCCTTTCGGATAACATTCCTTGCACTGCATCCGGTCAGAAAAATCCCACACCAGATTCCCCCGCAGATTCTTCGCTTCCCAAGAATACGAAAGATCGATCAATAGCCCCAATTCTTCAAATGCTCTCTCTTGTAAATTTTCAAAATATGCCTTCCGATCCGTCACAATGGTCAGATCATTCAATTCTCCCAAAAAGGCTTCTAAAAAATAATCTATCCGCGCATCATTTCCATCGATCAGCACCATACGAATCTGTTTTCTGGGAATTTTTGCATATCTTCGCATATGATCAAAACAGTCTTTCATATAGACATAAGGAAGATAAAAGGGAATCCTTTTTTCGGACTCCCTTTCGTAATACTTCCATAAATATTCATCAATCATCTGCCTGCCGAAAAATTTCGCTTTCCAGGAAAGTTTCTTCGGAATTTCCGGCTTGGTTTCCGGTCTTGCAGACTTGATAAGTTCTTTCTGGAACTGTCTCATAGAATCCTCACAGTTTGTTTTTTATCAGCTTATGCGTGTGAGACCTTGGACATTCCTTTCCATTATCTTTTCAATAAATCTTCCAATTCTTCATAAGTTTCTACTTCATTGATCTTTGCGCGCAGACGGGCACTGTTTGGATATCCTGCCGTATACCATGCTACATGTTTACGCATTTCCCGTATACCGGTATATTCCCCCTTATATTCCAACTGCATTCTTGCATGACGCAGCATCATTTCCCGTACTTCCTCCAAAGAAGGCTTTTCCGGATCTCTTCCGGTTTCCAGATATTCACGGATCTGACCGAAAATCCAAGGATTTCCTCTGGCTGCGCGGCCAATCATAACTCCGTCAACCCCGGTTTCTTCCAACATCTTTTTTGCGCTCTCCGGCCCTGTGACATCCCCATTTCCAATCACCGGAATCGATACTGCTTCTTTCACCTGCCGGATAATGTCCCAATCCGCCTTACCGCTGTAATACTGTTCTCTGGTTCTTCCGTGAACAGCCACTGCTGCCGCACCGCAGTCTTCAATGATCTTTGCAATCTCCACTGCATTGACATGGGCATCATCGAACCCTTTTCGAATCTTGACTGTGACAGGCTTTTGAATCGCCTGAACGACTCCGGATACAATTTCCCGCACCAGATCCGGATTTTTCATCAAAGCGGAACCTTCCCCGTTTCCAGCTACCTTCGGCACCGGACAGCCCATATTGATATCCAGGATATCGAACGGTCTTTCCTCGATCTTTTTCGCCATTTCACTCATAATCTTTGCATCAGACCCAAACAGCTGTAAAGATACCGGTCGCTCCCTCTCATCAATTTCCATCAGCGCTTCTGTATTTTTATTGTTGAAATAAATCGCCTTGGCACTTACCATTTCCATACAGATTAACCCTGCGCCCTGTTCCTTGCATAACAGACGAAATGGCAGGTCTGTAACTCCTGCCATCGGTGCCAGAATAATATTATTATCTAATGTTACATTTCCGATTTTCATACTTCTTCCATCTTTTCTCCCAGGAAAAATACCTTATAATAGGTTTCCAGACTTTCCAAAAGTGTCTGTCGGGTTCTTTGGATCTCCTTGATCTTTAATTCACTTCCGATCTCGTCAAACAGCAGATCTCCTTCATCACAGGTTACATTTAAAGTCAATGTTCCATCCGGCTCAAATCCAAAAGTCAGAATGCCTCCTACATCCTCCGTAAACAACACACTGATGATCTGCAGATCATCTTTGATCGTTTTCGGAAGACCCATAAATTCCGGATTTAAATAATATTTCTGCTCATATGCGTTAGAAACGCACAGAATCGTCATTTTTCCTTCCATCCTCATACCTCTCTTTTACACATAGCCATACAAACCTCTGACAGACACTTCTCCGGATGAAACTTCTCTTTCTTCTCCATCCGCCCGAACGATCAGATTCCCGGAGGGCGTAATCCCTTTCGCAATCCCCCGATAAGGCTCTTTGGGGTCTAAAACCAGAACTTCCCGGTCTTTGTTTGCCAGCAATTCTTCATAAGATTCTTTCAAAAGTGTCAGATCTCCGGTCTTTTGATATTGCTCATAAAATATCTCGAAATTTTTCAAGATCCTTGCGATCAATGTTTCTCTCGAAATTTCCTTTCCGGTCTCTGCTTTTAAGGAACTTGCAATCTGACAGATCTCCTCCGGAAAATTCTCTGTATTCACATTGATACCAATTCCAATGATCACCACATAGACATCTTTTCGAAAACATAATTCCGTCAGGATTCCACAGATCTTACGCCCATGCAGAACAAGATCATTCGGCCATTTGATCTGTAATTCTTCTCCTGTCATCCCGCAAATCGCTTTTGCCGTACTTAAGGCCGCCACGAGTGTCAATCCCGACGCCTTCTCAGCCGGAATTTCCGGTTCCAGGCAAAGACTCACGGAAATACCTGTCCCCGCCTGAGACTGCCAGCTGCGTCCCCGCCTGCCTTTTCCGGCCGTCTGGGTGTCTGCAGTGATCAAAGTCCCATGAACCGACTGTTCCATCGCCAGTTTCTTTGCATACTCATTGGTGGATGGCAAAACAGGAAAGGATAGGCAGGGTTTCCCTGCCCATCCGGTTTCCAGCTGTTCTAATATTTTTTCTCTCATATAATTCCCAAAAAACTGATCAGAAGCAGAATGACTGCTACAAACAGCACTGCACAAATGACTGCACAGATATTCCCTCTGATCCGCTTCCCTTCCAAAAAAAGAACGGTTGCTGCAACAAAATTTTGCACTGCTCCCAAGGCAAAGATCAAAAGTTCCAGGCTTCCATTCTTACTGCCCTGATACAAAAAAAGCAAAATCAGTAGTAAGATTACAACCCCGAGCAAAACATTTACGGTTCGTACAGCCAAAAACGGTTCCTTTGCTTTTTTATTCATTAAGATACTCCGATCGTTGCAAGCATCACAGCCTTAATGGTATGCATACGGTTCTCTGCCTCATCAAATACCACTGACTGCTCTGATTCAAATACTTCATGAGTAACTTCCATTTCAGAAATACCAAATTTCTGATAAATTTCCTTTCCAACGGCTGTTTCCAGGTCATGGAATGCCGGCAGACAATGCATAAAAATAGCCGTCGGCTTCGCCTGATCCATCACAGCTTTATTTACCTGGTACGGCATCAGTTCTTTGATACGTGTCTCCCAAACTTCGTCCGGTTCTCCCATGGAAACCCATACATCTGTATAAATGATATCTGCATCTTTCGCAGCAACTGCTACATCTTCAGTCAATGTAATGCTTCCGCCGGTCTGTTCTGCAATCTCTTTACAGGTTTCTACCAGTTCCTGATTTGGGAAATAGTTTTTCGGTGCACAAGCCACAAAATCCATCCCCATTTTTGCACAGGCTACCATCCAGGAATTTCCCATATTGTAACGGGCATCTCCCATATAAACCAGTTTCTTTCCACGAACCTCTCCAAGATGTTCCCGGATCGTCAGAAGGTCTGCCAGCATCTGCGTCGGGTGAAATTCATTGGTCAGACCATTCCACACCGGTACACCGGCATATTTTGCAAGTGTTTCTACACGTTCCTGTTCAAAACCGCGGTACTCGATTCCTTCATACATTCTGCCCAAAACTCTCGCAGTATCTGCAATGCTTTCCTTTTTTCCGATCTGGGAAGCAGATGGATCAAGATAGGTACAGCCCATACCAAGGTCATGCGCCGCTGTTTCAAAGGAACAGCGAGTTCTTGTACTGGTCTTTTCAAAAATCATTACAATGTTTTTGCTCATAAGGTAATCCACACGAATCCCCTTTTTCTTTCTTTCCTTCAAATCTGCTGCAAGATCCAACAGATATTCGATCTCCTCCGGTGTATAATCCAAAAGTTTTAAAAAGTTTCTTCCCTTTAATAAATCCCAATTTCTTACCATGTTCTTTTCCTCACATTTCTTTATCCGTTCCAATATCTTTTTTATTTCAAAAAGAAGATAGCAAATATTTTACTATATTTCCGCAGATTTTACAATGCACAAGCTTGGAAAAAGAAAAAAACGGCACCCCAAAAGGGTACCGTCTGCTTCTAGTAAAATACATGTCCGCCAATGACGATATGATCACCGCCAACTGCATATTTCGACGATTTAAAATGGGTAAAACTTCCCACATTGCTGGAGCCGTTAATCGCTTCCTGCGCTGCCTGAATACAAGATCCCTTTACGCCGCTTGCCATCACTTCATGTACTTTTGTACTTGCATATGGAAACTGTCCCGGCGCATAGATTACATCTGCGATGGTATTTGGGTATCTGCTGCTTCTGACACGGTTCATTACCACTGCTCCCACAGCCAGCTGTCCTTCATAAGGCTGGTTTCCTGCTTCCATCTGAATCAGAGCGCCCAAAAGCTGCACTTCGTTGCCGCTTGCTTTCACCGCTTCATAATTCTTCTTTAGTTCCGCTTTTTTTCTGGCAGCTTCTGCTGCTGCTTCTGCTGCGCGGATTTCTTCCATTGTCTGTGCTTCCTGCACTTCAAATTCTACTTCTGTATATTCACCTTTGATATAATATTCTGCACCTTCGTAGGAAATCTTCAGCCACTGTCCTTCCTCACTGATCACAGTTGCTTTTTCACCTCTGCCGAGAAGTCCCTTCACCTTAGAATCCTCTGATGCTTCCCCGCGTACCTTCAGGCCATCGGCTGTAACTGTCGCTACAAAGCTACAGTCTCTTTCTGCGATTTCTCTCGCATCTATCCCGTAGACAAGATATTCATTAGAAATGTAACCCTGACATTTTCCCGACTCTACCCTTGTCCACTCTGTGCCTTTTTCAAGTACTGTCGCCGCTGCACCCTTTGCCAGTCTCCCAACTGCCTCAGATTCCGCATTGGCTTCTGTTCTGATCGTAACGTATTCTTCTACATCCGGCATACAGAGATCTTCCCATTCTTCCATAGCCTCGATTTTCTCAAAATGTTCCACTGTCATAGGTTCTACAACATCTGCAATTCCCGCAGTCGCTGTATCTCCTAAAGATACAAATCCACAGGTACCCAGCCATACCATTGCCAATACCAGAAGACTTGATATCCTCATCTTTCTCATTTCAAAATCCTCCATATATTACATAATTGTTACGCAATTCATCTATGATTGTAACAAACAATTCAATATATGTCAAATTTCCGAAAATTATTCCTGTTTTTTTTAAAATTTAAGAAACGGATGGCACAGAATTTCCTTTTCTTCTCTGTCTGGAGGCCTCATACATCAGGATTGCCGCCGCAACCGCTGCATTCAGGGATTCCAGCTGTCCATCCATCGGGATTTTCAGGTACTCACCGG
The DNA here is from genome assembly GCA_964561705.1 of uncultured Lachnoclostridium sp. Lineage (GTDB taxonomy): Bacteria > Bacillota > Clostridia > Lachnospirales > Lachnospiraceae > HGM12587. The sequence goes on along the minus strand of CAZLQJ010000060.1, from coordinate 2,946 downwards.
CCTTCTCTGCGACTTCATCACTCAGGCCATTTCCTTCATTTCCAATCAAAAATGCCGTCGGTTCCTGATAGGAGATCTCATCATAATATCCCTCGCCCTTCAAATGAGCCGCATAAGTTTTAATTCCCATTGCATGCAAACGATCAATCTCTCCCAAAAGATCTTCCGTATAAAGAAACGGAACCCGGTAAATCGATCCCATGGTGGAACGGATGGTCTTTGGATTATAAATATCCACACATCCCCGGCTCAATAAGACACCGGTCACACCGGCTCCTTCCGCTGTTCGCATCATTGTTCCCAAATTTCCGGGATCCTGAAGATTTTCAAGCACTAGAAGAAGCGGACAGGTTCCTTTCGTCAGCTGATCCAGCGTATATTTTTTCTGTTTCATGACACACAGGATTCCCTGCGGCGTTTTAGTGTCTGCCACGTGCGCAAACACCTCTGTTTTTAGTACCTCATAAGGAACTTCCCGTAAATATTCCGACAGGCTACCTTTTTCATAAAGTTCCTGAGAAATATAAACCTTTTGGATCTCATCCCGCGGAGCTTCCTGAAACATTTTCACGCCTTCTACAATGTAAACACCCTGCTCCGTACGTGCCTTTGATTTTTTGATTAACTGCACCAGATTTTTTACCTGGGCATTTGCTGTACTCGTAATCATCTTATCTTGACAATGCTCTTGCGATTTCACACTGATAAGCATCAATGGTCTTATTCATAGCCAATGCTTCATTGATGTCGAAATCCTTGAACTCTCCATTCTGATATCCTACCACCCGGTTCGTCTTTCCGTCACACAAAAGATCCGCCGCCAAAGCTCCCATAATGGAAGCATACATTCTGTCTTTACAGGTCGGACTTCCGCCGCGCTGCATATGTCCCAAAATCGTTGCTCTTGTTTCAATTCCCGTAGCCGCTTCAATTCGTCTTGCCATGGAAGTGGAATGACCGATACCTTCTGCATTAATGATAATATGATGTTTTTTTCCACGTTTACGGTTGCGGATAATGTTATTCACCAGTTCCTGTTCATCATAATTATAGGTTTCCGGAAGCAGAATATCTTCTGCGCCATTGGCAACCCCACACCACAAGGCAATATATCCGGCATGTCTTCCCATAACCTCGATAATACTGCATCGTTCATGGGATGTCGAAGTATCTCTGACCTTATCAATCGCCTCCATCGCTGTATTGACTGCCGTATCAAAACCAATGGTATATTCTGTACATGCAATATCAAGGTCGATGGTTCCCGGTACACCTACCGTATTGATACCGCCGTTTGCCAGACACTGTGCACCCTTAAAGGATCCATCCCCGCCAATGACAACCAGCCCGTCAATGCCATGTTTTTTACAGATTTCAACACCCCTTTTCTGGCCTTCCGCCGTACGAAATTCAGCACAGCGCGCCGTATAAAGGATCGTTCCGCCCCGTTCAATGGTATCAGACACATCCCAAGGCTCCATATCAATAATATCCTCTTCCAAAAGCCCCTGATAACCTCTGCGGATACCTTTTACTTTTTTACCATTATAACATGCCCTTCTGACAACCGCACGGATCGCTGCATTCATTCCCGGTGCATCCCCACCGCTGGTCAGTACGCCAATGGTTTTAATTTCCTTGTTTGCTGCCATGATCTTCTCCTCCTCATGCACAATTTTAATTCTTCTTTATGGTTCTGATCTTAATATTATTTTCTCCAAACTGCTGTTTTAATCCTTCCAGCAGGTTTTCATTCAGTTCAATATTTCGATTCTGAGGATATTTCTTCCACTGCCGTTCTTTTGCAAGATAGGCAACGACTGCGACATCACCCTCATACGCCTTCATGGAATTCAACATCCGCACTTCCTTCTGCTCAAAAGTCTCTTTATCCGGGAACTGGATCCAAAGTTCCTTTTCTTCCTTCGCAAAAGGTGTGATCTTTTCGCAGATCAGACGGCTTGGCTTATCATCTTCACAGGAAACTCTTCCCTGTACAAATACTTTTTCATCTTCAATCAGCAATGCCATATTTTTCTCATAATCCTTCGGGAATACTACGACTTCCACAGTCCCCAGAAGATCTTCAATGATCAGATATGCCATCTGTTTATTGGTCTTTGTAAGTTTTACACTCTTTCCGCTGATCAATCCGCCGATGATCGCCTTCTCTCCATCAGAAACAACCGAAGTTCCCGTCTCCTCATCCAAGGCAAAATCTGCGGAAGTATGAGAAATGCCTTTCCGCCATTGTTCCTCACATTCTTCCAGCGGATGACCGCTCAAATAAACACCCAGCACCTCTTTTTCAAAAAACAGCTTTTCACTTTGATCAAATTCTCCCACCGGAGGCATTTTGATTTCCATTGCCGCCTTCGCTTCTTCATCCACAAAATCAAACAAGGACATCTGTCCTGTCATGGAATTTTTCTTTTCTCTGGTCACTTCGTCTACGATTCGGGCATACACATACATTTTTTGCTTTCTCGTGCCCTCCAGACAATCTAACGCACCAGATTTAATGAAATTTTCAATGGTACGTTTGTTGACTTCTTTATTGCTCAATCTGGATATAAAATCCTTCAGATTTTTATAAACTCCGTTTTCCTCCCGTTCTGCCACGATCGCTTCGATCACAGAACGTCCTATGCTTTTAATGGCACATAACCCATAATGAATGCCCTTTTCAGAAACCGAAAATCCTGGATATCCGACATTAATGTCCGGAGGCAGGATCTCAATCCCCATCGCCCGGCAATTTAAGATATATTCTGCAACCTTTGACGGATTATCGATGACAGATGTCATCAAAGCTGCCATAAATTCCACCGGATAATAATATTTCAGCCATGCAGTCTCATAAGAAACCACAGCATAAGCTGCCGCATGGGACTTGTTAAAGGCATATTTGGCAAAATCCGTCATATCATCAAAGATTTTATTTGC
>CAZLQJ010000059.1:0-10619 GCA_964561705.1 uncultured Lachnoclostridium sp. | reverse complement strand
AATACTGTTCCGGATCTACGTTACAGTTTTCAAGAACTTTATTGTTTACAATACCGCCGCCAAGAACTTCGATCCAGCCGGTTCCTTTACATAAAGAACAGCCTTTGCCGCCACATTTAAAGCAGCTGACGTCAACTTCTACGGATGGTTCTGTAAATGGGAAGTAAGAAGGACGAAGTCTTGTCTTTACTTCTCCTGAGAACAATGCTTTTACGAACTGATCCAGCATCCCCTGAAGGTCACATAACGTGATCTGTTTATCCACAACCAGACCTTCCATCTGACTGAACATTGGTGAATGGGTTGCATCACTGTCAGAACGGAACACTTTTCCCGGCATCAACACTTTGATCGGAGGATTTTTCATATCCATTACACGGATCTGTCCCGGTGAAGTATGTGTTCTAAGCAGCAGATCCTCTGTCAACCAGAACGTATCCTGCATGTCACGGGATGGATGATCTTTTAATACATTCAGTCTGGTAAAGTTGTGGTCGTCATCTTCGATTTCCGGACCATCAAATACTTCAAATCCCATTCCTGCAAATACATCAATGATCTCATTTCTGATCGCAGTCAGCGGATGAAGATTTCCTGCACCTTTTGCCTGTGCCGGAAGAGTTACATCCAGACTTTCTGCTTCATAGCGGGCAAGCATAGCCTTTTTGTCAATTTCTTCTTTTTTTGCATCGTAAAGTCCCTGTACAAAGACTTTTACTTCATTTACAGCCTGTCCATAAGCCTTCTTTTCTTCATTTGGCACCTGTTTGATGCCGCCCATTAATTTTTGAATTTCTCCGCCTTTGCCGAAATATTTCGCCCAGAAATCTGCTAACTGTTTTGCATCTTCTACAAGTGCAAGGGCTTCCTGGCATTCAGCTTTCATTGCTTCCATGTTCATGATCTCTATCTCCTTTAACTAAAAAATCCCCCGTAGTTTCCTACGAGGGACGAATTATCTAATCCGCGGTACCACCCTGTTTTCCATCTGATCCTGACTTGATGCAGGCTCCCTGTCAAAATGAAGCTCTCATTTTCACATGTATGGACTCTCATCCTGTGTCATAACGTACACGACCCGTCTTTTCCTACTGTCTATCTGTTCAGAAAAGCTGCTCCCGTGGGAATTTCACTGTTCCACTTCAACCAAAACAGGCTTCCAGCCGATGACCCGTTCTCTCTGATGGGGTTAGAACCGCTACTATGCACGATCAAAGCATTTATCACTGCCCACTATTCTAACAACTGAAAAAAAATATGTCAAGTTTTTTCCTATTTTTCAGCCAGGATCTGATTGATTTCTGCCCCGATCAAGGTAATGTACATTCCAAAATACAGCCAGAGCATGATCAGTACCAGGGTAGTCAGGCTTCCATACATATTGGAGAAGCCATTAAATTTTTCCACATACATGGAAAATGCATAAGAAAACAAAAACCATCCCACCGATGCTACGGCAGCACCCGGCAAATGTTTTCTCAAAGGAATTTCATTTCCCGGCATAAAACGATAGATCAACGTAAAGATCACTGCTGCAAAAAGGAGCAGAAAGATATTTTTTACATCCAGAATCATATTTGCCGCATAAGCCGCCATGGGAAACTTGATCACTGCCATTTCCAGCAGACTGTTTCCAAAAACTCCCAAAAGAAGAAATACGATGATCGCCAACAAAAGAACCACCGTATACAGGGTTGCACGGATACGGACAGCAAAATAATTTCTGGTTTCTTTTATGTCAGAGATACACTGAAGTCCCTGGGTCAGCGCCATCATGCCTCTGCCGGCCGACCATAAGGCTGCCAGTGCGGACACGGATACGGTGGTGGCCGTTTTACTGTAAGCCTCCCCCACAATACTTGTGCAAAAAGTCAGCATTTCTCTTGGTACCGTATTCTGTACAAAACGCAGAACATCTATTTTTTTGATACTTGTAAACTGAAGCAGGGAAAACAAAAGGATAATGCAGGGAATAAAGGACAACATGATAAAATATGCTGCGTGAGCTGCCGATGCATTGAGCCGGTGTTCCCGAAACCTCTCTAACAGTGCTTTTAAATGTTTTAACATTCTCTTCAAACCTTTCAAAAGATTTGCTTATATTAGCATAGTTTTTTCGTTCTGGCAATCCTAAATCCCCGATAAGACAGTTCCCTCATAAAAAAGAGCCAGGATCTCTTCGCAGCTTTTTCCCGCTTTTGCCATATGATTTGCCCCATTCTGACTCATTCCGGCGCCATGGCCAAATCCGCCGCCGCGGAAACGAAATCCAGTCAGTTTTCCATCCGTTTCCACCCTGTCGATCACAAAAAATCCGCTTGGAAGCATGGATCCTCCTGTAGTCTCTTTTCCATGAGTTCTTTGAATGAGCTGTCCTTTTGCATTCAAAACTGTCCTTATTTCATGTTCATATTGCAGTTCCAGGCTGTCTTTTTCTCCCGTCACCAAAACTTTTTGTGCCACACCGCCTTCATTGCGTTCGGTCACCTGAATATCCCGGATCGCACCAATCTCTTTTATCTTGCTGACATTTTGCGCCAATTGTTCTGCCGGCACCGTCAGATCCCAGCGATACCAGCTTTCCCCGCTGTCATAGGTTTCATAAGTTTCATTTAAGATGAATTTCCGAAAATCCGCCTCTAAATGAAGATCCAGCTTCTGCATGGTATCATTTAAAAGTTTTCCGGAAATATAGCTGTTCGTAGCCAAACCGTTTTTCCAGATGGTTTCATTGGTCGTATAACCACAGGAAGTGGAAAAATAATAGGTTACTGCCACTTCTTCCCCAAATTTCAGCACTTTTCCCGCTGTCTCATTGACTGCCCGCATCACCTTTTCATCGGTCTGCAGATTATTATAAACCTGATAGGAGACACTGTCATCCACATGAGCACCATAAGCGGCATAACCGTTTAACAAAATCTGGCGATAGGCATAACTTCTGGCGCACACCGCCTGCGCCTTCAAAGCCTCCAGTTCATAACTTGCCGGCATTTCACTGGGTACCACACCATAGAGATACGTTTCCAGATCCACTTCATTAATCAGCAGAAGCCCTCCGGAATCCTTTGCGATTTCTATACTTCCTGCATAGCTTGGCACTCCATAATTTCTTTGAATACTGCTGATTTCCAAACGGGCATCCGCACTCATCGGCGTAAAGATCACCCTTCCATCAGCCAGCTGCTCACTGGATGCCGAGAAAGCAACTGTCGTCCCCTGCGGGATCGTTTCTTTATGATCCCCATAAGAGAGTTCATAGGTTCCCTGCGTTTTCACCTCCACCTTTTGATGGATCAATTCTGCGAAATCCGTGGTTTTCAAAAGAACTCTGATTTTTTCCAAGGAAATCGGCTCCTTTAAAAGTGCCGCGCAGATCTTCCCCTCCGCTACGATCAGTTCCGCCGCTTCATATCCTACGATCAGTTCCTGTGCGGATTTTTCTGTATAATCGCCAAAAATCTCATAGAAACGGAAATTTTCAGAAACCGGTACGATCCCGTATCCCTTTAGTTCGATTCCCTCCGAACGCACAGATAAGATTTTGCCGGAAACAGACTCCTTTTTGGAGGAAATCTTGGTAACCTTTCCATTGGTCAGGGTGACATCTGCGATAAGATTCAAAAAATCCCCAGACAGATTTTGACATGGAAGTTCTACGGAAAAACCTTCTGAAAAAATCGTAACAGAGGTCTTTGTATTCCCTGTTAGCAGACAATTTTCCAAAGTTACTTTGCGCTGCAGCAGATTGCTGATATGTAAAATCTTCTGTTCTTCCGTCACTGCCTGTACACTTTGGAAAAGATAAGGTGTCCAGTCAATCTCTTCCTCAAACTGGTAAATCCCCCGATCCGTATATACTTCCTGTTTGTCCAGTCCCTCAATCTGTTCCCCGGTTCCCAGAATCAGTAATTCTTCATTTGCCACCGGCACGTTTTCTTCTATAACAGCCGTTCCCTTCCGGAAAATTCTTCCTCTTAGGATCAGGAAAAAGATGATGGCCAGTCCCAGGATCAATAAGACGATTTTTTGCTTTCTGGATAATCGCTTTAACAGCATCTTTCTACTCCTTTTTTATATGATAAAAAGGGAGATGTATTCACATCTCCCTTTATCTTTTGTATAACCCCAAAATGCCACTCCTACTTTTGACGCCTAGCGACTGCTAGGTGGGCAACCGCAACAGATCTTCTGCCTTCCACTGCAAACGGAGGCCTGACATCCAACCTGCGATATAGGAATCCCATAAACGTAAATGTAGGTTCAAAATTGTAGAAGCACTTCATGCATCTCGGGTTGAAATTATTATAACCCAAAGACTTCGATTTATCAACTAAAAATGTTGTAAATATTTGTATTTCAGCGAGTGGGTTCAGTCCCATTTTTGTGCATTTTTTCGCCTCTTTTTCTTAATCCTGCCGATAGTCCCACCAAAATAAGAAAGATTGGTGTCGTACAAACACTGGATGCAAATGTAAGACCACAGATCAAATATCCGATGCTTCCCAAAAAAGCCCCTGCGCCGATCCGGTCCAGCTCATCTTCCAAAGGTCTGTGTGCATAATATTTCCAGGATCTTTTCAAATAGATTCCCAAAAGAATCATAGCGCAAATCACAACAACCATGCCGTTTTGCAACGCCGTCTGAAAGTAAAGACTATGTGCATTCGTCAAAAGTTCCGAGAAAAAGCCATATCCCAGATTCGCTCTCGCCACATAATCATCCTGTGGAAATACTTGCAGAAAGGTTTCCGGTCCGGTTCCCAAAAGAAAATGATCTGCGATCAGCGGGATCACACGGTTCCAGATATACCCCCGTCCATTTAAGAAGCTGTCTCCTACATCAAAAAAGGTTTCTGCAATTTCCGGTTCATCCACCTTTCCATTGATGGTAACATATTCATATTTTCCGGTTCCAAGATCATCCGTAAAACGGAATATTACATTTTCATAACGAACCGCGGCATAGCCAATGTTGTCCTTTTTATAAACCCGGAAATGCAATTCCTGAAATCTCGGATCTAAAGAATCTATTTCTCCACGCTCTTCCACCCAGATCAGATTCGGTTCTCTGCCGCTTTCATCTACAATTCGGTAAGTCACGCTGTCATTTTTGGGAAATTCTGAAAAATATAATTTGTTTCCTTTAAATACGATGCGGATATGGTCGCTTTCTCCGGAAATTTCCATAAGTTTCTTTTCCCCGGAAACCACATTGTTGAAGACCGGCAGTGACACCAAGAGAACGGCGCCTGCAGCGAAAACGACACATCCTCCCACAATCCACCGCTTTTTGATCCGATTCTTCCATTCTGCAGGACTTTTCATCCAAAGCCCTAAAATTACCAGCAGCACCGCCGCAATCCATACAGTTCTGGACATGGTTCCGACCAGACATAGGACTGCCGGTACCAGAAAAACTTTCCAAATCTTCTTTTTCGAAAGCACCAGCAGCGGAAGCAGCATCAAAATGTAAATTCCCGCATAATTGGCATTATACTGGGACAGATAGACTCTTCCAAATCCTCTGGTGTCTTCAGCGAACCGTAAGCTTTCTCTTAACTGGGCATAAGCTTCCGGTATCAGCAGTTTTTTCCCCCATGTACTGTCCCAAAGATCAAGCTGAAAGATCTGCAGGACACCGAGAATACAGGAAATCATTAACCCAAAGACCAATGCATCGGAAATATCCTGAATATTTTTTCCGGTCTTCGCATAGTGGCAGCAATAAATTCCCAGAATCATATAAGAAAATAATACACCAATGGTTTCATACTGCTCAATACTTCCGCAAAAGCTCTCTTTTGGAAATTGAGAACCTATGGCCGACAGCAATAGAAAGCCGCCTAGAACTGCCAATAATCCACCTTCCCACTGAAACGAAACCTTCTTTTTTTTCATCACCGATGCGATCAAAAGAATTGCCATCATTCCGGCCATCGCCTGAAGCAAAAGGCTTTTTCCATAAAGAAAGAAATCGAGCCAATACCCCCGGTTGGGAAACCAGGGGTATTTTGATAAGTCGATCGTTTCAATATGAAAACAGAATGCCAGCGGCAACAATGCTGCGATTACCGCGATCGGTAACACCTTAACTCTTTTCATTTCATTCGATCCTATATTCTTTTAGTCCTCACAGTAACGCTGTAAGATGGTAGCCAACTGTGCTCTGGTTGCAGTTCCTCTCGGTGCAAGATCATAACTTACATTTCCTGCGGCATCTTTTTTCTGAAGTCCGCTGATCAGCTTCTGCTCAATCGCCCATGCAAATTCTTTTTCGCACCATACATTTGGTTTGGAGCCATTTAAAAGTGTTTCCATATCGCCCTGAAGGGTTACGTCTTCACCCATATAGTTGGCAAATCTGTAAAGGAACGCTGCTAACTGTTCTCTGGTAACTGCTTTGTTTGGATCAAACGTATTGGCATAAGTATCTCCGGTAGCAATGCCTTCATTTAATGCCCATGCGACAGAGGTCTTAAACCATGCTTCGCTCAGATCCTTGAAAGAATTATATTTGGTATAATCCGTTACTTCCGGTTTTCCAGCCATTCTGTAGAGTGTTTCTACGATCATCGCTCTTGTCATCGTGCTATTTGGTGTAAATTCACCGTTATATCCTGTCATCAGACCTTTTTCGTATACATACTGTACAGCGCTGACAAACCAGCTTCCTGACGGAACGTCTTTATACACTTCTGTAACAGGCTCTTTCTTATCTGTTGGAGCATCATTTTCCGCTCCGCTGACTGTAATAGTCACTGTTGCAGTCACGATTTCTTTTAATCCTTGCTCCTGACGAAGTGCTTCATCTGCATAGGCTGTAATCGTAACCGTACCTTTGACATTTCCTGCTTTTAAAACACCGGTGTTCGCATCAACAGATACAACCTGGGAATTGCTTGATTCGAAACGTACCTGCGGTGTTCTGCCAAATGGATATTTATCCTGTCCGGCATCCAAAGCTGCAGTTACTTTACCGGTCTGTCCTACATTCATGGTCTTTGGTGCATCTAATTCCATGGACTGAACCCATACAGTTTCCGGTGCATATTTGACAAGTACAACATCCTGCTTAGAAATGGATTTTTCTCCGATTTCATTGCCTTCCAGATCATAGTAACCAACTGCAGCAAATTCACCCTCTTTGCTGTTCCAGAAAGAACCTACGATATATTTGATTGAATCTGCAATGTTCTTAACAAATGTATAAACATCCGTATTCGTGAATTTTTCGTAAAGATATTCTAAAGACCACTTTTCATTGGAACCAAAGTTTTCTGTAGAAACCTGAACCTCATTGTTTTCATCAACTGTAATCGAACCGCCGGATGCAACGAATGCATGATAACGGTCGTAATCTAAAAATAATGTATTTTTTTGAACTGCATCAATCTTTTCAATCTTCACCTTGTCTGCCGGAATTTCCGTATAAATCAGTTTCACAGTGTCTTTTCCGGTTTCCATCTGCACATAAGACAACGAATCAACCGTACTTCCATACCAGTATTCACTTTTCCACTGACTCTGATCTTCTGTTTTTTTAAGTCTTGCATTGTCTGCGAAAACATATCTTGCATTTTCCGGGAACTGGGAAACCGCAGTATATAATTTTGCCCCACCATAATGGATCTCTTTGGTCCTATATACTGTGACCTCATCTCCCGTATATTCCTTTGTTTCTACAGTAATCGGGCATTCCAGTCTCAAAACTTTGCTGTACAGACCCGTTTCCTGATCCACAGCAATACATTTGAAAACAAGATCATCTGTTTGCTTTAATGATGGAAGGTGCATGTCATCAAAAGGATAAACAATTTTTTCACCTGACTTCACAACTTCTGAATGATGATCATACCATGATCCATAAAGCTGATCATCCGGTGCAAATCCATATAAAATTCTTGTATTACTGCTTTTTTCATTATTGATAATTTCAACACCAGAATAATTTCCGTCACTGTCCTTAACAAAGGTTACCGTTGGTGCCGCTGCCTGCGGTTCTACAAAAGTTTCTCCTTTTTCAAATTTTGTATATTTTTTCTGGACAATCTTATAGCCCTTTTCTGCCTTTTCCACTTTGCCTAATAACAAAGCTTCTATTGTATCTGAAAAATAAAAATAATCGCCTTTAGAACCAAGTACACTATAGTTATAATAATCGCTATCACTATTTTTTGCAGCATACCCATAATCCTTTACAGAAATTCCCGTCAAAAACTTATCTCCGGAAAGATCTCCCGGCTGATATACGATTGTATCATCCGCATCCGTGATCTCTGTCAGTACAAATGGGTTATCTTCCTCTACTTTCCACTCGCTCGGCTCATCCTTATAATTATCCGCGCGCATAACCAGATAATACTCTCCCGGTTCGCAATCTATGCGATCAATGATTCTTGATAAGTCTACGCTACAAGTTTCTCCAGCTTCTAAGTCCACACCTTCAATTTCGTATGGATTTATCGTCGCTGCAATCTCTTTCTGTGTTGCCAGACCCACTCTTACGTATGCATAATCAAGACTATTATTGGTAACTTCTATTTTCTGGAACACACCATCCTCTTCTACAATATTCACCTCCGGCATGGCAGTCCGCTTTTCTTCATAGGTGCCATTTGCAGAAAATTTCTGATATTTTACGATTGAAGTATCACATTTGGTTTCCCCTGCATCTGTCTTTCTGGTTTTTAATTCCAGCAATGTACCGTCGTTAACATAGCCACAACGGCAAACTCCATATTCCATATCTGCATAAATTATTGACTCCCACCAGCGTCCGCTGATCTTTGCCTCTGCAAAGTCGCAGTCTGCTGCCAAGATGTCTGTAAAATAATAGTCACCTGTAATCGATCCTGTTTTATAAGTAAGTGCATCTACTGCTTCAGTAACTGTTACATTGATCGGATAGCTTTCAAGAACCGTCAGTTCACTACTTTTTGCATCGCTATCATAATCTTCCTTTGTATAAGCTGCAAAATAGTAGGTGCCTGTATTCAGTTCATACCCTCGAAGCAGCCCTGACAGACTCACTTTGTCCACCTGATCAGGAAACAACCACAGGTCATTCTTTAATGAACTGACGTCATTCTTTTTCCATTGTTCACTCGTCAGCAGTCCATAATAAGTCGAACCTTCCGACTGCGCACTGATTTCAAAGCCTTTAACAATTCCATCTTCATCCTTATATAATTTCAGGATTGGTGCCATTAGGGATGTTTCATCTCCTGCCTGGTCTTCACCTTCTGCCGGTACCAGTGGTGTTTCCGCAGAAACCGGCAGCGCTCCTACCATCATGACCACAGCCAGTGTAAAAACTAAAAACTGTTTTACAAATTTTTTCTTCATACACGTTTTCCTCGCTTTTGTAAAATTCTAGTTAGGTTGATTATAGCATTTTCCTTCTTTTTTTCAATATGTTTCCCGGTTTCCCTGGGAAAAAAACGGCAAAAACGGAAACAAAAAGCACCCTGTTTTCACAGGGTGCTTCATTCACTTTCACGATCGATCCATCGATCAAAATTATAACTGAGGACCTGCTGCTACAAGTGCCTTACCAGATTCGTTTCCTTCATATTTTGCGAAGTTTTTGATGAAACGTCCTGCAAGATCTTTTGCTTTTACTTCCCATTCAGAAGCATCTGCATAAGTATCGCGAGGATCAAGGATTCCTGTATCAACGCCTGGAAGTTCTGTAGGAACTGCGAAGTTGAAGAATGGGATCACTTTTGTTTCAGCTTTTTCGATAGATCCATCAAGGATTGCATCGATGATACCACGAGTATCTTTGATAGAGATACGTTTTCCTGTACCATTCCATCCTGTATTTACTAAGTATGCTTTAGAACCGTTTTCTTCCATTTTCTTAACTAATTCTTCTGCATATTTTGTCGGATGTAATTCTAAGAATGCCTGACCGAAGCATGCTGAGAATGTTGGTGTTGGTTCTGTGATACCACGTTCTGTACCAGCAAGTTTTGCTGTGAATCCTGATAAGAAGTAGTATTTTGTCTGTTCTGGTGTAAGAACAGATACTGGAGGAAGTACGCCAAATGCATCAGCAGAAAGGAAGATTACATTCTTTGCTGCAGGAGCTGCGGAGATTGGACGTACGATGTTTTCGATATGGTCGATTGGGTAAGAAACACGTGTATTTTCTGTCACGCTTCCGTCAGCGAAATCAACTTTACCTTCAGCATCTAATGTAACGTTTTCTAAGAGTGCGTTACGTTTGATTGCATTGTAGATATCCGGTTCAGATTCTTTATCAAGGTTGATAACTTTTGCATAGCATCCGCCTTCAAAGTTGAATACACCGTTGTCATCCCAGCCGTGTTCGTCATCACCGATCAGGAGACGTTTTGGATCTGTAGATAATGTTGTTTTACCTGTTCCTGACAGACCGAAGAAGATTGCTGTGTTTTCACCGTTCATATCTGTGTTTGCTGAACAATGCATAGAAGCAATACCCTTTAATGGTAAGTAGTAGTTCATCATAGAGAACATACCTTTTTTCATTTCTCCGCCGTACCATGTGTTGATGATTACCTGTTCTTTGCTTGTAATGTTGAATGCTACTGCTGTTTCAGAATTTAATCCTAATTCTTTGTAGTTTTCAA
>CAZLQJ010000058.1:0-10858 GCA_964561705.1 uncultured Lachnoclostridium sp. | reverse complement strand
GTGATTGAATTCCAGAAAAAACGTCTCGGAACAAAGAGAGGCTTTATTGCAGTAAAACCAAACTGTTCTATTCAGAGTTATGCTCCGGCATTGACAGCATGGAAGGAATTTGAACCATATGAAGTTGTTGCTACAACATATCAGGCAATTTCAGGTGCCGGCAAAACCTTCAAAGAATGGCCGGAAATGGTTGGAAATATCATTCCATACATTGGTGGAGAAGAAGAAAAATCTGAACAGGAACCACTTCGTATCTGGGGACACATTGAAAATGGTGTCATTGTAAAAGCAGAAGAACCAAAGATTACTTGTCAGTGTATCCGTGTTCCGGTATTAAACGGTCATACAGCAGCAGTATTTGTGAAATTCCGCAAGAAACCAACCAAAGAACAGCTGATTGAAAAACTTGTGAATTTCAAAGGATTCCCACAGGAAGCAGAACTTCCAAGTGCTCCAAAGCAGTTTATCCAGTACATGGAAGAAGACAATCGTCCGCAGGTTCAGCTGGATGTAAACTTTGAAAATGGTATGGGAGTATCCATTGGACGTATCCGTGAAGATTCCATCTATGATTTCAAATTTGTCGGATTGTCTCATAATACCGTACGTGGTGCAGCTGGCGGTGCAGTACTTTGTGCAGAAACATTGAAGGCAAAAGGTTATATTACAAAGAAATAATCAATCAGGGCAGGGAGTTTTCTCTGCTCTTTTTTTGAATTTTTCAGATTTAAGATTGAACCGAACATGGGTTTAATGGTATGATATAGAAAATATCCCTTAACGATCGGTACAAGACCGAAGAAGGAAGGATTAAAAAATAGACTGGAGTAGGTGAAATGAGTTACGCAGATAAAGTATTTATAGAAATGTGTCAGGATATCATTGAAAATGGTGTGAGTACTGAAGGAGAAAAGGTTCGTCCGAAGTGGGAAGACGGAGCTTATGCATATACGATTAAGAAGTTTGGCGTGACAAACCGATATGATCTTTCTAAGGAGTTTCCGGCATTGACGTTGCGTAAAACAGCACTGAAAAGCTGTATGGATGAGATCCTTTGGATCTGGCAGAGAAAGTCAAATAATATCCATGATCTAAAGCCTCATGTGTGGGATGAGTGGGCGGATCCGGATGGTTCCATTGGAAAAGCGTATGGTTATCAGATGGGTGTCAAACATCAGTATAAAGAGGGAATGATGGATCAGGTGGATCGTGTAATCTATGATCTGAAAAACAATCCTTACAGCCGCAGGATCATGACCAATATTTATGTACATCAGGATCTTCATGAAATGAACCTGTATCCTTGCGCTTACAGTATGACTTTTAATGTGACGCAGAGAAAAGATGAGGAAAAACCAAGATTAAATGCGATCTTAAATCAGCGTTCTCAGGATATTCTGGCAGCAAATAACTGGAATGTGTGTCAATATGCGATTTTGGTAATGATGCTGGCCCAGGTTTGTGATATGGTTCCGGGAGAATTACTTCATGTGATCTCGGATTGTCATATTTATGACAGGCATGTGGATATCATTAAAGAATTGATCCAAAGACCGCAGTATCCTGCACCAAAGGTATCTTTAAATCCGGAAGTGAAAGATTTTTATGCATTTACAACAGATGATTTGATCGTGGAAGATTATGTGGCGGGACCGCAGGTGAAAAATATTCCGATCGCAGTATAGAAGGAGAAAATAGATGAATTTAATCGTAGCAGTTGATGAAAATTGGGCAATTGGAAATAAGGGAAAACTTCTGGTGAGTATTCCTTCTGATATGAAGTTTTTTCGTGAAGAGACAAGCGGAGAAGGAAAGGTTGTGATCCTGGGGAGAAAAACATTAGAAACATTTCCGGGGGGGAGACCTTTGAAAAACCGGGTGAATATTATCCTGACAAAAAATCCGGATTTTAAAGCGGATGGAGCAATCATTGTTCACAGTGTGGAGGAGGCTTTGGAAGCTGCAAAGGCTTATGAAGATGATAAAATTTATGTTATTGGGGGAGATACTATTTACAAACAGTTTCTTCCATATTGTAAGCTGGCTCATGTGACAAAGATTGCCCATGCCTATGAAGCGGATGCGTATTTCCCAAATCTGGATCAGATGCCGGAATGGGAAGTGACTGGAGAAAGTGACGAACAGACTTACTTTGATTTGGAATATCAGTTTGTTCGTTATGAAAGGAAGTAGGAAGTATTTTGGCAGAAAAAAGAAAGACCAGTCGTTTTTGGATCACGGGAAACAAAGGACTGGATACAAATTTGATCGTCATCACCATGTTTTTGATCGTATTTGGTCTGATCATGGTTTACAGTGCAAGTTATTATAAAGCCAGCATGAGTAAAGCGTTTAATTATGATTCGATGCACTTTTTAAAGAATCAGGCGCTGATGTCTGTAATTGGACTTTTTGCCATGTATGGCGTTTCCTGTATTAATTACCATTTTTGGAAGAAAAAGCCCATCGTTATGCTAGCGGCGCTGGTGTCCATCGGATTGACATTGCTGCTTTTGATACCATCCGTATCGATTACGGCAAATGGTGCGACCCGTTGGGTAAAATTTGGTCCGATTTCTTTTCAGGTGGCGGAACCGGTAAAAATCGCAGTGATCGTTGCCACTTCGTATCTGATTGACCGATTTGGTGCAAGGGAAATCCATTGGAAAAAATTTAAGATCAACCATTGGATCGTTACAGCAGCAATTTTGGTTCCAGGTATCGGACTTGCCGGATTTTTAGGAATTATCAGCAGTAATATGAGCAGTGCGCTGATCATTGCATTGATCGGTTGTGTGATGTATTTTGCATGGCATCCGAAATCAGCAATCTTTTATATTGGAGCCATTTGTCTGGTGATCCTTGCAGGGGTTTTGATCTATAGCTTATCTCAGCAGTCAGCCATAGATGCGGAAGGCGCAGGGGAAGGCTTTCGTCTGACCCGTATTCGTGCATGGTTGGATCCATATTCTTACGAATCAGATACCAGTTATCAGAGTCTTCAGGCGTTATATGCCATTGGATCCGGCGGATTGTTTGGCAAGGGTCTGGGAAACAGTATTCAGAAACTGGGTAAGATTCCGGAACCATATAATGACTTTATATTTTCCATTGTTTGCGAGGAACTGGGCGTTATGGGCGCAAGTCTCCTGATGTTAATGTTTATCTATCTGTTATATAGAATCTTTATCATTGCACAAAGGGCGGAAGATCTGTTTGGCAGAATGCTGGCAACCGGAGTGTTCTCCCATGTTGCACTGCAGGTAGTTATGAACATTGCGGTGGTTACCGGTGCAATGCCAAATACCGGTGTCACCCTGCCGTTTATCAGTTATGGTGGAACGGCAACCATCTTTCTGCTTATAGAAATCGGAATGGTTTTGAATGTGCAGAAATGGGGCGAATATAAACGGGAAGAAAATATCAGAATACAGCAGTTTCAGTAGGAGGCAGAAATGTACAGAGATCATACGAAGGTTGTAAAGATCGGTGAGCGAATCATCGGTGGAGGAAATCCAATCCTCATTCAGTCTATGACAAATACCAAAACAGAAGATGTAGAAGCAACTGTGGCACAGATTCTTCGTTTGGAAGAAGCGGGATGTGAGATTATCCGCTGTACAGTACCTACCATGCAGGCGGCACTGGCTTTGAAGGAAATCAAAAAACAGATCCATATTCCGTTGGTTGCAGATATTCATTTCGATTATCGAATGGCCATTGCAGCCATGGAAAATGGTGCAGATAAGATCAGGATTAATCCTGGAAATATTGGAAGCATTGACCGGATCAAAGCAGTCGTGGACTGCGCAAAAGAAAGAAATATTCCGATCCGTGTTGGCGTAAACAGCGGTTCTTTGGAAAAAGAACTGGTGGAAAAATATCATGGAGTTACAGCAGAGGGAATCGTAGAGAGTGCTTTGGACAAAGTGCGGATCATTGAGGATCTTGGATACGATCATCTGGTGGTAAGTATCAAATCATCCGATGTTATGATGTGTGCCAAAGCCCATGAACTGATTGCTGAAAAATGTATCTATCCTTTGCATGTGGGAATTACGGAGTCAGGAACTGTATTTTCTGGAAATATTAAATCATCCGTAGGTCTTGGTATCATCCTTTCTCAGGGAA
Source organism: uncultured Lachnoclostridium sp. (assembly GCA_964561705.1). Classification (GTDB taxonomy): domain Bacteria; phylum Bacillota; class Clostridia; order Lachnospirales; family Lachnospiraceae; genus HGM12587. The sequence continues at coordinate 6,727 of CAZLQJ010000058.1, read as the reverse complement.
TTGGTGATACGATCCGTGTTTCATTGACGGGAGATCCGGTAGAAGAGATTAAAACGGCAAAACTTGTGCTGAGAACACTGGGACTGCGAAAAGGCGGAATTGAAGTTGTTTCCTGTCCGACTTGTGGAAGAACTCAGATTGACCTGATCCGTCTTGCTAATGAAGTAGAAACCATGGTTGCCGGAATTCCTTTGGATCTGAAGGTGGCAGTTATGGGCTGTGTGGTCAATGGACCGGGCGAAGCGAAAGAAGCAGATATTGGAATTGCTGGCGGAAAAGGGGAAGGTCTCTTGATCAAAAAGGGAGAAATTGTCAAAAAGCTGCCGGAAGACCAGTTGTTAGCTGCATTAAAAGAGGAATTATTAAACTGGGGTGAATAAGGTGCCAAAATCTTTTTTTGAAGTATTCCCAAGCCTGAAACTGGAAGGAATTTTGGAGGGGCTTTGCAGCCAGGTAGAGGTGGAAAAGGTGACCTCCAACAAATTGGGGAATCGTATCAAAATATATATTGTTAGTAAAAAGCTGATCCAGAAGGAGCAGCTTTTTTGCCTTGAAAAAAATATCAAAGAACAGCTGTTTCCGAAAAGCAGCGTGATCATCTGTATTGTAGAACGCTTTGAATTGTCAGAAGCTTATACACCGGAAAACCTTTTTGAGGTTTATAAAGATAGTATTCTGTTGGAGCTCAAAGCCGATAATGATCTGGAATACAATCTGTTTCGTATGGCTGAGGTGACTTTTGCGGAAGAACATGTGATGAAATTAAAACTTCCGGCAGCATTTGTCCCGGATATGGTGGAACAGAAGCTAAAGGAAGATCTTTATAATATTTTTGCTCATCGATGCGGATTCGATGTAAATATTCTAGTGGAATATGATATGGAAAAGAAACATCGCAAGTCGGAACAGGAAGATTTCTATCTGGAACAGCAGATCAAAAGTCTGCCTAAGATGGCTAAAAAGGAAGAAAAAGAGCAGAAAAAAGAAGAAAATAAAGAAAAGGAAATGAAGAAACCGATTGAGACGCTTAGCGGAAGAAGAGGCGGTTTCCATACACCGATAAAAAGAAGTGATAATCCGGATGTATTCTATGGCCGGGATTTTGAGGATGAAACCATTACCATTGATCAGATCGTAGGTGAGATCGGAGAAGTCTGTGTGCGTGGAAAAGTCATGAACATGGAGACCAGAGAACTTCGAAATGGTGAAAAAACCATTGTCAGCTTTGCATTTACGGATTTCACAGACAGTATTAAGGCGAAAGTCTTTTTGAAAAACGAACAGGTGAAAGAATTTTGCGAGTTCATCAATCCCAAAGTAGGAAGTTTTATTAAATTAAAGGGGATTGTCAGCCATGATCGTTTTGACAATGATCTGGCGATTTCATCCATTGTGGGTATGAAAAAAATCGGTGATTTTACAACTGCCCGGGTGGATCATTATCCGAAAAAGAGAGTGGAACTTCATTGTCATACAAAAATGAGTGATATGGATGGGGTTACGGATGCAAGTGCTCTGTTAAAAAGAGCAAAATCCTGGGGAATGCCGGCAATGGCAATCACAGACCACGGATGTGTACAGGCATTTCCGGAAGCTTATCATACCATAGGGGATGATGATCCGTTTAAGGTGCTTTATGGAGTAGAGGCTTATCTGGTGGACGATTCGAAAGAACTGGTAGTCAATGAAAACGGTCAGAAACTGGATGATAACTATGTAGTGTTTGACCTGGAAACCACAGGATTTAGCTCCATTCAAAATAAGATCATCGAAATCGGTGCCGTAAAGGTGGAAAACGGACAGATTACAGAACGTTTCAGTACGTTTGTAAATCCGCAAGTACCGATTCCGTTTGAAATTGAACAGCTGACAGGCATTAAGGATGAAATGGTCATGGATTCAGAGACCATTGAAGTGATCCTGCCAAAGTTTTTGAAATTTTGTGACGGCTGTGTAATGGTTGCCCATAATGCGGCATTTGATATCGGTTTTGTAGAAGCAAATTGCAAACGTCTGGAGATTGCCTGTGATTTTACGGTGATTGATACGGTGGCACTGGCAAGAGTTCTGTTACCATCCTTAAATCGTTACAAGCTGGATACGGTGGCGAAAGCACTCGGCGTTTCTTTGGAAAACCATCACCGTGCGGTAGATGATGCAGGCTGTACGGCAGAAATTTTTGTGAAGTTTTTGAAAATGCTGAAAGAGCAGGGGGCAGAAACGCTGGCACAGGTGAATGCCATTGGAAGTGCCTCTGTGGATGCCATCAAAAAAATGCCGACGCATCATGCGGTCATTCTTGCACAGAATGAAACCGGACGACGGAACCTCTATCGTTTGGTATCCTATTCGCATATTGATTATTATGCCAGAAGGCCTAGGATTCCAAAGAGTGTCTATTTGAAATATAAAGAAGGGCTGCTGATTGGTTCTGCCTGTGAAGCGGGAGAACTCTATCAGGCGGTACTTCGCAATGCACCGGAAGAAGAAATTGTCCGTCTGGTAAAATTTTATGACTATCTGGAAATTCAGCCCTTGGGAAACAATGCATTTATGCTGCGTGATCCAAAGAGTGGTATTACCAGTGAAGAACAGCTGAAGGACATCAATAGGAAAATTTGCAGTTTAGGAGAACAGTTCCATAAACCGGTAGTAGCTACCTGTGACGTGCATTTTATGGATCCGGAGGATGAGGTCTACCGAAGGATCATTATGGCTGGAAAAGGGTTTTCGGATGCAGATCAGCAGGCACCGCTTTATCTTCGTACCACAGAAGAAATGCTTGCTGAATTTGCTTATCTGGGGCCGGAAAAAGCTGAAGAGGTGGTCATTACCAATACCAACCTCATTGCGGATCTGTGCGAAAAAGTAACGCCGATCCATCCGGACAAATGTCCACCGGTGATTGAAAATTCCGATCAGACGCTGCGAAATATCTGTTATAACAAGGCACATGAAATTTATGGAGAAAATCTGCCGGAAATTGTTGTGGAACGATTGGAGCGTGAGTTGAAGTCCATTATCGGAAACGGATTTGCGGTCATGTACATCATTGCACAGAAGCTGGTATGGAAATCTAATGCGGACGGCTATCTGGTAGGTTCCCGAGGATCCGTAGGATCCTCCTTTGTAGCAACCATGGCGGGGATTACAGAGGTAAATCCTTTGGCACCGCATTATATTTGTCCGGAGTGTCATTATGTAGATTTTGATTCGGATATTGTAAAATCCTATGCCGGAATGGTAGGCTGTGACATGGCAGACAGAGATTGTCCGGTATGCGGCCACCCGCTGAATAAAGAAGGATTCGATATTCCGTTCGAAACCTTCCTTGGATTTAAGGGGAATAAAGAGCCGGATATTGACTTGAATTTTTCAGGAGATTATCAGAATAAGGCACACCGATATACAGAGGTTATTTTTGGCGCGGGACAGACGTTCCGTGCGGGAACCATTGGTACCCTGGCGGATAAAACAGCGTTTGGATATGTGAAAAATTATTATGAGGAACGAGGACAGCATAAGAGGGTTTGTGAGATCGACCGAATCGTGCAGGGATGTACTGGGATCCGAAGGACGACGGGACAGCATCCGGGCGGTATCATCGTACTTCCGATGGGACATGAGATTTACCAGTTTACACCGGTGCAGCGTCCTGCCAATGATATGACAACGGATACGGTAACAACCCATTTTGATTACCATTCCATTGACCATAACTTGTTAAAGCTTGATATTCTCGGACACGATGATCCGACGATGATCCGTATGCTGGAAGACTTAACAGGAATTGATGCAAAGAAAATTCCTTTGGATGAGCCGAAAGTGATGAGCCTTTTCCAAAGTACGGAGGCACTGGGAATTACACCGGAAGATATTGGGGGCTGTCCTTTGGGATCCCTTGGTATTCCTGAATTTGGAACAGATTTTGTTATTCAGATGCTTGTGGACACAAAACCGACCTGTTTTTCGGATCTGATCCGAATTTCCGGATTGTCTCATGGAACGGACGTATGGCTTGGAAATGCCCAGACACTGATCCAGGAAGGAAAGGCGACCATTTCTACGGCAATTTGTACCCGAGACGATATTATGACTTATCTCATTCGTATGGGAGTGGAGAGTGAACTTTCCTTTACCATTATGGAGAGTGTGCGTAAGGGAAAAGGTCTGAAACCGGAGTGGGAAGAGGAAATGAAAAAGAATCATGTGCCGGATTGGTATATCTGGTCTTGTAAAAAAATCAAATATATGTTCCCGAAGGCACATGCGGCAGCCTATGTTATGATGGCTTATCGAATTGCTTATTGTAAGGTTTATCATCCGTTGGCTTATTATGCGGCGTTTTTTAGTATCCGTGCCTCAGCCTTTTCCTACGAGATCATGTGTCAGGGCAGGGATAAGCTGGAATATTATCTGAATGATTATAAAAAACGTGCAGATACATTGACCAAAAAGGAACAGGATCAGGTGCGTGATATGAAGATTGTTCAGGAAATGTATGCCAGAGGATTTGAATTTATGAAGCTGGATATTTACAAAGCCAGAGCCAAGGAGTTTCAGATCATTGATGGAAAGCTGATGCCGTCTTTTGCGAGTATCGATGGCTTGGGCGACAAGGCGGCAGACCAGGTGGTAGAGGCTGCCAAAGATGGTGTTTTTCTGTCGAAGGATGATCTGCGTTCCAGGGCGAAACTGAGTAAGACCATTGTAGATCTGATGGAAGAAATGGGTATTATTGAAGGACTTCCAGAGTCAAATCAGCTCTCCTTATTTGACTTTACGTAATAATCGTGGTATAGTGGAACAAGGTGTGAATTAATAAATGTATGATCGTGAGGACAAAATATGATTAATACAGTTATTTTTGATATCGGAAACGTACTGGTGGATTTTCGCTGGCGTGAATTGTTTGCGGAGCTGGGCTTTACAGGTGAAAAATTTGAAAAGATCGCAGATGCGACTGTACGAAATCCTTGGTGGGAAGAGTTTGATAAGGGGCTGATGACGACGGAAGAAATCATTGACCGCTTCTCGGAAAAGGCACCGCAGTACCAGGAAGAAATCGAAGAGATTTACAGGCATATGGGCGATATAGTAAGGCTGAGGGAATATGCAGTTCCATGGATCCGCGAATTGAAAAAAGAAGGCTATCGTGTCTATGTTTTATCAAATTGGTCGAAACCGGCTTATGATGACAATCTGGACACAAACCTGAAGTTCTTAACAGAAGTCGATGGAGCGGTGATGTCTTTTCGGGAAGGGATGATTAAACCGGATGAAAGGATTTACGATCTGATCTGTAGAAGATATGAGATCCAGCCGGAAAATGCTGTCTTTCTGGATGATAACGCGGCAAATATTGCTGGTGCGAAAAAATTTGGTCTGAATGCGATCCTTTTTCAGGATGAAAAGCAGGCAAAAGAAGAATTAAAGAAATATTTAGAGGAGAAATAAATCATGGCATTATTACAAGATTGGTATGCAGTAGCATATAATGAAAAAGCAAACAAAGGTGACTTGCAGAAATTCTGGGCACGTTACTTCAACCTGGAAAGAGGCGTTTATGAAAAACTTCTTACAAATCCAGATGAAGAAGTAAAAGGTACTGTAAAAGAATTGGCTGAAAAATACAACCTGACAGTTATGGAAATGACAGGTTTCTTAGATGGTATCAATGAAAGTTTGGTAGAAGAAAACCCAATCGAAACAATGGAAGAAGATACCGTTGTATCCTTAAAATTTGATAAAGCAAAACTTTACAAAAACATGGTAGCAGCAAAAGCTGATTGGTTATATGAATTACCACAGTGGGATGCAATCTATGATGAAGCAACTAAAAAAGCGCTTTATTTAGAACAGAAAAAATCCGGAACGATCATCAAAGATAAAAAAATCGGTCGTAATGATCCATGCCCATGCGGAAGCGGTAAAAAATACAAAAAATGCTGCGGAGCAAACTAAGCATCAAATTATTTCTTGACAGATTGTTTGGAAAAAGATATCCTTTAGTAGAATAAATAAAACGTTGAAGAGAAGAGTAGGATAGGAAATGTCCCAGAGAGAGGCTTGTTTGGTGGAAAAGCCTTGGCAGGAACTGTTTGAAGACCATCTCGGAGTGGCTCTAATCAAGCCCGGTGACACCGTTATCGTCAGAAGGAAAGTGGTATGTTTCGTAGATGGAACATGCAATTAGGGTGGAACCACGGTAATAGGAAATGTATGTATCGTCCCTGAATAGGCACAAGGTGTTTATTCGGGGGCGTTTTTTGTTTTCGAATAACAAAAAAATGATTATTTGGAGGAAAAAGAGATGAAAATCACACTGAAAGACGGTTCTGTAAAAGAATATGCAGAAAGTAAATCCGTAATCGATATCGCATATGATATCAGCGAAGGTCTGGCACGTGCAGCGTGTGCAGGAGAAGTAAATGGTGAGGTAGTAGATTTAAGAACAGTGGTAGATGCTGACTGTGAATTAAATATCTTAACTGCAAATGATGAAAAAGGGCTGGCAGTTTTACGCCATACAACATCCCATGTCCTTGCGGAAGCAGTAAAAAATGTATTCCCGGATGCAAAACTTGCGATTGGACCAAGTATTGATACCGGATATTATTATGATTTTGAACATGCTCCATTCTCAAGAGAAGATCTTGATAAAATTGAAGCAGAAATGAAAAAGATCATTAAAAAAGGTGAAAAATTAGAAAGATTCACACTTTCC
>CAZLQJ010000057.1:0-11002 GCA_964561705.1 uncultured Lachnoclostridium sp. | reverse complement strand
GTGACCCTCTGCTTGTAAGGCAGATGCTCTCCCAGCTGAGCTAAGATCCCATAGTTGCGTGTCGACTCTTGTCTTTCGTCAACCGACTTGCATATAATACTACGACACGAAGCAAAAGTCAACAACTTTTTTTATTTTTTTATTTTTTAGAACAAAATATGCTTTTATAACAGGTTTCTCCCGATCCCACGCCTGCAGGATCAGGAGAAAATAAAAAATGCCTAACTACTGATATTCATTTGATTTCTTTTAAATATCCATCTTTCAGAAGTTCTGTAATCCTAACGGGTGTCCTAAATTGCGATGCTCCAGTATCCTTCTTTAGCTTATTTTCGTTCCATGGCTGTACTGCCACCGTGCTGACTTCTACCGGAAAAGGTTTCCTTACTTCATAAAATTTCTGCTCATTTTTTTCTTTTATTGTAGGTAATTCCAAGGATTCAAAATCAGTATTTTTATCTGACATAAATGTACCATTTTCATCCCCCCATCGACTCAATACCATCCCTTTTTCTAGAAATACATATTCTTCACTACCTTCTATCGCATAATCTCCCCAATGGATCGCATTTTTATGAAGACCTGTTGTCTGATAAATATTTTGAAATCTATTTTCTTTGTTATCATAATCCAAGACCAGTCCATTGACATATCCCGCATCATTTTCCTCCAATTGATGAAATTCTTCCGGAGACAATTCATTTTCCTTTTTCAAATAATTATTCACCGGATATGGTGCAGTATTTTCATCCAACTGCTGAATTTCAGCATTCCATTCATCATTTTCTTTTTTTGATGCAGTTTTCTCTAATTTATGATATTTATCTGAAAATTTTTGAAAGAATCTTTTCACATTTTCATCATTGCGTTTTTCATTATCATCTGTTTCTGTATGAGTTCGATCCTTTTCGCTTTCAGTAAAAGATATTTCTTTTTTCATTATCTAAACGCCAAATGAAAAGTCAATTTAAATATCCATTTTGCTAATTTGAAACTGAATTTAATATACCAGCCAAAGATATTACCAATGATAATAAAAATTCTTTCTCTTTTTTCACGTTTGCCGGTCATATAATATTTATAGATCTGCCAATACGGACGTTTACTAACCTGATACAAGCCAACCGCACAATAAAGGACACCAACACCTAACGCAACAATAGGAATTGCTGTTAACAAACCAATACCCGTTCCCGTTTGTGAGGCAGATGAAAATGCCATAATCGCAGCAAACAGATAAAGAACGCCTGCCACTGCTGTCCAAATAATATTTTCCTTGTTATCTTCGTTAAATTCTATTTCACCATAAGCTTTTGCATTTTCAAGATTCTTTACTGTATTTTCGTCATTGTACAGGGAAACTGCCTTTTCACAAATATCAACACAGTTTTCATAATCCTCCTTGCTAATGATATAATAGGAATTCGATGTATCATCTTTCGTATAATAACTGTAAGAATGACCAATCAAGTCGTATGCACAAAGTTTTCTAAATTCACTATCCTGCGGATGTTGATTGATATAATTATCAATGTTCTGATATGCAAGATCTATTTTATCATTGCATAAATACAGATAAATCTGTTCTGCATGAGCATATTTATTATCCTGATCCAAGTCAAACATACGATTAATATATCCCTGTGCAGTATTAAAATCCCCCTGACCCTCATTCGTAAAACGTGCTCCAATTCGCAGAAGTTCCATATTTTCTGGATGTATTTTTATTCCCTCTGCTACGGTATTTACAGAACGTACAACATCTCTCAGCGCATAATAACTTCTTGCAAGCAATCCATAAATCTTTGCATCTCTTACATTGTTATTCAATGCCTCTGTACACTTCTGTGCAGCTTTCTGATAGTTTCCTTTTAAAAATAATGCCTCAATTTCCGCATATAAATCTTCAGCTACCTTCTGTGCTTCTGTGTTCAATGCACCTGTTGCGTACGCTTCATCCAACTGTGCATCGTATTTTTTCTTTGTCTCATCATTCTTAAATACTTTTAAAGCATCCGCTACCTGATGGAATGATGCCTGTAATTTTGCCAATACTTCTTCACTATTCAAGGATCCAGAAGACATATTCTCTCGAATATCTCCCTGAATACTTCTTAATTTCTTCTTTATCTCTTTTGCACTTAAATTTCTATCTAACAAAAATACTGCATAATAATCTATCAGATTATTTGGTAAATTGTTTTTCTTGCCCGCCATCGTTTCTACTCTCCTATGTTCAATTTGTTAATTCTAATTGCCGCTTGCTGGACTTCTTCTTCCGTCATATTATGTTTATCACGATTGATCGTAATTTCACCCAAATCTACATTTTCATCCATATCAATCGCACGCACATGGATAATTGCATCACCATCACAGCTTACAATACAACGAATTGGAACCATTTTATCTCTCGGTCTGATTTTCAAATCAGCCTCACCAATAATCGTTACATAATCTAATTCTTCTTTCTCTCCCTGGGTTACAATCAAACGAATACCTTCCTGATACGGTGCGGTTGTACTATAGCCATCTTTTACAACCTCGGCCGGAATTGGTGTATTCTTTTTCAGAATCACCGAATTAATGCTCTTTTCCAATGTCGGATCATAAATAACAACTCCAATTCCATGACTTGTAACATCTTGAAATGTATAGTTCTTTTCCAGCTCAGGAACTGCTCCAGCTGCAACAGCTTGTGCTGCCGCTTCACTATCAGAATTTTCGCTTTTGAAAGTTCCATTCGCCATTTGTTTCACGACATCCACAGCATGATATGCCGCGCCAATTGCCACCGCTTCATCTGGATGTACTTCTGAAGATGGAACAATTCCGGATTCTTCTTCAATCATTGCTTTGATTGCAGGTATCCTTGTAGTTCCACCAACCAAAAGAATCTTATCCAAATCCGAATATTCCAGTTCAACATCTTCTAATGTTTTTTGCATAATACTCAGTGTGGTATCAAGTATTGTCTCTATTAATTCTTCAAACGTTTCTCTATCGACTTCGATTGAAAAATCTTCACCCTGGATGTAAATTGTTATTTCTGTTGTATCATCCACAGACAATTCTTTTTTCGCAGTTTCTGCCTGAATCATAAGATTCTGCATTGCTTTTACATCTTTTTCAATATCCAAGCCACTTTCTTTTGCCTTATTTTTCACATAATCAACCAATGCCATGTCAATATCATAACCACCCAGTTTATGATCCCCATTCGTGGCAATTACTCGAATACTGTCTTCATCAATATCCAGTACGCTAACATCAAAAGTTCCGCCTCCAAAATCATAAATCATAACCTTTTGGCTTTTTCCAACATTACGACTAATACCAAATGCAATTGCCGCAGCAGTTGGCTCATTGATCATATCCAACACTGGCAATCCCGCTGCTTTTGCCGCATCCTTGGTCGCCTGTCTTTGAGGATCCCCAAAATAAGCCGGTACCGTAATCACAGCCCCTTCAACACTTTCTCCCAGATATTCCTCTGCATCTGATTTAAGTTTTGATAAGATTAATGCCGAGATTTCTTCCGCCTTAAATGTTTCTCCGTCCTTTGTAGTAAAGCTATAGGTTTTTTCCCCCATATGCCTTTTGGCAAAAGCCTCAAAATTTTTTGGATCAGTAATACTTTTTCTTTTTGCCACACTTCCAATAACCGGTTTTTTGCCACCAAACAAAACTGCAGACGGTGTTGTATTTTCCCCCTGCTTATTTGGAACTATGACCGGATTTCCTTTATCATCAATATAAGCAACCGCTGAAAAAGTCGTTCCCAGATCAATTCCGATATATTTGCCCATAAGCACTCCCTCCTTAATTTTTTATTATTAAATGGCATTAGCCAAATAATCGTGAAAAAAATCCTTTTTTCTTTGTTTTTCCAATTTTTTTGCCTTTATCCCTTACGTGTACGACAATCTCTTTTCGCACCGTCTCCTGACGATTCTGAAGAATAATTTTAGTATCACCAACACCAATTGCATTCAAAATTTTTCCTGTCACATTCACTATTCGCATATCAATACTAGAAATGATGACCGAACCATCAATGCACTCTAAAGGCTCTATCCGATAAGAAAGTTCTTTGCTCTCTCCATAAACCATCTCTATCTCATCCACATCTGCAGTAATTCGCTTCAAATGCGGCAATACTTCCACCTTACATCTAGCACTAATCTGTTCAGCAGTACACCAAATACTACAAACTCCCACTGCTACACCTGTAAGGTTTCCTGATTTATCTACCATAGCCACTTGGGCATTTTCTGTTTCCCAATTAATTTTATCCGTATTGTCTGCATCTTGTGGCAAAAATGTATATTCCAGCTTTTGTCTGTCACCCACCCCAATTCTTACAAAATTTTCTTCCAGTTGCAGCTGCGTAATCCGATTTCGCTTTATTACCTTATAATTCACACTTGCACAAGGACGTGGTTCCCCTTCCCTATAAACATAGAGTGTACATTCTCCTTCTCTTAACCCCTCTACTCTCATGCCATTACAAAGCAAAATACCTTTATTACTGTATTCAAAATTGAGTTTTTCTTTATTTGCACTGTATCCATCCATATCTGTACGAAAACGGATCGCTGTACTTTTTCCAACTTCTACCGTTGTATTCTCCGGTTCTGGTATAATCTTCAACGATGTACTTTGCAGTGTTTCAATCTGTTCTGCAAACTTTGAATGAATATCTTGAGAAAGTCCCTTTAGACACCTACAAAACACATCCATCAAAGGATCTAGAAGAAAACATTCAAAAATCACATCAAAAATATTTTCCTCCGTTGCTCCATAATAAAAAACTCCTGAACGTTTTTCTATAAATCCCGATTTTTCCCCAAAGGAAATTACAAATCCATTTCTAAAATTTATCTTTTCCAGACATTCATCAATCGATTTATCTTTAATAACCAAGAAATTTACATCTCCAACAGGATGCTCGATAAGATAATCCGCAAAATCGATTACCTGTACATCCACCTGACAATAAATATTTTTTATTTCTAATTCCTGCAGTTCTTTTTTCAGACTTCCAATATTTCCTGCCACAATGATCAGTGCTTTTCTTCTTTCCTTCCGATAACCCGTTAATTTATTTTCCTTAATCATTTTACTTAGAACAGACATTCTTTGTGACAAACTGTCCTTCCTAATCAAAGGTAAAGAAGTATATTGTTCGCAATGCGGATATTTTCTTGCCAGAACTTCCATGATTGATAACTCTTCTTCACGGGAACGGAAACTCAATTTAAAACTGCTTCCATTGCATTCTTCAAAAATTGCATCCAAAATCTTATCGCACCAATAGCAAAATGGTTCATCCATAAATTTTTCCAAATTACTATACATGGACGCAGCTTCACCATTAATTAAAATCTGCAGCCTCTGTATGTATGGATTGTTTGTAATCTCTACATTTATAGCCATAACTCAAACCCCTCTATCGCTCCAAGTCATCATCGCGTGATCTTTCGCGTTGACCTTTATCCGGAGCATCATCATTCGAATCACCTTCATTTGATCCTTCCTTGGCTTCTTTCCTTTTTTCCATTTCCTCTAGTATTTTTTTAATCTGTTCATTATTAGCCTTTACTTTTTCTGGCGAAGGTGGTTGCAGCCACGGAGACACTTCTTTTTGCTTGTATTCCTTCTTCTCCTCACTATCTTCCTTTTTATCTTCTTTACCTTCTTTGTTATTTTTAAACCGGTCAAAAAAATCTTTGATCTTACTATGCTTTTCTTCTTCTCCTACTTCTTTTTTATCATTTTTATCCACATTTTCTACATTCTCATCATCCATTTTGTCGAATTTTCCAAAAGCCATTTTCCCGTTCCCTCTATTCTAAATAATTTTCGATAATTTCATTTAACTGGAAGAATACATTTTTTCCAGAATCATTACTTTTTGCCTTTACAGCCAACATATACTTCAACGCACACTTCTTCGTGTCTTCTTCCACTGAAATATATTTTTCTAGTGCTTCACTCATCTGCCACTTCCATCTAGCCACTTCCCGCATGATGTCCGAATACAATATTTCCTGTTCCTTTTCTGACAAATTTTCTAATTTCTTATACAATGTATCCCGACTATAAATTCCAGTGGTTGGTATGATATTAAATAGTTCTTCACAACCAATAATTTCCAGAAATAAATTCCCCAGCATATCATCTGTCATTTTCAAAGATTGTGTCTTATATTTTTTGTACAATTCAGTAATTTCGGAAAATTCTGTTTTCCGGTCTTGTTCCAGCGAAGACCGTCTAATGATATCCCCCAATGGCTTCACCGAATATTTTTCTTCATTAATCTGTTTAAACAGTTCCTCCACCAAACAACTTTTTACATAAGCAATCATTCCCAGATTTTCATATTGCAATGATGCTTCATACTTTTTCGGATCCCACAATCCTACTTTCATAAGTACCGGTGTCATCCAGCCTTTTTGCATCACAGCCGCAACGCCTACATTCAATCGGGACAATTCCTTTGTTTGTTTTTCATCTAAAGACAAGGCACTTCCAAGTTCTTCACACGCTTCCTTCGATGGTGTGTTCATGATGATCTTTGTGGCTGTATTTTCAATCGCAGAACTGTCTACTGCTAACGGTGACTGATCAATGATCAAGAAGCCCTCACCATAGGTTCGCATCTCTTTAATCGAATTACTGATCATTTCTACAGACTTACCAACCATATTGGCACCTTCCTGATTTTGCCCCTTATCCGTCCGTTTCAACAAGTTATGAGCTTCTTCCAAAACTGTTACATGTTTCAACCCACTATCATGACTTTCTACCGCACCTGTTTTTCTTTGTGATTTCCGGTATTCATTCATTTTCATGATTAAAACACCCATCAACAAAGCAATCGTTTCCTCTGAACCAACCTCACTAAGATCAACAATTGTATTTTGGTCAAATAAGACATCATCCGGAAGCCCCTCACTTTTTTTAAATATCATGCCATTCATTCCAGTTGTCATGGCCTGGACTCGAGTCAACAATGCCCCCTTGTAGTCACCTTTCGAATCTGCCGAATAATCTGACGTATTAATAATCTCTGGCAAAACATCTAGCACATCTTTAAAAACCGGATATTTATGATCGGATACACCTTCTATCCATATGGAATTCTGTATATCCCATCCACATTTTACATAAGCTTCTACAACTGCTTCCTTTAAAATTGCCGGCATTGCAGCATATAGCGGCCAGGAAGCGTTAAAAATCTGTAAAACCTGCTCAATATGTGATAAAATGTGTATTTTATCCGGAAATTGAAATGGATTAACTCTCAAAAGCCTGTAAGTATTTGCATCCGTTGTAAAAATGTTCACCTTATCCAACTTTCCGAAAACAAGCTTATATTCTCCTTTTGCCGGCTCAATCACTAACATCTTTACACCATTACTCAGCAATCGATCCAACAAATTATAGGTCGCATAAGACTTCCCTGAACCTGAAGATCCCGTAATAAAACAGTGAGACGAAAACAGGTTCAAATCCATCTGTACAGGTGTTGATTTTTCTTCCAATCCCATATGATAGATATTTCCAAAGCTAATTGTTGATTTTGGAAATTTATTTTCATAAACAACCGACCTTCCAAATTCTGCCATTTCTTGAACCGCTACTCCGGCAACAGACTTCCTAGGAAATCCCAAGAGTAATGATAACTCACTTCCACTGACCATACTTGTTGGCGAAACAATCTGCTTTTCATATTGGTTATTTAATTTAATCTCTGCCTTTGGATGAACCAAATACTTTACATGATCTAAAATCAAACGAATACTGTTATTATTTAAATAGTTTCCATTCCAAACATTTACATGGGCAGTTTCGACTGCAGATTTTTCTCCTGTCATGATTGCTTTATATGTTGCAGCCGCAAGTACTGATACTGAAATTTCATCCGAGAAAAAATATGCACAATTCTCCCACAATCCATAAGATTCCCACTGATTTATTCGTTCAATTTGCTGTTCCAATTTTTTCATCAGATCCGTAACACCTTTATTTTCAAAACTCAGTGTTTTCGTATTAGATGTTCCTGTAGTATCCGTTTCCCCAGTCGTTGTAGTTTCAGCCTCTGAAGTACCCACGCTATTAGAAATAGAATTGCTGAAGGAAGTTCCAGATGTATATGAGGAAGAAACACTGCTGGATGTTCCACTATTAAATCCCCAGTTTGAGCTGCTTCCATCGCCAGACACACTACCACCAAAGTTACTTCCACTACTCCTCCCTTGTGACGTTCCCTGCGTTTCCGAAGTCGATGTGCTGTTAGAATTTGATACACTTTCATTTACAGACTTAGAAAAAGAATTTGATATTCCTTTATTTACAGAATGGCTTGTATTTTCTCCATATGCATAAGACAATTTTGAATGCGGAGACAATGTAGAATACAATTCTTCATATCCATGACGACGATTTGCAATTGCTACATTGTCCAACGGTGTTGCCAAAAATACAGCAATATAATTTTTATGTTTCAATGTATTTACAAACTTCTCTAACCCCTGTACAAACTGTTCCTTTTTTTCTTCATCTCTGATTGAAGGAACCATCGATACTGTTGTTAAACCTTTTAAAAGAGATTGTCCCTCATCCCCTCTTTCGATACTATCCAGAAATTTTTCCGTCTCATTGTCATTCATTGCATGTAATTCAATTCCCGGAAAATTTCCCTGCAGCATAGATTCCAATATCTGCCCCGCCAAAGGAGCAATAGTTTCAGAACGTGTAGCAAAATAAAACTTAACTCCTTTCTCGTTTCCTACCAAAAATACAGCAACCGAAACAGATAAATTGTACAAAGCATTATATACACTAGTTAATTTATCTAATATATCCTCTTCTGAATCAAACACTACTTTAGACACTTCAAAAAAGCGAAGTTTTTGAGGAACACATATTCTTCTACGACTCCCATCTAAAATTTCTGCCCTAGAAAAATCTGATAAATATTCACGATTAACAAATATATCTGCAACCTGAAATCCTTTTTCAAGTACTTTTAAATTTTCCGTTCTTTCCTTCTCTTGCTTCACTAACTGCATCTGTTTTGTATAAGGAATTGTTTGATCCATAGTTTCCTCCAAAGACCGACAAAAAACTGTACTTTTTTGCTATAAAAAATATTGTTACTTTTTTTATTTTAATGCTTTAATTTGTTGAAAAATTTGTCAAACAATGATAATATACATAAATATAGAACAGAAAAAACCAGATACAAAAAAGTACACTTTTTTGTATCTGGTTTTTTAGCTATTGTTTTTATTTTCATAAATCCGCGCTTTGTATCGAAAAGTTGACAAAGGCATTTCACATCTTTGTGCCGCAGTACTTCCGGAAATTTCTCCTTTTTTCCAACATTTATACGTTCGATCAAAATTTTCAGGAAGTGGTTTTTCCGGTCTTCCAAACTGTACACCTCGTGCTTTTGCTGCTGCAATTCCCTCCGCCTGTCTTTTTCTTATATTTTCTCTCTCATTTTCCGCCACAAAAGAAAGAATCTGCAAAACTATATCACTCAAAAATGTACCCATCAAATCCTTTCCACGCCTAGTATCCAACAGCGGCATATCAATTACAACAATATCTACTTGTTTCTCCTTCGTCAACAAACTCCATTGCTCTAATATTTCCTTATAATTTCTTCCTAAACGATCGATGCTTTGTATATATAACAAATCATCTCGCCTCATTTTTTTTAGCAACCGTTGATATTGGGGTCTTTCAAAATTTTTACCCGATTGTTTATCTATATAAATATTCTTTACCGGAATATTCACGCTCCTCATTGCAATTATTTGTCTTTCTTCATTTTGGTCTCTCGTACTCACTCTTACATATCCATATGTTTTACACATAAAAACCTCCATTTTATTTTTTTAACCATCATTCACCTTTGCAAAACAAAAGTGTTTCAACAATTATATAAAATAAAATGAAGGTTTCCTCAAAACCGCTTTTTCTGATAAAACTCTATCTTCTCTCCATTCGGTCCTTTGATACTAAAAAATCTGCAGCCATGTTCAAATAGAGGCAATTCCCGAATACCAAATTCCTGTACATCATACCCTTTGCCTCTAGCTTCCATAAAAGCATCCTGAATATTTTCCACATCCAATGCAATGTGATCAATTTTTCCGCTGCTCCAGGTATCTTCCT
This sequence comes from uncultured Lachnoclostridium sp., assembly GCA_964561705.1. Classification (GTDB taxonomy): domain Bacteria; phylum Bacillota; class Clostridia; order Lachnospirales; family Lachnospiraceae; genus HGM12587. Next base: position 808 of record CAZLQJ010000057.1, on the reverse strand, counting down.
CTTCCACAGCCGCACCTGCCAGCTGGATCAGTTCCAATGTAAAGCCTTTGCAAGTCATAAAAGCTATGTAAAGTCTGCCATCTTCCGTGTCCAGATAACCATTTCCGGTCATTTCAAATCCAAGTGCGCCATAAAAAGACATGGTTTCTTTCAAATCTTTTGTCCTGACTGCCAAATGATCCCATCCGAGAAGTCCGTTCTTTCCCACATAACTTCCGGCATTGTCATAACAAAGTTCCACAACTTCACCATTTGGCGAAACAAAATTTACTCCCCGGATGCCTTTTGTCTTGATGTGATCGTACAAAACCACGCCATTTGCCGTACCAGGCGCCAATGTCAGTCCCCGATCGATCAATTCAGCCGCCAGATCATCAAAATCTGCAGCTTCAATCGCAAAATGATCATATACACCGGTCTTTCTGGCAGCTGTTTCAGCTTTCGCCCCATTCTGTCTGTTCTCATATAACTCCACTACAAGATCTTCCAGTTTCAAGAAACAGATGTTCATTTTTTCAGGATAAAAAACCTCTTTTTCATAAGAAATCTCAAATCCAAAATTTTCTATATAAAACTTCTTCGTTTCCTCCATACAAACGGTCGGAATCCCCAAATGCTGTACACCCTTGATATTGTCTCTTAATTCCATAAATTCCTACCTCCAAACCAGTTTCAGCATAGCACAGAAAAAAGGGAAAAGCAATGTGCTTTCCCCCTTATAAAAATATTTATTTTTCTGTCTGTTCTTCTTTTCTAATTTCCTTTGTACGGATTTCCTTGCAGATCTGATCCACAAATTCTCCCAGAC
>CAZLQJ010000056.1:0-11436 GCA_964561705.1 uncultured Lachnoclostridium sp. | reverse complement strand
ATGCACATGCAATGACCATTACACTTCTTCTGAATTCAGAAGGAAAGAAAATGGGTAAGACACAGAAGGGTGCAGTTTGGCTGGATCCAAATAAAACTTCACCGTTTGAATTTTACCAGTACTGGAGAAACGTTGCAGATGCAGACGTATTAAAATGCATCCGTATGCTGACCTTCCTTCCGTTGGAAGAAATCGATGCAATGGACAGCTGGGAAGGCAGCCAGTTAAATCAGGCAAAAGAAATTCTTGCTTTCGAACTGACAAAGCTGGTACATGGCGAAGAAGAAGCTGCGAAGGCACAGGAAGCTGCAAAGGCACTTTTCTCTACCGGAGATGCAGCAAATATGCCGACTGCTGAAATCACAGCAGATGATTTCAAAGATGGAAGCATTGATATCATTTCTATTTTACAGAAATCAGGATTGGTGCCATCCAGAAGCGAAGGAAGACGTGCAGTGGAACAGGGCGGTGTTTCTGTAAATGGTGAAAAAGTCACAGATATCGGAACTGCTTATACCGCTGAAGAAATCGGTGATGGAATCGTTGTAAAACGAGGCAAAAAGAACTTTAGAAAAGTAATCGTAAAATAAACCTTATAAGGGAATGGCTTGCCATTCCCTTTTTTAAAAAAGGAAAGCGAAAGATATGAAGCTACAATTTATTGTGAATCCGGCATCCAGAACCGGAAGAGGCATTGAAATATGGCATGAGGTAGAAAAAGTCTTAAAAGGATCGGAAATTGAATACGAAGTATTTTTTACGAAAAGGATCGGACAGGGGACGGAGTATGCACGTAAACTGACGGAAAGCGAAGGGGAGCATTTGATCGTGGCACTTGGGGGAGATGGTACGGTCAATGAGGTGATCAACGGCATCGTGCGATTGAAAGATACAGTTTTAGGATATATTCCGACGGGTTCCGGAAATGATCTGGCAGGAGATCTGCATCTGCCGACAGATCCAATGACAGCGATCGAACACATTTTGGAGAATCAATCGCACCTTCAGGTAAATGTGGGGGTGGCACAGGCAGGAGGTGTTACCCGCCGTTTTGCAGTCAGCAGCGGTATGGGCTGGGATGCAGCCATTGCTCATGAAATCGCAGTGTCGAAGCTGAAGAGATTTTTTAATAGGATCAAGTTGGGAAAATTAAGTTATGTAGCAGTAGCGATTAAGCAGATCCTTGCATTTAAAACCTCGCCGATGGAATTAAAAATTGATGAAAAAGAGCCGATACGGTTTGAAAAGAATTTTTTCAGTGCTGTGCTGAACGGACCTTATGAAGGCGGAAGGATCATGATGTGCCCAAAGGCAAACTGGAGTGATGATCTTCTGGATATCTGTGTGGTGGATCATGTATCAAAGCTGAAGCTGCTTCTGGTGCTTCCTCTGGCCTACAAAGGCTGGCACCGCTTTTTTAAAGGCGTTTATATTAAACGGGGGGCAAAGATGACATTGACCTCTCAAAAACCGCTGCCGGTACATGTGGATGGGGAAAATTTCGGATATCACAGGGAACTGACAGTTTCCCTGGAGAAAGAAAAACTGCGGATCATCCGCTAAAAAGCAGAGGTTTCGGAAGGCTGCCAATATTGACAGGAAACTAAAAAAGAATTACTATTGATTTGATAAAAAAGATACGGGGGTAACTTTAAGATGACGACAACAAACATGAAGGAATTATTGAAAAGCGGTGCCAAAGATGGACTGCTCATGGACATTTATCTGGATCCGGCAAAACTTGATTACCAGAGAAAACGATATGTAGAAGCTATTGAGAAGTTTGAAGAGCTTTACGGAGAAGGGAAAGTGTCGGTATACAGTGCGCCGGGACGCAGTGAGATCGGAGGAAACCACACAGACCACCAGCATGGAGAAGTTCTGGCTGCTTCTGTGAACCTGGATGCGATTGCGATCGTAGAGGCTTTGGAGGAACCGGTTGTAAAAGTTGTATCTGGAAGTTATCCGATGATTACCATCGATTTAAATGATCTGGAGAAAAAAGATTCGGAAGAAGGAACCACCCTTTCCCTGATCAAAGGGGTACTTGCAGGAATTAAGGATCATGGCGGAAAACTTGGTGGTTTTCGTGCATATATTACCAGTGATGTACTCATTGGTGCCGGACTTTCTTCCTCGGCAGCATTTGAAACCATAATTGGAACGATTATTTCCGGTCTTTACAATGAAATGAAGATTTCGCCGGTTGACATTGCGATTATTGGACAGTATGCAGAAAATGTTTATTTTGGCAAACCATGCGGACTGATGGATCAGACGGCAAGTTCCGTAGGAAATCTGGTACATATTGATTTTGCAGATCCGAAAAACCCGGTGATCGAAGGAGTGAGCTGTGATCTTGGAACTTATGGATATAGTCTGTGTATTACAGATACCAAAGGGTCCCATGCTGATCTGACACCGGATTATGCAGCAATCCCGGAAGAAATGAGAGCAGCTGCAGCTGTATTTGGCAGAGAAGTGCTTCATGGAGTGACGATGGAAGAACTTCTGGAAAAATCTGCGGAAGTCAGAGAAAAAGCCGGCGACAGAGCCTATCTTCGTGCCATTCATTTTGTAAATGAAAATGTAAGGGTGCAAAGGGAAGTCGCAGCATTAAAAGCCGGTGATTTTGAGGCGTTTTTAAGAACCGTAAAGGAATCAGGAGATTCGTCCTATAAATTCCTGCAGAATGTTTATACAAGCCATGATGTACAGCACCAGAATGTGTCAATTGCGCTGGCAGTTAGTGAAACGGTTCTTGGAGACAAGGGTGTTTGCCGTGTACATGGAGGCGGATTTGCAGGAACCATTCAGGCTTTTGTAAAGAATGAGGCAGTTGCAGAATACAAACGCGTGATGGATCAGATCTTTGGAAAAGATGCCTGTGATGTGTTAAAGATCCGTAAATTCGGTGGCATGAAAGTGTTATAAAAATTAAACAGATAGATGTGAGGAGAGAAATAATGAGTATTTTAGTAGCAGGCGGAGCCGGATTTATCGGTAGCCACACATGTGTAGAACTTTTGGATGCAGGTTATGATGTTGTAGTAGTAGATAATCTCTACAATGCAAGCCCGGAAGCTTTAAAAAGAGTAGAAAAGATCACTGGAAAGAAAGTGACATTTTACGAGGCAGACATTCTTGACAAAGAGGCATTAAACAAGATTTTTGATGCACATAAGATCGAAGCGGTGATTCATTTTGCAGGATATAAGGCAGTTGGTGAATCTGTGCAGAAACCGATTGAATATTATCATAACAATATGACAGGAACTTTGGTACTTTGTGACGTCATGAGAAATCATGGAGTAAAAAATATCGTATTTAGTTCTTCTGCAACGGTATACGGTGATCCGGCACAGATCCCGATCACGGAAAGCTGCCCGAAGGGTCAGCCGACCAACCCATATGGATGGACCAAGAGCATGCTGGAACAGGTGTTAACAGATATTCACACTTCTGATCCTGAATGGAATGTGATCTTACTTCGCTATTTTAACCCAATCGGGGCACATAAGAGTGGTCTGATCGGTGAAGATCCAAAAGGCATTCCAAACAATCTGGTTCCGTATGTTGCACAGGTAGCAGTTGGAAAAAGAGAAGCACTGGGTGTCTTTGGAAATGATTATGATACACCGGATGGAACAGGAGTCAGAGATTATATCCATGTTGTAGATCTGGCAGCTGGACATGTGAAAGCGATTGAAAAACTTCGTCAGAATCCAGGCGTTGAGATTTACAATTTGGGTACCGGAAATGGTTACAGTGTACTTCAGGTGGTAGCAGCCTTTGAAAAGGCTTGCGGACATAAAATCCCATATGAGATCAAGGCACGTCGAGAAGGAGATATTGCAACCTGCTATTGTGATCCTGAAAAAGCAAAAAATGATCTGGGCTGGGTAGCAAAATACGGAATTGACGAGATGTGCGAAGATTCATGGAGATGGCAGAGTACTAATCCGGACGGATATGGAATGTAGGAGAAAAAGAGACATGATTGATAGATTGATTGATGAACTGGTCTGCTATGGTGTAAAATGCGGGCTGGTGGATCCTGTAGATGTGGCATATACAAAGAACCGTCTGCTGGAACTGTTCGAATTAAATGAATATAAAACATCAGATTTTACGGGGGAACCTAGACCGGTTCATGAGATTTTAGAAGATCTGATGGCATATGCACACGAAAAAGGAATCATGGAAGAAGATACCATTACCATGAAAGATCTTTTTGATACAAAGATCATGGGTCTTCTGACACCGCCGCCATCTGTGGTACAGAGAACTTTTGCAGAAAAATATGAGAAATCCCCGAAAGAAGCCACAGATTATTACTATGCCTTCAGCCAGGCTACAAACTATATCCGTAAGGATCGTATTGTAAAAGATGAAAAATGGGTTACGCAGACAGAATATGGTCCGATTGATATCAGTATCAATCTTTCCAAACCGGAAAAGGATCCAAGAGATATTGCAAAGGCAGGAAAGGCAAAAGCAACCGGCTATCCAAGCTGTCTGCTGTGTAAAGAAAACGAAGGATATGCAGGACATTTCAGTCATCCGGCGCGTCAGAATCACAGAATCGTTCCGATGACACTGGATGGAGATGACTATTACTTACAGTATTCTCCGTATGTTTATTATAATGAACACTGTATCATTTTTAACAAAGAACATATTCCAATGAAGATTGACAAGGCAGTTTTCAGAAAACTGTTAGGTTTTGTGGAAAAATTCCCGCATTATACAGCAGGCTCCAATGCGGATCTTCCAATCGTAGGAGGGTCAATCTTAAGCCATGATCATTTCCAGGGCGGTGGCTATGTGTTTGCAATGGCAAAGGCACCATACGAAAAAATGTTTGAAATGAAAAACTGGCCAAATATTACAGCTGGTATTGTGAATTGGCCAATGTCTGTAATTCGTCTGCAGGGAAAAGATCTGACCGAGATGGCGGAAGCTGCAGATCATATTTTGAGAACCTGGAGAGCTTATACGGATGAAGAAGCCTTTATTTTCAGCGAAACAGATGGAACGCCGCATAATACCATTACGCCGATCGCGAGAATGAGAGACGATATGCTGGAATTAGATCTGGTGCTGCGTAACAACATTACGACAGAAGAACATCCGATGGGTGTTTACCATCCGCACAGCCAGTATCATCATATTAAAAAGGAAAATATCGGTCTGATTGAGGTCATGGGACTTGCAATCCTTCCGGCGAGACTGAAAACGGAAATGGCACTTTTAGAAGAAGCTGTTCTGGCAGGAAAAGATCTCCGTCAGGATGAAGTTCTTGAGAAGCATGCCGACTGGGCAGAAAAGTGGATGGCAGAAAATGAGGTAACTGCAGAAAATATCCATTCTATCGTTCAGGAAGAAATCGGAAAGGTATTTGCCAAAGTATTGGAATGTGCGGGAGTTTATAAACGCACAGAAGAAGGCAGAAAAGCATTCGACAGATTTATCAATGTGATTGCATAATAGAATGAGAAAATGAAAGAACCCCTCCACCGGAGATCCATCCGGCAGAGGGGTTTTGGTTTTAAAAAATAACATTTCGATACTTTGCAAGCGTCCGGTATAGGAGCATGCCGAGGATACCGCAGGAAATGATTTCTCCGACACCTACCGTCAGCATCAGATAAGGAATGCCTTCCGGAAGATCATAGACATAGGCCAGAACCATAGGTACGATCAAGGTGTTGGAAAGGATGGGAGGAATTGCCACAGCCCATTTGTGTTTCCGGAGAAGATAGGTTCCGAAAGCGCCCAAAAGGGTTGCAAAACTTCCAAACAGCACATCCATAGGAAGTGCACCGGTGATCAGATTGCTGATCAGGCATCCGAGAAAAAGTCCCGGAACAGCAGCAGGTGTAAAGGCTGGAAGTACAGTCAGCACTTCGGAAATCCTTACCTGAACAGCACCGCTTGCCAGCTGAAAAACACTGATCAACAGGGTCAACACCACGTAAAGGGCTGCAATCATGGCCGCTTGGGTGATCCATGTTACACGTTTTGTTCTCATATTTTGTTCTCCTTAGTTTTATTTTCATAGGAAATACTTTCCTATGAATGTGGATCCACAAAGGATCTCAGCATTACGTGTGGATGGTTTCGAACACACGGCTGTTTGACAGCGTCTGAAAGTATAGCACCTGAAAAATGTAAAATCAAGTGATAATTGACAAAATATAAAAAAATAGGATGAAAAATATGTGAAAATATGTTAGAGTTAGAAGTGAAACGAATAACTGGGAAACTATTATGAAACAGGGGTTATTTATTATCGCTTGAAAATAAGCGATAGGAGTATTTATGAAGGGAGAAAAATATGAGAAGCAAAAATGTAAAGCGTATGATCGCGCTTGCATGTGCAGCGGCGATGGTGACATCTACATTGCCTACATCACTTGCTGTAAATGCGGAAGAAAAGGCTGAAACTTTAGATGCTGTTACGGAAACAGAGCTGAAGCTTCGCTATTCCAGCCCGGCAGCGGACAGCTATGACGGTTGGGAAAAATGGTCTTTACCACTGGGAAACAGCGGTATTGGTGCCAGTGTTTTTGGAGGGGTAACACGTGAACGTATTCAGTTAAATGAAAAATCCCTCTGGTCTGGCGGTCCTGCAGAAGGCAGAGACTACAATGGCGGTAACCTGGAAAACAAGGGGCAGAATGGTGCCGTTATGAAACAGATCCAGGATCTCTTTGCACAAGGAAAAGATTCTGAAGCAAGTATCTTATGTAATCAGCTGGTAGGTGTGTCTGATGATGCCGGTGTGAACGGATACGGCTATTACTTAAGCTATGGAAATATGTATCTTGATTTCAATTATGGCGGAACGAGTACATACAGCAATTATGAAAGAACTTTAGATCTTCGTACTGCAGTTGCAGGCGTAGAATATGATGTCAATGGTGTACATTATACCAGAGAAAACTTCGTAAGTTACCCGGACAACGTTCTGGTAACTCAAATTACAGCAGATTCAGCTGCCATCAATGTAACTGTTGATGTTAAGCCGGATAACGAAAAGGGCGGCGGAAGCAACAATCCTTCAGCAGGTTCCTATACAAGAGAATGGGATACAACCGTAAAGGACGGTAAAATCTCTATTTTAGGTGACCTGGATGATAATGGTATGATCTTCTCATCCCATACACAGGTTCTTGCAGATGGTACCGTTACAGATAATGAAAAAACGGTATCCGTTGCAAATGCAAAAACTGTAACAATCATCACTTCCATTGGTACAGATTATAAAAATGTTTATCCAAACTATCGTACAGGGGAAGTGGCTTCAGACGTTTCTAAGAGAGTCGAAGCTTATGTTACAAAAGCAGCAGCGAAGACTTATGACAAACTGAAAGAAGATCATATCACAGATTATGATCATATCTTTGGGCGTGTAGAATTAAATCTGGGACAGGAAGTTCCTGAGAAGACTACAAATGAACTTCTGAATGACTACAAGGCCGGAAGAGCGACAGAGGCAGAAAGACGCTATTTGGAAATCATGCTCTTCCAGTATGGACGTTTCTTGACGATTGAGTCCTCCAGAGAGACACCGGAAGATGATCCTTCCAGAGAAACACTTCCGTCAAACTTACAGGGAATCTGGGTTGGTGCAAACAACTCTGCATGGCATGCAGACTATCATATGAATGTTAACCTTCAGATGAACTACTGGCCGACCTATTCTACCAATATGGCAGAATGTGCACTTCCATTGATCAACTACATTGATTCTTTAAGAGAACCGGGACGTGTGACAGCAGCAATTTATGCAGGAATTGTTACAGATGAAGAACATCCGGAAAATGGTTTCATGGCTCATACACAGAACAACCCATTTGGCTGGACCTGTCCGGGATGGGATTTCTCCTGGGGATGGTCACCGGCAGCAGTGCCATGGATCTTACAGAACTGTTGGGAATATTATGAATATACCGGCGATGTAGAATTCATGGAAAAATACATTTATCCGATGATGAAGGAAGAAGCGACCCTTTATGATCAGATGCTTATTGAAGATGCAGATGGAAACCTGGTATCTTCACCGGCATATTCACCGGAACATGGTCCTCGTACAGCAGGTAATACCTATGAACAGACACTGATCTGGCAGTTATATGAGGATACGATCACAGCAGCTGAAACATTAGACGTAGATGAAGAAAAAGTTGCTGAATGGAAGACAAAACAGTCGAAGTTAAAGGGACCTATCGAGATCGGTGAAGATGGACAGATCAAAGAGTGGTATACCGAAACAACCTTAAACAGTGTTGCATCAGGCGCTACCGGTCATAGACATATGTCACACCTTCTGGGTCTTTTCCCAGGTGACCTTATTTCCTTTGAAACACCGGAATGGTTAGAAGCGGCAAAAGTTTCATTGGCTAACCGTATGGATAAAACAACCGGCTGGGGTATGGGACAGAGAATCAACAGCTGGGCTAGAGTTGGTGATGGAAATCATGCCTATAAACTGATTGGAGATCTGTTTGACAGCGGTATTTTAACAAATCTTTGGGATACACATTCTCCATACCAGATTGATGGTAACTTCGGTTATACTTCAGGTGTGTCTGAAATGTTAATGCAGAGCAACGTTGGATATATCAATCTTCTTCCGGCACTTCCGGATGTATGGACAGACGGAAGCGTTGAAGGATTGGTAGCTCGCGGTAATTTCGAAGTCAGCATGTCTTGGGAAGACAGAAACCTGAAAAATGTGACCATTCTCTCTAAGAATGGCAATGAATGTGTTGTGAACTATCCAACAATTGCAGAAGCAGAAGTTGTTGTAACAGATCAGGATGGAAACACTGTAGAAGTTAAAAAGGTAAACAATACACGTATCAGTTTTGCTACGGAAGAAGGAAAAACTTATACAGTTACAAATATTCCAAACAAACCTTTGGATGCACCGGAAAATGCGACAGCAGCTTACTATAAAACAGATGCACTCTTGAGCTTTGATGCAGTCGCTGGTGCAGAATCATATAATGTATATGAATCTAAAAATGGAAAAGATTATCAATTAATGGAAACTACGGAAACTACGTTAGTTATCATTGAAGATTATGAAGAAGGAACAAACTATAAGATTTCTACATCAGGAAAAAATGAAGATGGAGAAATCAAAGAAGGCGAGATGGGAGCTGCAATCACTCCATCGCAAGTAGCACTTGCAGGAAAGATTGATGATCGTGATTCAAGAATTACTTATTCTTCTGCATGGGGAAATTGGTCTGAAGCAGCACAGTACCTTGGTACAGAAAAATATTGTACAACTCCAGGTGCAACAGCAGAATTCTTCTTCTATGGAAACACAATCCGTGTAATCGGTATGAAAAATACAGATTGTCATACCTTTGATCTGTATATTGATGGAACCTTAGTACAGGAAAATGTAGATACCAATGCAGCATCCTGCCAGCGTCAGCAGACTTTAGTGGAAAAAACTGTTGAAGAAGGACTCCATATTGTAACAATCGTTGTAAAACAGAGCAAGGTTTCTTTGGATGCATTTGAATTTGTACACAATGTAAAACCTGAAGCAATTGAAATCACTGGTGCAGACAGCATCAATCTGAATGAAGGCAAGACATCACAGTTTAGTGTATCTTACTTACCATCAGGAGCACAGGGGGCAGGTGTTACCTGGTCTGTTGACAAGGAAGCAGTTGCAACCATTGATGAAAACGGTTTACTGACAGCTGTAAGTGAAGGCGTTGTAGTGATTACAGCAACGGATCAAGAAAATGCAAGCCTTACAGCAACCAAAGAAGTAACGATTGAAAAAGGCGCTTTAAGTGCTAAGAAATTTGATCAGACTGTCCTGGCAGAAAATGCAAGAGCAAACTCTGAACAGTGGCCGGCAGCATGGACCAATGATGGTAAGGCAGCATGGGCATTTGATGATGAAGGACATTGGTGGCATTCACGTTATCTGAACTTCGATCAGAAGGGCAGCCATGAAATCGCAGAAGATGGAAAACCTAGTACATCCACACCAATTTGGATCGAAACAGGATTTGATCAGGTATTCTATGTGGATCATATCGAATATACACCAAGAGGTACGATGGGTATCATCAAGGATTACACTGTATCGGTAGCAAATCTGGAAGATCCGACAGCAACACCGACAGATGCTGATTATACAGTTGTAAAAACCGGTCAGTTGGCAAATACAACAGATACACAGACCATTCAGTTAGACGAGGCTGCAGAAGCAACACATGTACGTATTACAATTACTTCTGTAAGCTGTACAGGAGACAGTCACGTAGCTGCAAAGAAAATTGCTATTTATGGATTCGATACAGATCCGGCGGATGATGGTAATCCATATACAGAAAATAAGAGATTTAACTTCCCGAATGTTGTGGGAAGCTCAAAGACTCTGGAAGCAGAATATCTGGAACTTCATAACACAGGAACAAATGAACAATGGCCATTAGAAGTGAAAGCTGGAGAATGGGCTAGCAATGGAAAATTTGTAAACTCTATGAATAATGGAGATTCCGCAGTTCTCTATTACAATGCACCGGCAGCCGGAACTTATAAAGTGACGGTAACATTCCGCAGCGGCAATACACAGAACGGATTCTCATGGTCTGAAGCTGAAGGCAAGATCATGGCCGGCGACGTGATCATGGGTGCAAATGATGCAAAAGATAATGTCGTTCATACTGCAGATATTACTTTAGAAGTTGTAGCAGCAGGAAAAGGAAAATTAACAATTGCAGCAGGTGAACACGATGCACCACAGCTTGACAAATTTGAAATTACTTATGAGAAAGCGCCAGTTGATAAAACAGCACTTGCAGAAGTAATTACAAGAGCAGAAGGATTGAAAGAAGCTGACTATGCAGCAGACAGCTGGGCATCTTTCAAAACTGTGCTGGCAGACGCAAAGGCAGTAAATGAGAAAGCGGATGCAACTCAGGAAGCAGTAAATGCAGCAAAAGCAGCCCTGGAAACGGCAATTGCAAACCTTATAAGAAAAGTTGATAAAACAGCACTTGCAGAAGTAATTACAAGAGCAGAAGGATTGAAAGAAGCTGACTATGCAGCAGACAGCTGGGCATCTTTCAAAACTGTGTTGGCAGACGCAAAGGCAGTAAATGAGAAGGCGGATGCAACTCAGGAAGCAGTAAATGCAGCAAAAGCATCCCTGGAAACAGCAATTTCTTCTCTGAAGAAAAAACCGGAAGAGAAACCAAGTTTACCGGAAATCAAACCGGAAGAAAAAGACCCTGTAACAGAAGTGTTTACAGATGTTGTAACAGATCAGTGGTATGTGGATGCGGTACAGTATGTATACAACACCAGCCTGATGTCAGGTTTCCAGGATGAATTCTCACCGAATGCAAATATGTCAAGAGCCATGGTAGTAACTACCCTTTACAGAATGGA
>CAZLQJ010000055.1:0-11574 GCA_964561705.1 uncultured Lachnoclostridium sp. | reverse complement strand
TTTCCGCATGGTCTTGCAATATCAATGCCTGCACCGATTGCAGCTGCGATCGGTTCTTCAATAATGGCAACTTCTCTTGCTCCTGCCTGATAAGTTGCATCTTCTACCGCCTTTTTTTCAACTTCTGTAACACCACTTGGTACACAGACCGCAATTCGAGGCTTTCTAAAACTTTTCTTTCCTGCTGCCTTCTGGATAAAATGTTTCAGCATCTTTTCTGTCACTGTATAATCTGAAATTACACCCTGACGCAACGGACGGACAGCCACAATATTTCCCGGAGTTCTTCCGAGCATCAAACGAGCTTCCTCCCCGATTGCCTTGATTTTATTCGTATCTCTATCAAATGCCACAACTGACGGCTCTTTTAAAACAACACCCTTGCCCTTGATATATACAAGAATGCTGGCAGTTCCTAAATCGATTCCGATATCCTGTGCTCCTGCTACGCCTTCAAACATAGTTACTCCTTTCTTTCCATCAAACCGGTGAATGTTCACCATTCTCTATTTCTAAATTATTCCATCTTTTTTTATTCTTATTTATCTTATAAAAACATTTTCCCGCAGTCAACCAAAAAAATCGCAGACTGCTAAACATTTACATTATATACAAATCTTTTGGAAAATCAAACTGTTTTTCTTGACAGATTTCTTAAATTTCTGTGAAGATTCTTCGTTCTCCCGGAATATTCTCCCATCCCGATGCATAATATTTATTTGATAACAGAAAAAGAGTGATGATATTGCAGGGAAAACTTCAAATCAATGTTGTGACGATCATTGGCAGCCGTCCGGTACAAAATGCCGCAGTACGTGTATATATTGCCGGAGAACCCGATCGTCCGCTCTACGAACTGACAACGAATGAATCCGGACTTACTGATGAATTGGAACTTGAAACTCCGGACATTGCTTACAGTACCGCTCCAAGTGAACCGCAGCCATATGCCGAATATACTGTCGATGTCACTGCAGAAGGCTATGAAACTGCCGAAATCGCCAGTACAGAGATCCTGCCGGATGCTACGGCTCTACTGGAAGTCCGCATGACACCATTAAAAGAAGATGAGCAATTTACCCGGATCGTGATTCCACCACATACACTTTTTGGCAATTATCCACCAAAGATTGCCGAACCAGAGATTGTGGACACTGCGGAAAGCGGGGAAATCGTTCTAAGCCGGGTTGTTATACCGGAATACATCATTGTCCACGATGGGGTTCCTACAGACCCCACCGCTCAAAATTACTGGATCCGTTACCGGGATTATATTAAAAATGTAGCTTCTTGCGAGATCTATGCCACCTGGACGGACGCTGCCATCCGCGCCAATGTTCTCGCCATCATGTCATTTACCCTAAATCGCGTCTTTACGGAATTTTACAGAAATCGCGGATATGATTTTACCATTACTTCCTCCACCGCATTTGACCATAAATTCGTTTATGGAAGAAATATTTTTGAAAACATTTCTGATATTGTAGACGAAATGTTTGGGAGTTATCTTGCCCGTCCGGGCATCAAGCAGCCAATCCTTACCCAATATTGTGATGGGGAACGTGTTACCTGCCCAAACTGGATGAGTCAATGGGGATCCCAGGATCTTGGAAAACGAGGCTACAGTACCGGTGAGATCCTTCGCTACTACTATGGTGATACCATCTACATTGCTTCCGCAGAAGAAGTTTCCGGAGTTCCCGCTTCCTATCCTGGCTACGATTTGGAAATCGGTTCCTATGGAGAACCTGTGCTGACAATTCAGGAGCAGCTGAACACGATTTCTGACTCTTATCCAGCCATTCCTAAGGTCTCAGAAGACGGGATCTATGGCAGTGCAACCGCGAATGCAGTACGATCCTTTCAATCCATCTTTAATCTTCCGCAGACCGGTGTTGTTGATTTCCGCACCTGGTACCGGATCTCAGAAATTTATGTTGCCGTTACAAGGATTGCAGAACTTCAGTAAAAAAACAGAGATAAGGCCATCCTGCCTTATCTCCTCTTTTTTAATCCAATTGTTCTATTTCAGACATCCACAGTGCTGCACAGGCATCACTTGGCATTCTAAGATCTCCTCTCGGAGATACCCCTACAGAACCCACCTTCGGTCCATCCGGGAGACAGGAACGTTTAAACTGCTGTGCAAAAAATCTGCGGTAAAACGTCTGTAGCCATTTTTTTATCGTCTCCTTGTCATAGACATCCGCAAAAGCGGTCTGCGCCAACAGATATATCTTTGCCGGTGCAAATCCAAAGCGCAGAATATAATACATAAAGAAATCATGCAGTTCATATGGGCCTACGATATCTTCTGTTTTCTGTGCAATCTCTCCTTCTTTTGGAGGGAGCAGTTCCGGGCTGACTGGCGTATCCAAAACATCCAGCAGAATTTCTGAAAGTTCTTCATCTTTACAGTTTTCTGCATAATAACGTACCAGATGACGCACCAATGTTTTCGGAACGGAAGCATTCACTCCATACATAGACATGTGGTCGCCGTTATAGGTTGCCCATCCAAGTGCAAGTTCTGACATATCGCCGGTACCAATCACCATTCCGCCAAGCTGATTTGCAATATCCATCAACACCTGCGTCCGCTCTCTTGCCTGAGAATTTTCATAAGTCACATCATGCTGATCTTCCGATTGTCCAATATCTGCGAAATGTGTCCTCACCGCATTTTTGATATCCACTTCCCTCAGCTGTGCTCCCAGACGACGGGTCAGCTCGCAAGCATTTCGATAAGTTCTGTCTGTCGTTCCAAAACAAGGCATTGTTACCGCAGTGATACATTCTCTCGGCATTCCCAGCCTGTCAAATGCCAGTGCAGTCACCAGCAATGCCAATGTCGAATCAAGCCCTCCGGAAATTCCGATCACTGCATGTCGGCAATGTGTATGTTCCAGACGTTTCTTCAGACCCATTGCCTGAATCATCAAAACTTCCTCACATCTGTCCGCCCAGCCTTGTTTATCGGACGGAACAAACGGTGCAGGATCTACGTTTCTTGTAAGCATCAGCGGTGACTTCTCCATGGAAAAATCAATTTCCAGATAATCATCATCCACCGGATTTTCCGTAAGAAATGTGGTGTTTCTTCGGCGTTCCCCAATAATTCGTTCCACATCTATATCTGCAAAAATAATACCGGAACTATATTTCTCCGATTCCGCCAGAATCGTTCCATTTTCTGCAATCAGGTCATGTCCGCTAAATACCAGATCTGTGGTTGACTCGCCTTCCCCGGCAGACGTATAAACATAGGCACATAAAAGTCTCGCTGATTGTCCGGAAACTACCTGTCTGCGATAAGCACTTTTTCCGGTGGTTTCATCACTTGCTGAAAGATTGACGATTACGGTTGCTCCATGCAGTGCATGAGAAATACTTGGCGGATTTGCAGTCCAAAGATCTTCACATATTTCCGCTGCCACTACCAGCCCCTTCTGATTTTCACAGGTAAATAGAAGGCTTGTGCCAAATGGAACCAATTCTCCTTCGACATCAATGTACTCATACCCTTTTTTTCCAGGAGTAAAGTTTCTGGCTTCGTAAAATTCCCCACTGTTTGGAAGATAGGTTTTCGGAACAATTCCAAGAAGTTCTCCATCTTCAAAAACTGCCGCAACATTATACAATTTGCCTCTGTGTTCCCACGGAAGACCCACAAAAAAGAGTCCGGAAATCTTACTGCTGGCTTTTACCAGTCTTAAAAGTTCCATTCTGGCACCTTGGATCAGAAGTTCCTGAGAAAACAGATCCTGACAGGTATAGCCGGTCATACAAAGTTCCGGGAACACAACGATCTTTGCGCCACCTTGGGAAGCTTCTCTCATCAGTCGTTCAATTTCAGCTCCATTATATGCCACATCAGCCACTTTGATCTTCGGCGTAACTGCGGCAGTCTTCACAAATCCGTAATCATTCATCTTATTTGCTCCTTTTGATCAGATTTTTGAGTTCCTCTACCGTAAATTCATATTTCGCATTACAGAAATGGCAATTTACCTCAATGGTCTTTCCATCCTGTACCATATCATTTAAACTCTTGCGGCCCACACTGATCAATGCCTTTTCTACACGTTCTTTATCACAATTACAGTGAAATTCTGTCGGCATTGTATCTGTAATCTCCAGACCAAATTCTCCCAAAAGTTCTTCCAGGATCATTTCCGGCGTATACCCATTATCCAGCATTGTCGTTACACTTTTCACCTCTGCCAGCTTTTCTTCCAGACGATCTACTACTTTTTCATCCACGAACGGCATGAGCTGAATGATAAATCCGCCTGCCTGTTTTACGGTATTATCCTTATTCATCAGAACACCCAGTCCGACAGAGGACGGAATCTGTTCACTAACTGCAAAATAATAGGTCAGATCGTCCCCAATCTCGCCTGTTTTTAATTCTACAGAACCATTGTACGGCTCTTTCAGTCCCATATCCTTGATTACATTCAAGATACCAATACCGATACCGCCGCCAACATCCAGTTTTCCCTGTGCATTTGGCGGAAGCATTGCATCCGGGTGATCCACATACCCCTTCACCTCGCCCTTGCTGTTTGCGGTCACGGTAACGCCACCCAAAGGGCCACTTCCTTTCATCTGAAGGGTCAGCACATCTTTGTCCCCCTTCATCATAACGCCCATCATAGCACCTGCACTTAAAAGTCTTCCCAGCGCTGCTGTCGCAACCGGACTTGTATTATGTGCTTCTCTTGCTTTTTCTACCAAATCTTTTGATGTGATTGCAAAGGCACGAATCTGCTGATCAGCCGCCATTGCTCTTACAATATAATCTCCCATATTCAACACTCCTATCTGGACGGACGGCGGCATACAAAATAAATGCGTTCGCTCGTTTCCGTCGGTTTTTCTTTTGAAAATGCATCATACACATGTAAAAGTTCCAAACCAGATTCTCGGATCAGTTCCTCTACACATTCCTGTGTATACGCTCGCTGCAAATGTGTTTCCTCGTATTTACAATATCTTCCATCCTCTTCCCGGACGAACAAAGAAAGGTCATACTGATTGATCTGATCCTCTTCTTCATAATAATTTTCCCAGATAAAGCTGGATTCTTCTCTATCTTCCGCAAAGGTATGATCTTTCAGGATTTCCTCATATTTATACCTGGTATTCATATCAAAGATAAAGATCCCATCATTATCCAGATAATTATGCACCAGTCGGAATACTTCTAAAAGCTCCTCTTCCTCTAAAATATAATTTACCGAATCACAGATGCTTACCACACCTTTTACCGTACCATAAAGTTCAAACTCTCTCATATCCTGTAAAAGATACAAAATATCAAGACCTGACACTTCCCTTTTTTCCATGGCAATTTCCAGCATTTCTTCTGAATTGTCAATGCCGATCATATCAAAGCCGGCTTTTGCCAGAAGTTCTGTTACGCTTCCAGTGCCACATCCAAGATCTAAAAGGATCCCATCCTCAATTCCCTCATGGAAAAAAAGTTCCTTCACATAATCTGTCCATTCCTCATAAGGAATATTATCCATGAACAGATCGTATACTTTTGCAAATCCGCTGTATGCTTCCATGTATTCTCCTTATACTGCTTTTGTAGCCTCTTTCAGCCACTGACGTTCTTCCTCTGTCAAAAATGGAGAGATTTTTTCATAAACTGTGGCATGGTAATCATTTAACAGCTGTTTTTCTCTGGTGCTCAACAGATCTGCATCTACGCCATCCAGATCGAACGGAACCAGAGTCAGCGTTTCAAAATTCATAAACTGACCATATTCTGTCTTTTCTGCTTTTTTGCATAGGATCAGATTTTCCAGACGAATTCCGTACTGTCCCTCCAGATAATATCCCGGCTCATTCGAAATGATCATACCTTCTTTCAGGGTATCATCTTCTGTGTGTCCCGGACGTTTTTTCCACATGATTCTTCCCGGTGCCTCATGCACATTCAATACAAATCCAACGCCATGACCGGTTCCATGGTTATAATCCAAACCAGCTTCCCAGAAAGGTTCTCTTGCGAGAATATCCAAATTTTCGCCGCTGCATCCTTCTTTAAATCTTGCCGCACCAAGCTTCAGATTTCCTCTAAGAACCATAGTAAAGTCACGTTTTGCCTGTTCGCTGACTTCTCCCAGAATAAACGTTCTCGTAATATCCGTTGTTCCATCCAGATACTGTGCCCCGCTGTCGATCAATAACATTCCTTCCGGAGAAATCTGTGCACTGCTTTCCTCTGTTGCACTGTAATGAATAATGGCGCCATGACCCGCATAACCGCAGATTGTATCAAAACTTTCCTCCACAAATCCATCCATGGCGGCACGAAATTCTCTCAATGTATCTGCCACTGAAATCTCATTCATAGAAATCTTGCCTACATTTTTCTTTAACCAGTACATAAATCTGGTCATTGCCACACCATCTTTCAGGTGCGCATTTCTCATATTTTCCTGTTCTTTTTCATTTTTAATACATTTTGTATATGCTGCCGGAGAAATTCCCTTGATGATCTCAATATCCTTTGGAAGATTTTCCATCAAAGCATAGCTTGTTTTCTCATCATTCAGCCAGATATTTTTTGCAGATATGGTCTTTACATATTCATAAATATCTAAATAGTCCTCTAAAAGCACGCCTTCTTCTGCAAATTTCTTTTCCTGTTCCTCATTCAATACGCCTTTTTGAACAAACAAGCGGACTTCGTTTTCCGTGATCAGGCAAAAACTTAATACTACCGGATTATAGGCAATATCGTCGCCTCGCATATTAAACAGCCATGCGATATCATCCAGGGATGTGAAAAGCAGGCTTTCTGCCCCCTTCTTTTCCATCTCTTTTCTGACATCGGCAATCTTCTGAGGGCGTGATGCGCCACATGCCTCATCCGCTAAAAACCATGCCGGCTTTCTGGAAAGTGCCGGTCTGTCTTCCCATATTTCTCCTACCAGATCTCTTTCATAGGATATATGAATTTTCTTCGTTCCAAGGGCTGCTTCCAATGCTTCTACAAAATCCTTGCTAACGCATCTTCCGTCAAATCCTAAGGTCATTCCATTTTGTAAATGTTCAGAAAGATATTCTGTCAGCGTCGGAACACCTTCTTCTCCGGATTTCATCAATTCGATCCCGGTATCCTTTAACTGATCCGCTGCCTGCAGGAAATATCTTCCGTCTGTCCAAAGAGCCGCAAAATCTTCCCCTACCAGCATCGTTCCTGCGCTTCCCGTAAATCCGGAAATCCATGCTCTTGCCTTAAAATAATCCCCCACATATTCAGAACTGTGAAAATCGTCTGTCGGAATTACATAATAATTTATCCCTGCAGTCTTCATCACGCTTCTTAACTTTTCTATTTTCATCCTTGTCATCTTCATTTTCTATCTCCTGGTTATCCTTTTTCTAAAATAGCTCTGCCACTTTCGTAGCAGAGCCATCAATGATCTCATTTATTTCGCAGACAAATACTGTTCAATGCTTTGAATCGCTGCTTCCTCATCTGCACCATCTGCAATTACAGTCACCTGTTCTCCCGGTGCAAGTCCCAGGGTCATCATCCCCATAATACTTTTCGCATTTACCTTTTTATTGTCAGCTTCCACATATATACTGCACTCATGCTGGCTTGCTACCTGTACCAAAAGTGCTACCGGCCGCGCTTCCAATCCAGACTGAAGCTGAATCGTCATCGTTTTTTTCATCATGATAGTTCCTCCTTATGACTCCTCAAATTCTCTGCAAGATCACTCAGTTTTTTCAATCGATGGTTGATTCCTGATTTTCCAATGGGCGGATCCATCAGTTCTCCCAATTCCCTCAGCGTCGCCTCCGGATATTCCAAACGTTTTCTAGCTGTTTCTGCCAGACTCTCCGGCAGTTGGTCTAATCCTGTATGACTGCTGATAAACTTAATGTCTTCCACCTGTTTGACCGCAGCAGATATTGTTTTTCCCAAATTCGCAGCTTCACAGTTTACCTGTCGGTTAATAGAATTTCTCATTTCCTTTAAAATACGGATATTTTCAAATTCCATCAATGCCAATGATGCCTCCATGATACGAAGCATATCAGCGATCTGTGCGCCTTCTTTTAAGTAAACAACAAAGTGACCCTTTCTCTCAACAATTTTACCATCCAGACCAAATTCTTCTAATAAGGTCCTCATTTGGTCTGCCTGTTCCTCCTCTATAAAGACGATTTCCAAGTGATAAAATTTTTCAGGATCACTGATCGAACCGGACTGCATAAACGCATCTCTGATTATTTTGCGTTTTTCGAACTCTGCACAATCCTTTAGTCCTTTCGTTGACATCTTACTTGTTTTTTCATTTAAAGTAAAGTCTTTTCTTGAAATTGTAGCTAATTCTTCCTTAACTTTCGAAGAAAATGACATATTTTCCCTCACATTCTAGGAAACTGTTCCCGTTCGTTTTACATCCTTCGTAATATCACGATGCTCAATCTTTACTGCATAATTTTCATTCTTTTTCAATGCTTCATATAATTCCAAAGCTACTGTTACCGAACGGTGTTTTCCCCCGGTACATCCGATCGCGATCACCAGTTGATTCTTTCCTTCATTGATATAATTCGGAATGAGAAACTGTGCCATATCTGTCAGTTTTTTCAAAAATTCCTTTGCCACATCAAATCCCATGACATAATCATGAACCAGGGCATCATTTCCCGTCAGATTTTTCATTTCATCATAATAATATGGATTTGGCAAAAATCTCACATCAAATACCAGGTCTGCATCACTTGGTATCCCGTATTTAAAACCAAAAGAAAGTACGGTAATGACCAGATTTTCAAATTCCTGATCCTGTACAAAAATCTTATCCAGCTGCTTCTTTAACTCCCGCGTTAAAAGATTGCTGGTATCAATGATATAATCTGCATGTTCTTTTAAAAAAGCCAGAACCTCACGTTCTTTTCTAATACCATTCTCAATTCTTCCCTCCGGTGCCATCGGATGCGCCCGTCGGGTTTCTTTGTATCGTTTGATCAGCACCGAATCCTCACACTCCATAAAAAGGATTTCATACGGATATCCTTTTATGGTGATTTCTTCTAAAATGTGCTCCATTTCACTGATATCACTGCCACTTCTTGCATCTACACAAAGTGCAACTCTGTCCATTTTTCCTCTTCCCGCATATGCCATCTCTGCAAATGCCGGAATCAGTGCAAAGGGCAGATTATCCACACAATAATATCCCTGATCTTCCAACATATTGCGCGCAGTGGTCTTTCCCCCGCCGGACATCCCTGTTACAATTACAAATCTCACACTTTTACCTCTATCTAATCAATCCTATGTTTTCTAAAATTCACCAATTCTTTTGACTTCCGGTTCCAACATCACGCCAAACTGCTTCTCTACTGTCTCAGATACCTTCCGGATCAGCTCCATCACATCCGCTGCCGTAGCTCCTCCTGCATTGATCACAAAACCACAATGCTTTTCTGAAACCTGTGCTCCGCCCACCTTCAATCCTCGGAGTCCAGCATCCATGATAAGTTTTCCTGCAAAATATCCTTCCGGACGTTTAAAAGTGCTTCCCGCACTCGGATATTCAATTGGCTGCTTTGTCTTCCTCTGTACAGATAATTCCTCCATCCGAGACTGGATTTCCTCCTGGTTTCTCGCCTTCAGTTCCATCACAGCCTCTAAAACAATGTACCCCTTCTCTTCGATCACACTGCCCCGGTAACAAAAATTCATCGCTTCTCCGGTCAATGTCACTACTTCTCCGTCCCCGGTAAGTACAGTTACAGCGGTTACCACATCCTTCATTTCACCGCCGTAAGCTCCCGCATTCATCACCATGGCTCCGCCTATGGTTCCCGGAATACCCGAAGCAAATTCCAGACCTGTCAGCCCCGCTTTGGCTGCCTCTTTTGCAACTCTGATCAGCATCGCACCTGCCTGTGCCGTAATCTTTGTTCCCTCTATACGGATTTCAGAAAGGTTTTTATAAAGTTGGATCACTACACCCCGAAATCCCTTGTCTCCTACCAAAAGATTGCTGCCATTTCCCAATATAAAGTATGGGATTTTCGCATCCTTACACACTTTAAGGATTTTCTGCAGCGCTTCTGTATTCTCCGGTGCTACAAAATAATCTGCCGGACCCCCGATCCGAAAAGTTGTATGGGAACTCATCGGCTCATTTACCAGAACTTTTCCTTCCCCTACGATTTTTTGAAGTTTTTCTAACATTCTGTCTCCTTTTTCAGGCGCAGCGGGTATTCCGACACTTTCACCGCTATTCCTGCAAATATTTCTTAACATAAGATCCGGTATAGGATGCAGGATTTTCCGCCACCTCTTCCGGTGTTCCCCGGGCAATCACTGTACCGCCGCCGTCGCCGCCTTCCGGTCCCATATCTATAATATAATCTGCTGTCTTGATAACATCAAGATTATGTTCAATCACAACAACTGTATTTCCGCCTTCCGCCAGTCTCTGCAAAATTTCCACCAGCTTATGAACATCTGCAAAATGCAGACCTGTCGTCGGTTCATCCAAAATATAAATGGTCTTTCCGGTACTGCGTCTGCTAAGTTCTGCCGCCAGTTTGATTCTCTGTGCTTCCCCTCCTGACAGGGTTGTCGATGGCTGTCCTAATTTAATATAAGACAATCCCACATCTTCCATTGTCTGGATCTTTCTAGCAATACTCGGTACATTTTCAAAGAATTTTACCGCTTCTTCCACCGTCATGTCCAGTACATCAAAAATATTTTTCCCTTTATATCTTACATCAAGCGTTTCCCGATTATAACGTTTTCCCTGACATACTTCACAAGGCACATAAACATCCGGCAGAAAATGCATCTCAATCTTTATAATACCATCTCCGGCACATGCTTCGCAACGTCCACCTTTCACATTAAAGCTAAAACGTCCCTTTTTGTAACCTTTCGCTTTTGCATCTGCGGTTGCTGCAAAAAGATCACGGATCTGATCAAACACCCCGGTATAAGTCGCCGGATTGGAACGTGGAGAACGACCGATCGGTGATTGATCGATCGCAATGATCTTGTCCAGCTGATCGATGCCCTCTAAAGCCCTGTGCTTTCCTGCAATGGTTCTTGCACGGTTCAACTCTTTTGCAAGCCGTTTATATAGGATTTCATTGACCAAGGAGCTTTTTCCTGATCCCGAAACACCAGTAACACAGGTAAATACGCCCAAAGGGATCTTCACATCAATATTTTTCAGATTATTCTCTGCAGCTCCCTTCACCGTCAGCCATCCGTTCGGTTTTTTTCGTCTCTCTGGTATAGGAATACGCTTTCTCCGGCTCAAATATGCCCCTGTAATGGATTTTTCGCATGCCATAATATCCTGTGCTGTCCCCTGAGCGATCACTTCTCCACCATGCTCTCCGGCGCCCGGTCCGATATCCACAATATGATCCGCCGCAAACATCGTATCCTCGTCATGCTCAACGACGATCAGGGTATTTCCCAAGTCTCTCAAATGCTTTAACGATGCCAAAAGTTTATCATTATCTCTTTGATGCAAACCGATGCTCGGCTCGTCCAAAATATAGGCAACC
>CAZLQJ010000054.1:0-11848 GCA_964561705.1 uncultured Lachnoclostridium sp. | reverse complement strand
ATATTATATGATATATAATATTGTTGATGCATATACTATACAATGTATAATATTATATGTCAATCTATTTTTATAAAAAAAACGACAGGAATTTCCTGCCGTTTCCGATTTTTCAGATTTATTTTCCAAATACACTGCGATCCAGCCGCTCAAAGGCTTCTTTTACTTTAGAAAATGGCAATGCCAGATTCATACGGATATGCCACTCTCCATGGAATGCTCGGCCATCCTGCCAAAGTACCCCCACTTCCAAGCCCGCTTTTTCTACATCATCCAGTGTGCAATGATGTTTCCTGCAATACTCCTCACAATCCAAAAAGAGCATGTACGTTGCCTGCGGCTTAGAAACCTTCACGCCCTCCCAATTCTTTTGGATAAAATCACAGGCATATTCAACATTTTTCGTAAGTACCTCTTTCAATTCTTCCAGCCATTCGTATCCTTCCGGCTCGTAGGCTCCCAAAAGAGCATACATCGACAATAGATTCATACTGTTATAATGACACAATGCCGATTCCTTCCGCAGGCGATCCCTTAACCAAGCATTGTAAACAATATGATAACTTCCGATCAATCCTGCCAGATTAAAGGTCTTTGACGGTGCATAAAATGCAATGGTACGCATCTTTGCATCTTCTGATACCGACTGGGTAGGAATGTGCTTATGATCTGCCAGATAGATATCGGACCAGATTTCGTCAGAGATCACATACACCTGATATTTCTGAAAAAGTTCCATCGCTTTTTCTAATTCCCAACGCTCCCAGGCACGTCCGGTAGGATTGTGCGGACTGCATAAGATTGCCGCATGGATCGACTGTTCCTGAAGCTTTCTTTCCATATCTTCATAATCCATACGCCATACCTGATCTTCATCCAACACCAACGGACTCTGTACCAGTTCATACCCTGCAGATCCCAGGGCATGGGTAAATCCAACATAAGTCGGTGCATGCACCAGAATTTTATCTCCCTTGGAACACAAAATACCGGCCGCACTGACCACTCCGCCCAATACGCCATTTTCATAACCAATACATTCTGCCGTCAGATCTTCCACCTGATTACGATCCTTCTGCCAACGAATAATCGCATCATAGTAATCCTTTCTCGGATCAAAATATCCAAATACCGGATGTTCCAAACGTTCTCTGATCTTTTCAGCAACAGTCGGTACTGTCGCAAAATTCATATCTGCTACCCACATCGGAATTGCATCCAGTCCATCTTTGATCGGTACTCCAAAATAACCGTTTTCCTCTTCTCTTTGTCGCAGTGGCTCATCTACCGCCAGTGCATCTCTTCCCTGACGATCTATCACTGTTTCAAAATCATATTTCATCTTATGTTTTCCTCACTTTTTCATAATCATAAGCATCATGTTATTCCGTTTTTTCTTCCGGTACCAACGGTGTTTCCACACCACCAGATGTCTGCATCACATCTTCTGATGTCAGTTCTCCCAGTTCCATTTGTGGTACTTCATAACGTTTTTTCATTATTTTTCTCCTGTCTGTCTATAAAATTCTTCATTCCTTTAACTTATTAATGTGCTCTCAGCTCTTTATTATATCGGATTTCCATTTTTATTCAAGTCATTTTCGTTTATTCTATTTCTAGTTAGTCCACAGATTTTAATGATTCTGTCATACTGATCCGCTCCAGCTTATTTCCCATAAACAGGTTGACCACCATGGCAAAAATAAAAGTTAATAAAATACTATACAGATAACTTTCCGGCAAAATCCTTACCTGAAAAGATACCTGATCCACCTGAACCTGAGACATAACAAATGCATGAAATACATTTCCCAGAAGCAATCCTGCCAAAGATCCGATCAGGGTTAAGATCAGATTTTCTCTAAAAATATAGGAAGCTGTCTCATTTTTGTAAAATCCCAGAACTTTGATGGTTGCGATTTCCCGGATACGCTCTGTAATATTGATATTTGTCAGATTATAGAGCACAATAAATGCCAAAAATGCTGCACAGGCAATGATTACCACAACCAGAAGATCCAGACTGTCGATCATACTGGAAAACCGGGCTTTGGAATCTGCTGACACCAAGGCCGATGCAACCACTTCTTCTTTCATCAGATCTGCTGTGATCGCATGAAGTTCCACGCCTTCTTTTCCATTTATATAGATACTTTTTACTTCCGCTTTTTCTCCCAATGCTTCTTCATAAGTCTGAATGGTCATATAAACGAAATTGTAGAGATAATTTTCCGTAATTCCTGCTACCTTTAGTTCCATCGTGTGGTTATGTTCATCCGTCAGCGTTACCAGATCCCCTTCTTTTAGGTCATAGGTTTCCGCAATCTGATCCGTCAGAACACATTCTCCGGAGTTTGGATATTCCAAAGGATTGCCCTGCGCATCCTGTAAAACCACATAAGAGGACAGATCTTGCGCTTCATCAACCGCCACCAGGCTCACCCCTTTGACCGCATTTTCTGTGGTAAGATCCATCGATTTTTCCATAACATAGATTGCTTCCTCCATACGGTCTCCCACTGCATCATTGAGCACACGTTTTGTTTCATCTGAAACTTCCTCCGTCAACATCACATTGATATCATATACCTGGATTTTTTCATATTGATCATCCGCAATACTTGCAATGGAATCCTGAACACCAAAACCGGTCAATACCAAGCCGGTACAGCCGCTGATCCCGATCACCATCATAAAGAAACGCTTTTTATACCGAAATACATTTCGATAGGAAACTTTATGAGAGAATTTCAGACGCTGCCAGATCCACGGAATACGCTCCAGCAGGACTCTTTTTCCAGCCTTCGGAGCCTTTGGTCTCATAAGTTCCGCCGCCACCTCAGAAAGTTCTTTCCTGCAGGTGAAATAGGTTGCTCCCATGGAGCATGCCATCGAAACAAGGAGGGAAAAGATCAGGATTCCTGCATCAAATACATAGATGATCTCATCCACATCATACATGGTTCCATAGGCATCCCAGATGATTTTCGGGAAAAACCAGGTGCCGAAGAAATATCCGAAAATACAGCCGCTGATGGCCGCCAGACCGGAATAAAACAGATATTTTCCCATAATCGAGGATTGACTGTATCCCAGGGCTTTTAGCACACCAATCTGAGTTCTTTGTTCTTCTACCATACGGCTCATGGTCGTAATACATACCAAAGCTGCGACTGCATAGAAAAATACCGGAAAGACATTGGCAATGCCGTCAACAATGGCCGAGTCATTTTGGAAACAGACATATCCTACATTGGTTCCTCTTCCAAGCACATAGGTTTCCGGTTTTTCAATCTCTGCAATTTCCTGTTCTGCATCCAGAAGCTCCGCCTGTGCATCTTTGATCTGCGTTTCAAACTCCTGCACACCCTCTTCATACTCAGCAAGACCTTCTTTGTATTCTTTCCAACCATCCGAAATGTTCTGTCTGTTTTCTTCCAATTCCCTCTCCGCATCCAGAAGTTTTTCTTCTGCCTCTGCCAATGCATCTTCCCCTTCTCGGATTACGGCCCAGTTTTTGGAAAATTCTGCTTTCACAGGTTCCAGATTTTTCTCAAAATCCGAAAGGCTGTTTTCTGCCTTTTGAAGTTTTATGATATTTTTAGACAATTCTTCTCTTCTTTGAGAAAGTTCCGTTTTGGCTTCCAAAAGTTCTGCCTCTCCATCGGAGAGCTGCTTTTCAGCAGCGAAAAGGTCTGCCTTTGCATCTTCCAGTTCCTTTTTTGCCTCTAAAAGATCAGCCTGTGCGTCCTCCTTTTCCTGTTCAAATTCCATTCTCGCATCCAAAAGTTCTGCTTCTGCCTCTGCCACAATTCTGTCATATCGCTACATAGCCGCTTCTTCCGCATAGGTCTCCCATACTTGTTCTTTTTGATCCATATAGTCATCGTAGGCATCACTGTAGATTTCGTATTCCTCGTCAAATTTCACAAGGATTTCTGTAAAATAATCGGTAGCAAATCCATCTACCGGCAGATAGAAAAAGCCGGTAATCTTTCCATTTCCCAGAGATGTATTTCCTCTTTCAAACTGAATATAATCCGGTGACTGGACAATCCCTGTAATGGTATAAGCCCGATAGGAAAATTTTTCCAGATCCTCGTCTTCGTTTTCGCCCGTCAGATAGATTTTCTGACCAATCTGATTTTCTGTGAATACTGCTGAATCTGCCACACATTCATTTGCCTTCTCCGGAAATCGTCCCGAAAGGAGCTGTGGCATACTGATATTTTCCGGAAAACTTAAGGCTTTTAAAACAACATTCTGGAGTTCGCCCGTTGTACAAAGAATATCAAAGGAAATCGCCCCTTGTGCATCCCGCACCTCATCTTTTTCTTTTAAAAGATCCGCATCCTCCTGTTCAAATCCAAGCGTTGACAAAATCCGGTAATCATAAAAATTCTTTTCTTTATAATAAGTATCAGTCGTCTTCACCATAGCCGGCTGCAGCACCTTTAATCCTGCAAAAAGCGCAACCCCCAGTGCAATGATGGCAAAGATCGCCATAAACCGTCCAAAACTTTGTTTTATTTCCCGAAATGTGGATTTCCACATGGTTGATCTCATAGGTTTTCTCTCCCTCTGCTGATATTCCTTACCATTCAATGTCCTCAATATCTGCAACGGTTTCATTTTTGGTAATTTTCGTTATAGTACCGCTCTTGACGGTAATGATTCTATCCGCCATGGCTGTCAATGCTTGATTGTGGGTAATGACGATCACAGTTTTACCTTTTTTGTGACAGGTATCCTGCAAAAGTTTTAAAACCGCTTTTCCCGTATGATAATCTAAGGCACCGGTAGGTTCATCACACAACAAAATCTTCGGATTTTTCGCTAAGGCTCTTGCAATGGCAACCCTTTGCTGTTCCCCGCCGGATAACTGTGCCGGAAAATTTCCCAGACGATCTGCAAGCCCCACATCTTTTAATACAGCTTCCGCATCCAGCGGATCTTTGCAGATCTGCGCAGCAAGTTCTACATTTTCCAGTGCAGTCAGATTTGGTACCAGATTATAAAACTGAAATACAAATCCCACATCATGTCTGCGGTATGCCGTCAGCTGTCGTTTCTGATATGCAGAAATCTCTTCTCCATCTAAAAAGACGGATCCTTCCGTCAGCCCATCCATTCCGCCTAAAATATTGAGGATGGTGGTCTTTCCTGCACCGGAAGCACCTACGATTACGCAAAACTCTCCCTTTTCAATCTCAAAATTCACATCATGAAGGGCTTCAATCTCCACTTCACCTGTTTTATATACTTTTTTTACATTCTGAAATGATACAAATGCACACATAATTTTTCCTTTCGTATCTTTTTCCTCTTCACTCAAACGCTTTTATCATAACATAAAAAAGGCTTGCGGAACACTTCCCACAAGCCTTTTCAGATATAAAATTTTTATAAAATTCCCATAAAGAAAATGATCAGGATCAGTACAGGGATCACATACGTCATATATGGACGCATCCATTTGGCAACCTTCAATCCTTTTCCTTCATTGGCTTCTGCCACAAATTTATCCCATCCCCATCCGTATCGGGTCACACAGAATAATACATAGATCAAAGAACCCAGCGGTAATAAAAGATTGCTTACCAGGAAATCTTCGATGTCCATGATTCCTTTTCCTGCAATGGTAAAATTGCTCCATACATTAAATCCTAATGCACATGGAATGGAACAGATAAAGAGAAGAATTCCGTTGATCACACATGCTTTTTTTCTGCTCCATCCAAAAAGATCGATACAGCATGCCATAATATTTTCAAATACTGCAATGATCGTTGAAAATGCGGCAAATGTCATAAATACAAAAAACAGACTTCCCCATAATCGACCCATTGGGATATTGTTAAAGATATTAGGCAACGTCACAAAGATCAACTGTGGACCACTGTCCGGCTGTACACCATAGGCAAAGCAGGACGGGAAAATAATCATCCCTGCACACAATGCTACGAAAGTATCTAATACCGCAACATTGACTGCCTCTCCCATCAGGGCTCTTTCCTTGCCAATATAACTTCCAAAGATGGCCATCGCACCAATTCCAAGGCTTAATGTGAAGAATGCCTGATTCATGGCACCTACCACTACATTGCCTATTCCGATGCTCTTCATTCTCTGAAGATCCGGAACCAGATAAAACTTCACACCTTCTTCTGCCCCCGGCAAAAATACACTGTTTACTGCAAGAACTACCATGATGATCAAAAGGGCAATCATCATCACTTTGGTGATCTTTTCTACACCTTTTTGAACACCCATAGAACAGATTAAAACACCCAAAACAACGGTAATCAGCATATAGACGATCAACGCCCCCGGCTCATTTAACATCGTGCCAAACATATTGGTAACTTCATCTACTGTGGCACCTTCAAATTTTCCGGCCATCATATCTACGAAATAGCGAATCATCCAACCGGTAACAACCGTATAGAAAAACATCAGGATATAGTTTCCTGCCATAGCAAAATATCCATGAATATGCCATTTGCTTTCTTTTGGCTCCAATGCCTCATACAGCTTTACCGGACTTTTCCGGCTTGCACGTCCCATAGCAAATTCCATGGTCATGACCGGGACTCCCAAAAGCACAAGACATAATAAATAGATCAGTACAAATGCACCGCCTCCGTACTGTCCTGTCATGTAAGGGAATTTCCACACATTCCCTACACCGATTGCGCAGCCTGCACTTAGCAAAATAAAGCCCAGGCGACTTCCTAAACGTTCTCTCTCCATTTTCTTCCTCCATCACCTCTGGCACGTTCTGTGCCTAATGTCTCTAAGCGTACCATTTTTTTTCCAATTATTCAAGCATTTCCTGGATATTTTGAACAAATTTATGGTAAAATATATCTTGATTGATTTTTTTAAATCTTAAGAAAATCTTAATGCATGAAGTGATTGCTTATTGACAACGCTTCTGTATAATATCTATACAGAGAATATATATAAATTAGAAAGGCTATCTTTATGATCTTTAGCAGCTTTGTATTCCTATTTCGGTTTTTGCCGCTCTTTTTGCTGATCTATTTTATTGTACCTGACAAGTTCAAAAACATTGTCATATTGGCTGGCAGCCTGATCTTTTATTTTTACGGAATCAAAGATCATCCCGCATATCTTATGCTTATCCTATTGTCAATATTGATCAATTATCTTGCTGCACTGCTGATCCAACGCAGCAAGGTTTTATCTGTTCGCAGATTTTGGCTTGCTGTAGGTATGCTTTATAACATAGGAAGTTTATTTTTATTTAAATATTTTAACTTTTTCTGTGACAACCTAAATCAGATCCTTACGATTGCAGGTTCAGAGGTGCATTTTTCTTTTCTGCATCTGGTTCTTCCAGTGGGAATCAGTTTTTATACCTTCCAGATTAGTTCCTATCTCATCGACGTTTACTGGCGAAAGTTTCCGGCAGAGCGCTCTTTGATTACCTTAGGCACCTATCTTTGTCTGTTTCCACAGCTGATCGCCGGACCGATCGTCACCTATTCGGATGTGCGTCAGCAGCTACACCACCGAAAACATTCTCTGACACAGATTGAATATGGGATGAAGGAATTTACGATCGGACTTGCATTAAAGGTTCTGATTGCAAACAGAGTCGGGACCGTATGGACCCAGGCGGCCACAATCGGTTACGAAAGTATTTCTACCCCTATGGCATGGCTTGCGCTGATTGCCTACAGTTTACAGATTTATTTTGATTTTTACGGATATTCGCTGATGGCAAAGGGATTGGGGGCTATGATGGGATTTCAGTTTCCGGACAATTTTAGAAATCCTTACCTTTCCCGTTCCGTTTCTGCTTTCTGGCGGCGCTGGCATATTACCCTGGGCAGCTGGTTTCGGGAATATGTCTATATCCCTCTGGGCGGAAACAGAGCCCACCAACTGCGAAATCTGTTCATTGTCTGGTTTTTGACCGGTCTTTGGCATGGAGCCAGCTGGAATTTCATTTTTTGGGGACTTCTTAGTTTTGTATTAATCATTTTGGAACGAAAATTCTATGGGAAGCTTCTAGAAGATCATTTCTGGATCGGTCACATTTATATGATCGTATTTATTTTATTTTCATGGCTTTTGTTCGGAATCACAGATATGACTCAGCTTGGAATTTACCTTACCAAACTGCTGCCTTTCCTTGGAAATGGATCTTCTTTGATTTTTAAAGGCGATTTCATCAAACAGTTGCATGTTTATGCACTTCCTCTTTTAGCAGGACTCCTTCTTTGCACAGGTATTCCGAGAAAAATCTACGAAAAGAAGAAAAACAATTTCTTGATCGCAGTTATTCTCGTTGTGCTCTTCTGGGCTTGTGTATACAGCATGTACTTAGGATTAGACGATCCATTTTTATACTACCAATTTTAAATAGAAATCAGGTGACATTTTGAAATTTTTGAAGAAATATCCTTATCTGTTTTCTTTGTCCCTTAGCTTTTTGATTCTGTTTGCTGCATGGCAGCTGGGATGGGTTGATCGGAATATGATTCCAGAGCTGCTTCCTTCCCAGGAACAGGCTGCAACCTTAGATCACAAAGCGTCTCCCGATGCCCCGCAGGAAAATACGGAAGAGCCTGATGAGACTACGGAAACACCAACGGATACTGAAAACAATCCGCCTCAGATTCCGGAACTTCCGGATCAGGAAACTCCCGACGAGGAAGTTCCTGTATTTTATACTGCTGACCGTACCTATTTTGATGATGCCCTCTTTATCGGAGATTCCCGTACCGTAGGACTTTACGAATATGGAAATTTGGGAAATGCAGTGGTATTGGCCGACTCCGGCATGAGTATTTATAAAATTTCCACCCAAACCTTTAAAATCCAGGGCGGCGAAAAAGTAAGCTTGGATTCCTTGCTTGATCAAAAACAGTTTGGTAAAATTTATCTCATGCTTGGCATCAATGAACTTGGCTATTCTTATGAACAGAACGTCAAACTTTTTAAGGAACTGGTGACATCCATTCAGGAAAAACAACCGGATGCACGGATCTTTTTAGAAGCCAATCTTCATGTTACTGAAAAAAAATCTTCGTCTTCAGATATTTACAATAATGCAAATATCAATCGTTTTAATGATGCTGTCTGCCAGATTGCCGAAGAAAATTCTTTCATTTATCTGGATGTTAATGAACGTTTTGATGACGCCAGCGGCAGCCTTGCCAGCGAATATACTGCCGATGAGATCCATGTTTTAGGAAAATATTATGTTTCCTGGGTGGAATGGCTTCTAGAACACGCGGTTTAATGCATAAAAGCTCCCTTTACTACAAATTATAATAAAAAATTTTGTAGCAAAAGGAGCTTTTTTATGAAAAAAAATCAAATATCAAACATTGATTCCATAGAATATGACTATCTAAAAACCTCTTCCTCTCAGGATTGTACTGGTTTAATTCCAAGCGGAATCAAAAATTCTGCTGAACTTGAAAGCTATGAGGAACTATACCCCTTTCTTCCTTCCGTTACTCATAAATCCTCTGCGGATCTTATGAAAGATGTGAAGGAACAATCTGATCAGAACGACAAGAAGCGCTAAGATCAGAAGCACTGCTCCAAGGATCATAAAGAAAAATTTATTTGGATTTTTCAAAAGATCGGTCAGCTTTTTACTGTCCTCAACCACTTTTCTTCCTTCTGTTGTACCATACTTTTGAGGTACATTTCCTATTCCGTCTCCATCCGTATCATCGAAGGAACTCATATAATCTGCAATTGCTGTCCAGGCTTTTACTTCCTGCGATCCTTTGTAAAGGATCGCATCTTCATAATTTTCAACCGGTGTCCCATCTGCAAATTTTGGCACAATGGACAGTAATCCATAGGAAAGATCCGTAACACTGCCAAGCATTTGAGAGGTATAAAAGTCCGTGACTACCAGATACAGCTTCTCATTTTGCAATTCCACGCGTTCTTCCTGATGATTGACCAAAAATACATCTGTTGTCTTATTTAAGATCATTCTGTTTGGATTATAATGCCAATAAAGTCCATCTGTATAAAGTCTTGCAGCGGTCATCAGATCTGAAATACTCGCATCAACTTCTGCCGCAAGTTTTAATTCATCTCCTGTGAGATAAATGGCGATCAGCGGATACCCAGGAATCCCATCTTTCCCTATTCCAAGCGAAAAGGAGTTAAATACATCTTCTGTTGTGATTTCTCCCTTCGCATAAGAATCCCGGATCGTCCCAGAAGGTGCCACAGAAACTGCCACAGTATCTTCTCCCAAGATCTGCTCTGCAGCATAAGTATAAGCATCTGCGATCACACTTCCCAGATTGATCTCGGTATGTTTCTCAGCAGTGTCAGCCTGCGGTGCAAAATCCACCTCATTGGTACAAAGCACCTGATCTTTGGTATAACCAAACTGCTTCAAATACTTTTCGTCCACCATATCCATAAAGGAGTCTGCCTTTTCCTGTGTATTTTCATCCATTGGTGTATTCGCATCTACTGTCAGCAGTTCATAACGGTCTAATTCCCAGCTTCCATCCGCTTTCTGACTCATTGACAAACTTCCCAAATATTTTCCATATTCTTCTGCAGATACAATACAGGTTGTTCCCTGAATGATCGGTTCTTCCAATTTGGTATGGGTATGACCGCTGATAATCAGATCTAGCTGCGGCACAGCTTTTGCAAGAAGCTCATCCTCCGATTTTTCCGGATCCTTCGAAGTACCGCCATGGGAAACACAAACAATCATATCCGGATCCTCCGTTGTCTCAATGACTCCTACAATCTCTTTTACAGCCTTTGCCGGGTCCTTAAATTTCAAAGGACAATTTGGTGCACAAACCAGGCTATCCTTACCAAAAACACCAGTTACAGCAATTTTAACGCCATTCTTATCAATCATGACATAATCTCTGACACCATAGTTTTCAAAGGCTTCCCAAAGCTTTTGCTGATCTGCCGTCAATCCTTGTGTCTCCATCGACTCCCAGTCTACATTACAGACTACCAGTGCCGGCAGTGCATCCCCACTGGTTGCTGCATGATTCATCATATTGGCAAGTCCTTTGGCTTTATAGTCGAATTCGTGATTTCCAAAAGTAGAAACTTCTACCCCCAAATCCCCTAACATTCGCAATTCGGAAGCTTCCTCTTCAAACACTGCCTGAATCAATGTTCCCATAGAAAAATCTCCCGCATCCAGGATCAATGTTTCCGGATTCTTTTCTTTCTGTTCATTGATTAACGTCTTAATCCTTGAAAATCCACCCATGATCTTCGATTCACCATCTTCAACCGTAGAAAATTCATTGATATGGGAATGCGTATCATGCAAAAACAAGACATCTACACTCTTTGCTTCTTCCTGTGCCATAACACCCTCCGAAAGCAGACCCACGAATAACAACATTGCAATCATAGATGCAATTAAACCTTTTTTGAACATTTTCTCTCTCCTTGTAACGTAAGCGTATATTTCACGGTTACAGTTTTCCTTTTTCCTAAATACCTATGTGATACTTCTATATTTTTTAACGTTCTACATTCAAGATTAAAAAAGAGCAACTACATTAAAATAATATAGTCACTCTTTTTATAATCATATCATACGTGTGTAAATTGATACTGAAGAATTAGCCCTGCATCTGAAGTGCGAAGTATTTTCACAACTCCTTTATTTATAAGGCTTTCAAGTGACCCTTCTCAGATTTTACGCAACTTTTACGCAAGTTACTTCCCATTATAATGTATCAAATTACACCATATTTTACTCAAATTGATTTTTACGCAAGTCATATAAAGTATCAATACTACAAAAAACTTCCAACTTTAGAAATTTCTTTCTGTCTAATATCGTCTA
>CAZLQJ010000053.1:0-11850 GCA_964561705.1 uncultured Lachnoclostridium sp. | reverse complement strand
CTGGTTTATATAAACCTTGACCGAGCAGGGCTGCCGTACTGGAAGACGCACAATGAGAAACAATAAAATCCACTGTATTATCATGCTTCAAAAGATTTTCTCGTCCCTCATTCATTTCTGCTTCCCATGGCAGTTCTTCCTTCCACCAACTCAAATGATTGATTCGATAAGATTTCCACCCTTTATCCAATTCTTTCTTCTTTTTCTGATAGTCCGGATCATCCAGCTCCAAAATTCCACCACTAATATCATGACAGCTGGCTCCGCCAAAAGTAAATATCTTTTTCCCGCATAGTTCATAAATCTGACCTCGCATCAAATGAATGACAGATGGTCTGATTTTATGGACCTTTCCGCCATGCCAATTTGCAACAGAATAATCATACAATCGATCAAAATTTTCATGATTCCCATCTACAAACAAGGTTGTAAACGGCTTACCATCCAGCCAATCCAACACCATGCTCTCCATATCGCTTTCTTCCCCTTGATTCCAGACCCCTCCGAAATCTCCGCAAATAATCACATAATCTTCCTTGGTCATTTCATTTTGCTCTGGAAAAATACTTACATTGAAACGTTCAAAATTCCCATGACAATCGCCTGTAATATAAATCATAGTCCTGTTTCCTCCATCATAGATTTCATCAAAATACAATACAAACTGACCCACCCTCCGACCAGTGGCGAAATGGTTCATACAAAGTAGATATCATTATCTTTCTCACCTCAATCTATTCCATTCATTTCAACACATTTGTCATTGAACTCCTAGTTTAAAATTTCACTTTCTAATGGTTTCTTTCCATAATCTAGCATCCTGCAATACAAGTCCTTCGGATAAGATTACATTGCCTTCCTGATGTTGCGTCTAACACACCAAATGCGATTCTATGAAAACAATCTTTCAACGTGTAATATCTATTCTCTCTACCATACACTTTTTCTTTATAAGCTTTCAGTTCCTCATAAAACAGCCTTGCAACTGTAGCTGCATCATTTCCAAATGCACCGCATCCCCATGCGCCAAGAACCAAATATTTATAGCCAAAGTGTGCTGCCACATAAAGCATCTTTCGAATGCGAAGTCTCATGATCTCCGCAATTTCCTTCTCCGTAGCTGTGATTTTCCCAAAATTCACCATCGGGGCTGCTACTTTCAAAACACCTACTACATATGTTTCTTCTGACAAGGTCCCTGTTGAATCTCTTATATCTCTACGTTCGGTGAAAGAACCATATAATCCGTTGCCAAATAATCTCTCGCTTCTTGGTTGTAATCATACATTTCTCGCGCCTCGTCAGAAAGCAAAGAGATATACAGTGTACTCTTCTTTCCGTGTTTACCTCAAATCCGTTTCTTCATAAAATCCTGCATTAAAGGCTGCATTGATTTCCGTGATTTCTCTTTTCCCATCAATGTAATCACGGTACATTTCCCACAAATCAATGTCGCAGCCATCCAGAACCTCATCATCCGGTACCCAACTACGTATCAATTCTATACGTTCCTGCTTTGTCGTATCTTTAATCAAATAGCTCATCTTTTCATTACCTCCCTTAGAATGATTGGAACGCGACTGTAAATAAAGTCATTTCGATTCCTATTTTTGTTCTGGAAATCAAATAAAGAATATTACAAAAAAAGCAGCAATCTCTTGCTGCTTTAACATCGGGGTGACAGGATTCGAACCTGCGACCTCCTGGTCCCAAACCAGGCGCTCTAGCCAAGCTGAGCCACACCCCGTTTCTCTATATTGTGTCACAACACGAATCACATATTACCTCAAACCTCCGCTTCTGTCAAGCATTTTTTTCAAAAGATGGGAATTATTTACTCACCCCAAAATTCCATCTTCCTATTTACATTCCTTGTCTCTTCCTATTATAATGTCAGCGGAGGTTATTTACGTGAAATTACAAAAATTACTAAGCTACACCCGACAGGCTGTAGACAAATACCATATGATTCAGAAGGGCGACCATATTGCGGTCGGTATTTCGGGCGGCAAGGATTCTTTAACCCTTTTATATGCACTCTCCCATCTGCAGAAATTTTATCCGGAAGCTTTTCAGCTGACTGCTTTTACGGTAGACTTAGGCTATGAAGGTTTTGATCTATCCGGCATTAGCAGCTTATGCCGGGAATTACAGGTAGACTATCATGTCATTTCCACCAAAATCGGTGCAATGGTCACAGGTGATCACCTGGAAGGATCAGCCTGCGCACTTTGTGCAAGACTTCGTAAGGGGGCACTCAATGAAGCTGCATTAGATTTTGGCTGCAATAAAGTTGCCTACGGCCATCACATGGATGATGTCATCGAGACAATGCTTCTATCATTGCTTTTTGAAGGACGCTTCTGCTCCTTCTGGCCGGTTACGCATTTGGATAAAACGGATCTTACGGTCATCCGTCCACTGATTTTTGTACCAGAAGCCGAGATCAAGGGCTTTGAGCATAAATATCAACTTCCTATTTCTAAAAATCCATGCCCGATGGACGGATCTACGAAACGGGAATATGCACGAACACTGCTCAAACAACTAAATACGGATCACCCCGGTGTTCGCAAGCGTCTTTTTCACGCCATCACCGAGGGAAATTTAGAGGGCTGGTCCTGACCGGACCAATGTTAGGAGAGAACAATGATCATCTATCTGCAAATTTGAGAGCTCAGATTATGCCGAGGCACTTGCTCATGCAAAGCGGGAGGATTATCAGGAACCATACAAATAACTTTTCATACCCTTTCCGGAAAATCCCATGTCAATCTCGGCATGGGATTTTCTCATTTGTGCATATTTTTAAAGACCCAGAAAAATTCTTTTAATTTTTGTTTATTTTACATCTTGTAGTTTTGTCGTTTTTGTTATATAGTATTAAAAACTACTTGTGATTTTTGGAGGTAATTATGAACTCATACATTTTAAGCTGCTGCTCTACTGCAGACTTATCAAAAGAACATTTTCAAAACAGAAATATTTCCTATATCTGTTTTCACTTTGAATTAGACGGAAAAGAATATCTTGACGATCTGGGAGAAACCATTCCCTTTGATCAATTTTATCAGGCAATGGCAAAAGGAGCTGAAACAAAGACTTCACAGATCAATGCAGAAGAATTTATTGAATATTTTGAAACATTTTTAAAAGATGGAAAAGACATTGTTCATGTAACCCTCTCTTCCGGTATTTCCGGCGTTTACAATTCCGCCCGCATTGCCAAGGAAGAACTGGCTGAAAAATATCCGGATCGTAAAATCTATTTGATTGATTCCTTAAATGCATCCTCCGGATATGGACTTTTGATGGATCAGCTGGCAGATCTTCGGGATGAAGGGATGTCTGCTGAAGAATTAACCTCATGGGCGGAAGAACACAAACTGGAACTTCACTCCTGGTTCTTCTCCTCTGATCTGACATTCTACGTCAAAGGCGGCCGTATTTCCAAAACATCCGGTTTTGTAGGAAATCTTTTAAATATCTGCCCTCTTTTAAATGTGAGCAATGAAGGAAAACTGATTCCAAGATTTAAAATCCGCACGAAGAAAAAAGTTATTTCTGCGATCGTTGATAAAATGGCGGAATTCGCTGAAAACGGTACCGATTATGACGGTAAATGCTACATTTGTCATTCTGCCTGCTATGAAGATGCAAAAGCAGTGGCCGATCTTATAAAATCCCGTTTTCCACATATCAAAGGAGACATTGTTATCAATTCTGTCGGAACAACCATCGGAAGCCATACCGGTCCTGGTACTGTCGCTCTCTTCTTCTGGGGAAAAAAACGTGAAGACTGATCCCTTCTCCTACATCTATGAATATCAAAACACCCGATGCAATTGCACCGGGTGTTTTTCATTTTCATCTTATTTAAAAAACTAGGACTTTGCCGGAATGGTCTTTACACCAAAGCAAAAAAACAGAATATGGAAAACCCACACACAGCCAAGAACCATACAGCCGATGACAACGCCTTTGCGCCCCATCATGATAAATCCAATGCTCATCAGCAGGGTAACCGTCACCATAATCCGAATTTTCGTTTTCCAAGTCATTCCACGGCCTGCTACATAATCTTCCAAATTTTCTTTATAAAGTCTGGTTCCCTTAAACCACAGGTCCAGTTTTTTAGAACTTCTGGCAAAACAAAATGCAGCAAGCATCAGAAACGGAAAGGAGGGCAGCATCGGAACCACTGCTCCTACAGCCCCCAGTCCAACACTGATAAAGCCCAAGATGATATATCCGATTTTTTTTACGTTCATTAACTCATCCTCCCATGTTCTACAGAATATACATGATCTGCAATTCCCATCGTTGACTTTCGATGAGACACTAACACGACCGTCTTTCCCTCCCGCTCTTCATGGAGAGATTTTAAAATGACTGCCTCATTCAGACTGTCCAGATTAGAAGTCGGCTCATCCAGCAGCATCAATGGTGCATCATGAAGAAAAGCTCTTGCCAGACCCAGACGCTGACGTTCCCCGCCGGAAAGTGTATCTCCCAATTCACCAACAAGCGTATCATACCCCTTTGGAAGACTCATGATAAATTCATGTACCGATGCTTTTTTGCAGGCAGTGATCATTTCTTCGTCTGTGGCATCCAGCTTGGCAATCCGCAAATTATTTCGAATACTGTCATGAAACAGGTGGGTTTCCTGCGTCACAAAACTTTCCATCTCACGTAGGTTCGATGTATTGATGATTTCTACGTTTCTGCCGGACAAATTAACCTGCCCTCCCTGCACCTTCCAAAATCGCATAAACAGCTTCAGCAAGGTAGATTTTCCGGAACCGGAACGCCCGATAATCCCAATGATCTGATTTTTGGGAATTTCAACAGAAAAATCATCTAAAATCATCTCATTCTCATATCCAAATGTCAGATGTTCTGCCGAGGCACCTTGAAAATCGATCTCGGGCTGTCCGCTGATTTCTTCCACCACAGGACTTTCCTCTAAAATATCCAGCACACGATTACCAGCTGCAAAAGTTGTCTGCAGCGTTGCGCCCAGTGCCGCCAATGCAATACACGGTCCAAAGGAACTCATAAATGCCAAGGTACAGATCAAGGTACCTGAAAAGTCACATAAATATGCCGAAAGAAACAGCATCGACAGATCACAGAGTAAAATGATCGTATTGGTAACTGCCGTATTTCTTCCTGCTGTACATTTCATCCGTTCCTCATCTTCGGATAATGCATCCGTCTGTGCATGGATCTGCTTCAGACGCATTTCCCCCTGTCCATACTGCAGGGTTTCGGAAAGTCCACGAAGAGAATCCAACACAAAACCAGCCAATTCACCTGATTTTTCACGAAATTTCATTCCATCGTCACCACTCAGTCTGGAAGTGACCATCGGCACGATCACGCCAACAATCAAATAAGAAACAGCTGCCAGAACCCCCAGACCTACATGATAGGAACTCATAAAAACCACCATGATACCGCAGAATAAAACTGCAATACAGATTGGAGAAATCGTATGCGCATAAAAAACTTCCAAAAGTTCAATATCTGAAGTAATCACATTGATCAGATTTCCTTTATCCCTGCCTTCTAACTTTGCCGGACAAAGACGACGAAGGGCTGAAAATACCTGATCACGGATCAGTGCCAGTAACTTAAATGCAATAAAATGGTTACATGCCTGCTCTGCATAACGCAAAATTCCACGCAGCAGCGCAAAAATCAATACCATGGAGAAAATGATTCCAAGAGACAGCGACCATTCCGGATGAAGAATCCCCAAAACAGCATAACCGCCAAATACGGTAATCAATGCAGCACACAAATGCCCCACCAAGCCCATTAAAATAGCAAGAACCATGTAACCCGTCAAAGGTTTTACCAGCCCTATCAGCCGGCACATAACGTTTAATCCACTGCGTTTCAATGTAACTCTCCTCCCCTGGTATAATTTTCCAACTCCTGCTGAGCATTCCAAAGCTGTGCATAAACAGCATTCTTTTTCAAAAGTTCCTCATGAGATCCCTGACCGACAAGATTTCCCTGTTCCAATACATAAATATTGTCCGCCTCAACAACATTCGCAAGACGATGGGAGATCAAAATAATCGTTTTCTCTCCTGCCAGTTCCCAGATCTGATTCATAATGTCATTTTCACTTTCTACATCAATATTTGAAGTTGCCTCATCAAAAATATAAACCGGACTGTGATGGAGCAAAGCTCTTGCCAATGCCAAACGCTGACACTGACCACCGGATAAGTTGGAAGCCTTCTCATTTAACTTGGTATCCAGTCCATTCTCCGCTCGCAAAAATTCTGCCAGTTTCACCTGTTCCAGCACCCTCCAAAGGGCATCATCACTGAGATTAGAAGCCGCCATCTGCAGATTCTCGCGAACCGTCCCCTTGAACAAATAACTCTGGTGACTGATATAAGTAAAATTCTCCATCAGATGCTCCTCTGAGATTTCAGAAAAAGGCACACCGCCAACACACAGTTCTCCCGTATATCCTTGATTTCGTCCCATCAAAATAGCTGCCAATGTACTTTTTCCACAGCCACTCTCTCCCACAATGGCAGTAAAACTGCCCTTTGGAAAGACCATATCCAGACCATGCAGGATTTCCCTCTCCGACTCATATGCAAAGTGCAGATTGGAAATCGTAATCGAACATTCCTCCGGAACAGAACCGGTCTTTTTCACTACCTCCGGAAGATCCAACAGCCGAAAAATCTTATCTGATGCAGCCATCCCATTCATCGCAATATGAAAGAAACTGCCCAACATCCGCATGGGAAGGAAGAAATCTGCTGACAATAAAATGATCAACAGACACCCGGCCAGATCCACATAACCAGCCCGAAACTGCGTTGCCGCAAGGATTACGCCCAGTGCCGCGCCACCGTAAGCGAACAAATCCATAATCGTGATGGAATTTAACTGCATGGTCAGCACCTTCATGGTAATCTTACGAAAATGTTCACTTTGTTCATTCATTTCCTGATGTTTCAATGCATCGGACTGATAAATTTTTGTCGTTGTCAGCCCCTGAAGATTTTCCAAAAAAGTATCCCCAAGTGTCGTATACTGTCCCCAATATTTTTCCAAAAGTTTCTTTGCCCAACGTTGTACCGCAACAATCGTCACCGGAATCAACGGCACACAGATCAAAAGCACCACTGCTGACAGAAAATTCACAAAACTCAATACAACAAACAAAGTCAAAGGCGCCAGCATTGCATAAAAAAACTGGGGAAGATACGATCCAAAATAGGTTTCCAGCTGATCTACGCCCTCTACAGCCACCTGCACGACCTCCGATGTCTGCACCTTTTCTCTGTAAGAAGTACCAAGACGCAGCAATTTGCTGTAGATCATTTCACGCAATGTCTTTTTCACTGCTTTTGCACTGAGATAACTCATACGACTGGATAATATTGCACAGTAAAAACGGATCAGCACTGCCGCTGCTGCAACTGCCACGGTGATCGCAGCGATTTTTCTGTCTGCTGTTCCCTCAT
Organism: uncultured Lachnoclostridium sp.; assembly: GCA_964561705.1. Taxonomy (GTDB): domain Bacteria; phylum Bacillota; class Clostridia; order Lachnospirales; family Lachnospiraceae; genus HGM12587. The sequence goes on along the minus strand of CAZLQJ010000053.1, from coordinate 4,342 downwards.
AAAGTGCTTGCAGCAACCTTGCGATTGCATACATCATCATCATATTCGCCGCTAGGGAAACCCACTGGCATCCTACATTTCCGACAATGTATTTTTTGCTGTCTTTGACTGTGCCGATCAGTCTTTTATTGATCATCATATAAAAGCCATCCTCTCCTCATATTTCATCTAATTATAGTTAGTTTTTACTAATCCTTATGGATAAGAAAAGGCTTCCTTCCGGAAGCTGTTAGTATCTTCTAACTCATAGGTAAATCGTAAGCGGCAACTCTAACCAACTCAGCGATTAGGTGCCGCTAACTTTTTCTGCTACAATATATCAAAAAACATGCAGGATGTCAATAAACAAATTTTTCTATTTTACACACCTGCAGCTCTAAGTATCCGTGTCACTAATTTCTCATTGACCGGCAAAAATCGTTCTGCCACTGTTCCCACCAGAGCAGCACATACAATCGTTCCAATGCCAAATTTTCCTCCCAAAAGGAACCCGATCACAACAAAACAAACATCTGTGACCGTACGAGTGATGCCAAATGGAAAATGAGCTTTTTCACTAATCGATATTGCAACCAGATCATTTGGACCGGTTCCCGCATCACTTTTCATTACTACAGTCATGCCGTAAGCCAAGATCACGCAGCCCAGAGCAAGTACCAGCAAACGGATCGCGAAAGGCAAGCTGGAATTGATATATTTTTCAAGCAAAACTGTAAAAACATCAATGATCGGACCACCAAAAGCCATACAAAATACTGTTCCCAGCTTAATATAGCTGCGGTCTACAAATAATAAAACAAAAATAATCAACAGATTGATTCCAATATGGGTATATCCATGGGTCAAAAATCCCAGACCCTGAAATCCGGATAAGGTACGAAAACATCCCTGAACCAAAACATTAAACGGATCTGATCCTAAATCCGCCAATAAAAACAACGTAACGCCAAGATGGGCAATACACAATCCCACAAACAGGATCAACATACGAACTGCGATTTCTTTTGTACTTCTTTTCATTTATTTAATATCCTCCTTCAACCAGTCAAAAAATTCCTGATCTATTCTCTTTCTCATCTGTTCCTTCTGATCAACTTCCAAAAAAGAAGCATTCAAAGCATTCTGTGCGATTTTCAGCAATGTTTGATCTTCTATAGAAAAACTTTTTTGAAGCAGCTGATATTCTCTTTGGAGTGTCGTATGGGAAACTGTCATATTATCCGTATTGAGCGTAACAGCCATTCCCAGTTTCAAAAAGCCAACGATTGGATAATACTCCGAACTTTCCACTGTCTTCGTTTGCAAATTACTGGAATAACACATTTCCAAACAGATGTGGTTCGATTTTAAGTTCTGCATCAGCTCCGGATCCTCCATCGCATGGATTCCATGACCGATACGAACAGCCCCAAATGCCAGGGCCTGACGGATACTCTCCGCCCCTGCAGCCTCTCCTGCATGAATAACCACCGGAATCTGCTTTTCCCTTGCAACCTTAAATACTTTTTCAAACATCTTGGTCGGATAAGCACTTTCATTTCCTGCAAGATCCACCGCACAAATGCCTCTTCCTAAATATGCTTCCGCCACACGGATTGTTTCTATATTTTCTGATTCATTGTCCTCACCGCGCATACAGCACAAAATCAGCTGTGCAGACACTGAAAAGTCTTTATTTCCCCTATTTAATCCACAGATTGCTGCCCAAACAACTTCTTCTTGAGAAAGATTTCTCTTTCGATGAAGCTGAGGTGCAAAACGGATCTCCGCATAACACAAGCCTTGCTGTTCCAAATCCCGCATCAATTCATATACCGCATATTCGATACATTCCTTCGTCTGCAGCAATTCCAACGGCAGGTCAAATTTTTCCAGATACTCTCCCAGATTGGAACAATCCGGTTCCACCATCAGGATCTTTTTCAATTCTTCTGCCGAAACATCCAGCCTGATGCCGCTCATCTTTGCCATCTCCGGAACATTTTTCGGATTTAGCGAACCATCCAAATGCAGATGTAAATCAACCATAAAAACCCCTTTTCATTCTCAATTAATTTTACAGATTTTCAAAGATTTCTCCCTCAATCTGCACGATCTCATCAACTCGGATTTTGGTCCGATCCTGCAGGATCACACATTTTTCATATGGATCAATCTTTTTTACACTTCCTGTGACAGATTGATAAGATCCTCCCTTTTTTCGCTCATCCGGTCGAAAAAAGGTAATCCTGATCTGCGGAAGATCGTTGATCTGTTCCTGCACCAAACGAAGTTTCTCATCCAATTCGATCTTCACCGACTCATCCAGTTCCACCCGTTCCTCCGTCAAACGTGCGGTCTCTTTGACAGCCTCATCATATCCGGTCAATGCTGCAAAGGGTGAAAACTGTGCCGCACGATCGATCATTGCCATCGAAGGCCTTGTGGCAGAAACATGGTGCGGTAAATAAATGATATCATCATATTTATGATCTGTCTGCATCAATGCCTCCCTTCCGCGTTTTACGCTTTATGACCGCCGATCTGTCCATTGCGGTCTTTTGCAGTTGCTCCGTCTTCAAAATTCATGCCTTTTAAAATGGCATTTTTCCCAAATTTCTTTTTGATGGCAAGCACAGCCTGCTGCATTTTTTTCTCTTTTTCCAGAGCCGCCGCTTCCTCTTTGTGCTGCCTTTCCAATGCCTCATAATCAATGAACAAATCCAACTGCTCCACATAATCCGCCTTTGTAATCGTATTTTCCAACACCACATGATTTGCCGTAACATTCAACCGCCGCACCAGAAGCGCGGGATCTACAATCCGGTCATAAAGTTCCATGACAGCATCCGTAATCAATTTTGTCGATGCGGTTTGTTTATGAAGATTTGCTGTTCCATGCGCATGTTTTGGAATCTTTCTGCCATAATGATCCGTCGTTACCGGGCCCTTATAGGCACTTCGCCGCTTTGGATCAGTCAGATTTTCAATATCATATCCCACAGTCAAAACAATCTGATCTGTTACCAGATCCTTCTCCACCAGATCCAAAGACAATAAATCCACCATTTCCCTTACAACCAGCCTTGCCTTTGCGAAATCATAAGGACATTGCAAAACCTGACCGGAACCCAGACTATTCGAAGATGGCTTATACTTCTTCACCTCCGCAATGGTGCAAGGCTCCCATCCCCAGGCGTGATCGATCAAAAGCTCCGCATTGATACCAAAAAGTCTGTACAGGAAATCTTCATTATAATAATCATTTTGCTTACCGATCGAACAACGTGCCACGTCACCCATGGTAAAAATTCCATTTTCTTCCAGCTTTTTCGCATATCCCCGGCCAACTCTCCAAAAATCCGTAAGAGGTCGATGATTCCACAGCTGCCTGCGATAACTTATTTCATCTAATTCTGCAATTCGAACCCCATCCTGATCCGCCGGAATGTGCTTCGCCACAATGTCCATCGCCACCTTCGCAAGATACATATTGGTACCAATGCCTGCTGTTGCCGTAATCCCAGTCGTTTTCAAAACATCCTGAATCATTTTTCTGGCAAATTCATGCGCTGTCAATCCCGCCGTTGAAAGATAATGGGTAAGATCAATAAACACCTCATCAATCGAATATACATGAATATCCTCCGGTGCTACATATTTTAGGTAAATCTGATAGATTCTGGTACTCTCCTCCATATATCGAGCCATTCTCGGCGGAGCTGTAATATAATCCAATTCCAGATCCGGATTTGTCGCCAATTCCTTTGCATCATAAGACGATCCTGCAAATATTTTTTTCGGAGACCTGCGTAAGCGATCCACATTTACCTTTTTTACACGTTCGACCACTTCAAATAATCTGGCTCGCCCCGGGATGCCATACGCCTTCAAAGAAGGCGAAACAGCCAGACAAATTGTCTTCTCTGTTCTGGATGGATCTGCAACCACCAGATGGGTCCGCATGGAATCAAGACCGCGATCAATACACTCGACCGAGGCATAAAAGGATTTCAGATCAATGCAAAGATATATTCTATTTTCCATAGCCTTCCTCCTTTTGTGTCTGATGAACAATCCGTGGATATCGACATCCTAAAAAGGCTGCTGACCATACCCACATTATATCATGATTCGCCGCTCATTACATCCTACTTGCTCCCCCAGAACAATTGGAATCTGAAGCTCTGTATACCAACACACTGTGTATTTATCGTATCATTCGTTTTTGCACAATGCAACACATTGCGTAATTTTTGTTTCCCCTTACATTTTATTTCTTTGCTTTTCATTTTCTTTATTGATTACTCTTGACAATTTCCGCTTCAGTTGACATGTTTTGTCCTGGCACTCGGCACACTGC
>CAZLQJ010000052.1:0-11902 GCA_964561705.1 uncultured Lachnoclostridium sp. | reverse complement strand
GACCAGGTCATACCGTAAGAAGTGAATATCAGGCAGGAAAAGGTGTTCCTTGTTTGGTAGCAGTTCATCAGGATGCTTCCGGACAGGCATTAGAAAAAGCACTTGCTTATGCATTAGCAATCGGTGGCGCAAGAGCCGGTGTTCTTGAAACAACTTTCAGAACAGAAACAGAAACAGACCTTTTCGGAGAACAGGCAGTTCTCTGCGGTGGTGTTTGTGCATTGATGCAGGCAGGTTTTGAAACATTGGTAGAAGCTGGATATGATGAAAGAAATGCATATTTTGAATGTATCCATGAAATGAAACTGATTGTTGACCTGATCTATCAGTCAGGATTTGAAGGAATGAGATATTCTATTTCCAATACAGCGGAATACGGTGATTACATCACAGGACCAAAGATCATCACAGATGATACAAAGAAAGCAATGAAGAAGATCTTGAGAGATATCCAGGATGGTACATTTGCAAAAGATTTCTTATTAGATATGTCACCAGCAGGCGGACAGGCTCACTTCAGAGCAATGAGAAAACTTGCTGCAGAACATCCATCAGAAGTTGTTGGTAAAGAAATCCGTAAACTTTACAGCTGGAATAATGAAAGTGAAAAACTGATCAATAACTAATCAGAAATGAATCAGAGCGGGAGCGCAGTATATAGATTACCGCGCTCCTTCTTTTTATAAGAGGAGGAACAGCAATGGGAATGACGATGACTCAGAAAATTTTAGCGGCAGCGGCAGGTCTTGAAAAGGTAGAAGCAGGACAGCTGATCGAAGCTAATCTGGACCTGGTGCTTGGAAATGATATTACGACACCGGTTGCCATTCGTGAAATGGATAAAATGACAGTAAATACAGTATTTGACAAAGACAAGATTGCGCTGGTTATGGATCATTTTATTCCAAATAAGGATATTAAATCAGCAGAAAACTGTAAATGCGTCAGAGAATTTGCATGCAAACATGATGTGACAAATTATTTTGATGTCGGCAAGATGGGAATCGAACATGCACTGCTTCCGGAACAGGGACTGACTGTAGCGGGAGATGTGATCATCGGTGCGGATTCTCATACCTGTACTTATGGTGCATTGGGTGCATTTTCTACAGGTGTTGGAAGTACGGATATGGCAGCAGGTATGGCAACTGGAAAGGCATGGTTTAAGGTTCCTTCAGCGATCAAATTTAATATTGTAGGAAAACCGGCAAAATGGGTCAGCGGTAAGGATGTGATCTTACATATTATCGGAATGATCGGCGTGGATGGTGCATTGTATAGATCTATGGAATTTACGGGAGAGGGCATTCAGTACCTTACCATGGATGATCGTTTTACCATTGCAAATATGGCAATCGAAGCCGGCGGAAAGAACGGAATCTTCCCGGTAGATGATCTGGCGATCCAATATATGAAAGAACATTCGAAAAAGGAATATAAGATCTATGAAGCGGACGAAGATGCCGTTTATGATGAAGAATATACCATTGATCTTAGTACATTGAAATCAACAGTGGCATTTCCGCATCTTCCGGAAAATACAAAGACCATTGACGAGATCACAGAAGATGTCGTGATCGATCAGGTTGTGATTGGTTCTTGTACCAACGGACGGATGGATGATTTAAGAGCAGCAGCAGAAATTTTAAAGGGACGTACCTGTAAAAGGGGACTTCGTGTCATTATCATTCCTGGAACACAAAAGATTTACCTTCAGGCGATGGAAGAAGGTCTGATCAAAACCTTTATTGAAGCCGGTGCAGTAGTCAGTACACCGACCTGCGGACCATGTCTGGGCGGCTATATGGGTATTTTAGCAGCCGGAGAACGTTGTGTATCCACAACAAACCGTAATTTTGTAGGACGTATGGGACATGTAGACAGTGAAGTTTATCTGGCAAGTCCGGCGGTTGCAGCAGCAAGTGCTGTCACAGGAAAGATTTCAGCTCCTTCAGAGCTTGGATTATAGGAGGTTGCTATGCAGGCAAAAGGTACAGTTTTTAAATATGGAGACAATGTAGATACAGATGTAATCATTCCGGCAAGATATCTTGCGATTGCAGATAAAAAAGAGCTGGCAGAGCATTGTATGGAAGATATTGACCGGGATTTTGTGAAAAATGTGAAACCGGGAGATATTATGGTAGCGAATAAAAACTTTGGCTGCGGTTCATCCCGTGAACATGCACCAATGGTGATTAAGGAATCCGGAATTTCCTGCGTAATCGCAGAAACCTTTGCAAGAATCTTTTATCGTAATGCGATCAATATCGGACTTCCGATTATTGAATGTGCGGAAGCGGCAAAAGAAATTGAAGCCGGGGATACGGTGGAAGTGGATTTTGACAGCGGTGTGATTTATGACCGCACCAAGGGTACTCAGTATCAGGGACAGGCATTCCCGGAATTTATGCAGAAGATCATTCAGGCAGAAGGTCTGATCAATTATATCAATCAGAGATAGAAAAAACGGTAAGGAAATTGATTTTATGGGAATGAAATGGAAGAAAGTATGGGGGGTATCTGCAGTACTTCTGCTGCTCACCCTATTACTGATTTTTTTCATAGGTTATATAAAAGAAGTTTCTTTTTTGCCGCAGGAAGCAATGGAAGAACAGGAAGTGCTGGAGATTGGCAGCCTGGAGGATTATTTCTCCTTTGCGAAGACAGTCAGCAAAGGAGAAATGTATGTCAATCAGACGATCCGCCTAAGCAGTGATCTGGATTTTTCGGGTGTGGATGGTCTGAAAATGATCGGTGAAGCAGAAGAAGGCAATGTCCGGTTTATGGGAACTTTTGATGGGGACGGACATAGGATCCGCGGTATTAAAATGAAGGAACCCAAAAAGAATGTAGGAATGTTTGCTGATCTGGGAGGAATTGTTAAAAATCTGATCCTGGAAGACTGCGAATTTGAGGGGATCATTGCAGGCGCCATAGCCCCGGTTTCCTACAATGGCAATGTATTGAATTGCTATTTGGAAACAGAAGTTCTAGGGGAGACTGCCGGTGCTGCCATTGGAAGACTGCATGGAAATATTTTTAACTGTGTTGTTTCTATGGAGGAAGTGACAGGTGAAATCCAAAGAGGCGTCGTTGAAAACTGTTATGTAAGGGGCGCTGAGGATGTGACGGCACTGAATACAAATCTTGTGCATATCAGTGGTTATTATAGTGATACAAGATTTTATCAGTGGGAACTTACCGAACAGGGCATTTTTCATGAAAAAACCGCAGATCTTTTATGTAGTCTGTCAACAAGACTCATGGTCGCAGGGCGGGAATTTAAATTGAATGGCTATTATTCTCCGAATGACAAATGCTGGTGTATTGCATTGCCGGCATCCTTTCGGGAGGCGGAACTTGTTTTGGAAGCACGAACCACAGATGGTGGTTATGAATGTTTTCAAAGAATGTCCGATGAGGAGGAAATGATTTTTACATGGGCAGAGAATTTGTATCCGATCCGTTTTCTGTCTGCGGATCAGGCAGAAAGCTTCTATGTGACACTGGAAGGTCAGAAAAGGCTTTCAGTGGTTCATGAGGATAAATATCAGAAACATCCGGGAATCTTAACTGTTTTCCATACAGATGGAACTTTGGAGGATTATGAAATCAAAGGTTTTTACGGACATGGAAATGATTCCTGGTCTGCACCCAAAAAGAGTTATAATCTGAAAATGATGGAAAAAACAGATCTTCTGGGAATGGGAGAAGAGGAAGATTTTTCTCTGCTTGCAGGATACAGGGACGATTCTCTGATGAATTACTGTACAACAACAGAATTGATCAGGGAGTTAGGATTTCCTTATGCGCCGGATGAGCGTCTGGTCAATCTTTATGTGGCTGGAGAGTATGTAGGCGTTTATTTTCTGGCAGAAAAGGTGGAACTGGGTGAAAACAGGATTGACATTGCCAGCGTATATGAGGAAACGAAAAAGTTAAACCATGAAAATCTGAAAAAACAGCAGATTCAGGAATGGAAAGATGAAAATTCATTCGCAGAATGTTATTATTATGAAATAGAAAACAATCCGACAGATCTTACCGGAGGATATTTGCTGGAAGCGGATATTTGTGATTATGAAGCAGACGAAAGTCGTTTTGTAAGTACAAGGGGACTTCCATTTACCTTAAAAAGAGCAAAATATTCTTCGAAGGAGCAGGTAGAATATATTTCCGGATACTGGCAGAAATTTGAGGATGCCCTGTTTTCAGAAAATGGGAATAATGTAGAAGGAAAACATTATACAGATTATATTGATCTAGAGAGTTTTGCTATGCAATGGCTTCTGTATGAACTGGTACAGGAAGGAAGTATGAGCAGCAGCATCTACTTTTATAAGGAATCAGATCTAAGCGGAGACGGACTGCTTCATGCCTGTTTTCCGTGGGATATGGAACATTCCTATGTTCTTTCCGAAAATGTTTTTGAACTTTGGAATACCGGTGAAAAGGCAGAAACTTTATATGGGTATTGGTCAATCCTTTATACACATCCGGATTTTCAGGAAGAATTGCAGCGGGTCTGGAACGAAAAGTTTGTTCCGGCCATTACGCAGATGCTGAAGGAACGTCCTGAAATAACGGAAAATGGGATGAAAAATCTCAGCTGGTATGAAGCATGGATACCGGAATTAAGTGCTCTGGAAAGTAGCCGATGGAGAAAAATGAATCCTTTGAACCGGTGCCGGACAAACCGGGAATTTTTGGAGATCCGATGCAATACCTTGTCTGAAAAATTAGCAAGAGGTGGAGAGATTGAACAGGAAAATTAATTTAAAATGGGTTATAGCGGTCTTCGCTACCCTGATTTTTGTCGGTATGCTGCTAGGGATGCAGTTCCAGATGCTGGGACAGATCCGGGAGTTGAAAAAACAGGCTGCCTGTGACGACTATAAAGAAATTGAGGTCTATCTGCCGGAAAAATATTATGCAGCCAGCGGTCTGACCATGGAAATCTACAACAGCCAGATTACAGATCAGGGAGAACACATTTCCATGTATGATGTGTTGTGGGAATGCGAAGTGGGAGAGTCCTTGGAACGAAAATTCCAGATTACAGCCACAGAGGATCTTCTGGGAGAATATCCATTGACTGTTTCTGTCTATGCTACAGACGGTACGCTTTTGGCAAAGGAGAATTCAACGCTTTGTATTGTAGAGGCAAAAAAACAGCAGTTTTCTATGTTGACGATCGGTGACAGTCTTTCTGCCAACGGTGCACTCTATACACAGCTTCAGAAACATTTGGATAATCAGCTGATCTGCAATGGAACCAGAGGATACGAGGGCTATCTGACAGAGGCAAGACCGGGATTTTCCGCGGAGGACTATCTGACGGAAACCGCTTATGAACTGGAAGAAGGAGAGGATGTCCACAAATTCTGGAATCCGCAAACCCAGCGTTTTGATTGGAATTATTATAAAACAACCACAGGATTTCAGCCGGATATCATACTTTTGCATCTGGGAACCAACGGACTTCTTTCCGGAGAAGAAAATGCGGATCATATCTGCAAAATTGTAGAATTGATCCGGAAGGATGACAAAAAGATCCCAATCTATGTGGTAAATACCATTTATCAAAGTGATCAAAACGGCATTGGTTCCATGAAAATGAACAATGGTGCTTTGATGTTTCCGGGACAGTACAAACAGCAGCGGGATCTGGCAGTTTTCCGCCTGATGGAAATGCTGGCTGAAAAATTGTCCGGTGAAAAACGGGTATATCTGGTACCTGCCGGAATCAGTATGGACAGTGCCCATGTATTCCTTACGGAAGAACGTCCGGTAAATCCATATTCTGAGGAAATGGAAACGGTGGCAGTGGATGCCGTACATCCGGGAGCAGAGGGATATTACCAGATTGCGGATACCATTTACAGTACGCTGTGCGGTACCATGAACGAATGGTAAAGAAATATGCAAAGCATAGGCTTTGTTATGATATAGGAAATGAAGAATAGGATGGATGAGAAAATGAAGAATGTTGGAAAGTACAAAAAACAATATTTTATGCCACCGGAAGTCTGCATGGACTGGGCAAAAAAAGATTTTGTAGATCAGGCACCGGTATGGTGCAGTGTGGATCTTCGTGATGGAAACCAGGCATTGGTGGTTCCGATGACTTTGGAGCAGAAATTGAAATTTTTCCAGCTGCTGGTTGACATTGGATTTAAAGAAATCGAAGTTGGTTTTCCGGCTGCATCCGAGACAGAATATACCTTTTTACGTACGCTGATCGAGCAGAATCTGATCCCGGATGATGTGACGATCCAGGTATTGACTCAGGCAAGAGAACATATTATCAAAAAGACTTTTGAAGCTGTTAAAGGGGCAAAAAACGTAATTGTACATGTGTACAATTCCACTTCTCTGGCACAAAGAGAGCAGGTATTTCGTAAATCCAAAGAAGAAATTTTGGAAATCGCAGTGGCAGGAGCCAAATTATTAAAAGAACTCACAGAAGAAGCCGGTGCAGATTATCGTTTCGAATACAGCCCGGAAAGCTTTACGGGAACAGAACCGGAATATGCTTTAGAAGTCTGCAATGCCGTTTTGGATGTATGGCAGCCGACCGCAGACAGAAAAGCGATTATTAACCTTCCGGTAACGGTACAGCATTCTATGCCACATGTTTATGCACAGCAGGTAGAATATATGTCAAAGCATATGAAATATCGTGAAAATGTGTTGATTTCCCTTCACCCGCACAACGACAGAGGATGCGGTGTGGCAGATACGGAAATGGGGCTTCTGGCAGGTGCAGACCGTGTAGAAGGAACCCTTTTTGGAAATGGAGAACGTACCGGAAATGTGGATATCATCACTGTGGCGATGAATATGTATTCCCAAGGTGTGGATCCGCAGCTTGATTTTACAGATATGAATAAGATCTCAGAAGGATATGAAGAGTATACCGGAATGAAGATCAATGAAAGAAGTCCGTACAGCGGTCAGCTGGTGTTTGCAGCATTCTCCGGTTCTCACCAGGATGCCATCGCAAAAGGTATGAAGTGGATCGACGAAAAAGCGCCGGAGCACTGGACTGTTCCATATCTTCCAATCGATCCGAAGGATGTGGGAAGAAGCTACGATGCAGATGTTATCCGCATCAACAGCCAGTCCGGAAAAGGCGGTGTCGGATATATTCTGGAAAAGAACTACGGTCTCAACCTTCCGCCAAAAATGCGCGAAACCATGGGATATGCAACGAAAGATGCCTCCGATGTGCTTAACAAGGAACTTCAGCCAGAAGAAATCTTCGAACTGTTCAAGGAAAAATTCGAAAATGTTACCAAACCATACGAAGTATCCGAGGTACATTTCAGAAAGAACAACGGTGTGTTCGCAGAGGTACATTCAACATTCAATGGCGAAACCATCATTACGTTTGCACAGGGAAATGGTTCTCTCAATGCAGTTAGCAACGCCTTGAAAAAAGCATACGGCTTAGATTACAGTGTGGTAAGTTATACAGAACATGCATTGGAAAAAAGTTCCAGTTCCCGCGCGATTGCCTATGTTGGAATTGAATCAAAACGTGATGGAAAAATGTATTGGGGTGCCGGCGTAGATGCGGATATCATTCATGCATCCGTTGATGCTTTGGTAACTGCGATCAATAATTCTGTAAATGGATAAATCCGGGGTGCGCATTGCATACCGAAAAATAATATGTTAGAATATCCAAAACACATTGAACAGGATAGAATGAAAGAGGATGGAAAAATGAGTATTTTGTACAAGAGCACAAGAGGTACAGATCAGATAGCGGTAACGGCTTCTCAGGCAATCTTAAAAGGTCTTGCAGAAGACGGCGGTTTATATGTACCATCAGAACTTCCGAAGCTGGATGTTACCTTAGATGAATTAAAGGACATGTCTTATCAGGAAACTGCTTATGCAGTGATGAAACAGTTTTTCACCGATTTTACGGAAGAAGAATTAAAAAGCTGTATCGCAAAGGCCTATGATGAAAAATTTGATACAGAAGAGATCGCACCGCTTGTAAAGACAGATCAGGCATATTATCTGGAATTGTTCCACGGTGCAACGATTGCCTTTAAAGATATGGCATTGTCAATTCTTCCGCATCTGATGACAACGGCTGCAAAGAAAAATCATGCAAAAAATGAGATCGTAATCTTAACAGCGACCTCAGGAGATACCGGAAAAGCAGCACTTGCAGGATTCGCCGATGTTCCGGGTACAAAGATCATTGTATTTTATCCAAAGAACGGGGTTAGCCCGATTCAGGAAAAACAGATGGTAACACAGAAAGGGGAAAATACCTTTGTTGTTGGAATCCATGGAAATTTTGATGATGCACAAAGTGGTGTGAAGGCAATTTTTGCAGATCATGCGCTTGAAGCAGAGATGGATCAGGCAGGATTCCAGTTCTCCAGTGCCAATTCGATCAACATTGGCCGTCTGGTGCCACAGGTCGTATATTATGTTTATGCTTATGCAAAATTATATGCAAACGGTGAAATTGAAAAAGATGAAAAGATCAATGTGGTAGTTCCAACCGGAAATTTTGGAAATATTCTGGCTGCTTATTATGCAAAACAGATGGGAATGCCAATTGACCGACTGATCTGCGCATCCAATGATAACAAGGTTTTATATGATTTCTTCCAGACCGGATGCTATGATAAAAACAGAGAGTTTCTTCTGACAAGCTCTCCGTCAATGGATATTTTGATCTCCAGTAATCTGGAACGTCTCATTTACAAAATTGCCGGAAATGATGCCCAAAAAGATGTGGCATTGATGAAGTCCTTAAATACAGAAGGAACCTATCAGATCACGGAAGAGATGCAGGCAAAACTGGATGATTTTTACGGAAATTATGCAACGGAAGCGGAGACTGCAGCAGAAATCTCAAGAGTCTATGAAGATACAGGATATGTACTGGATACACATACGGCTGTTGCATCCGCTGTATATGGAAAATATGTAAAAGATACCGGTGATCAGAAAAAAGCAGTCATCGCGTCGACGGCAAGTCCATACAAATTTACAAGAAGTGTTATGAATGCCATTGATGCAGAAAAATATGACAAAATGGGAGATTTTGAACTGGTGGATGAACTTTGTGTCCTCTCCAAGGTTGCTGTACCGAATGCAATCGAAGAGATCAGAAATGCTGAAGTTCGTCACAATACCGTTTGCGAAGTGGATGAAATGAAAAAAGTTGTAAAAGACTTTTTAGGAATGTAAGATAGGAGGATACTTCGTGGATATTTATTCATCATTTGGTTTTATTGATGTGATCGTCACAGGATGTGGAATTTATGGTTTTTATTCCTGGTACATGCTGGTGAAGAAGCATGAAATCAAAAAAATGCTTCTGCTGGGAGGCGATGCAACACCACAAAAATGTAAGGATCTAGAAGGGTTTGCAGAGTTTATGAACGTGAAACTTCTCATCCTTTCAGCAGCCATGGTGATTTTTGGAGGAATTTCCGTATACAGCAGCTATGTACAAAATCTGGGAAATGTGATCTGGGCAGGCCTGGTGATCTTCCTGGCAGTTGTGATCTGGTACTGTGTACAGCTTCGAAGAGCAGATGCTAAATTTTTTGACAAAGGCAGCACCACAGGAAATACAATAAAAAATAAAGCATTAAAGAAATAAAAAACTGTTCCGGTCTGATTGATCGGAACAGTTTTTTTAGCGATTTTCTAAAGGTTCATAGGTTTTTCGCTTGCATACACTCTTATATGCAGGACGGATGATCTTTCCGTTATTTGCAAGTTCTTCTAAACGGTGTGCGCTCCATCCGACAATACGTGCGGAGGCAAACATCGGTGTAAAGAGTTCTTTTGGAAGATCCAGCATACTGTAAACAAATCCGGAATAGAAGTCGATGTTTGCACTGACGCCTTTGTAGATTTTGCGTTTTTCAAAAATGACTTCTTTTGCAAGTTTTTCTACTGTATTGTAAAGTGCCAGTTCGTCTTCCCGGCCTTTTTCTTTTGCAAGACTTGCTACATGGGTTTTGAAGATCTCAGAACGAGGGTCAGACAGAGAGTAAACTGCATGTCCCATACCGTAGATCAGACCGCTGTGATCAAAAGCTTCTTTGTCCAGCAATTTGCAAAGGTAATCTTTTAACTGGGCTTCATCGTTCCAATCAGAAACATGTGCCTTCAGGTCTTCAAACATTCGTACAACTTTGATATTTGCACCGCCGTGGCGTGGTCCTTTCAGGGAACCAAGGGCAGAAGCAATTGCAGAATAGGTATCTGTACCAGAAGAAGATACCACATGGGTGGTAAAGGAAGAGTTATTACCGCCGCCGTGTTCCATATGAAGAACAAGTCCCAGGTCTAAAATCCTTGCTTCCAGATCGGTATAGTTTCCATCCGGACGGAGCAGGTATAAAATATGCTCGGCAGTAGATAAATCCGGTTTTGGCGGATGGATGATGAGACTGGCACCGTCATGATAATGATTATAGGCATGATAGCCATAAACGGAAAACAGCGGGAATAAACTGATCAGCTGGAGGCACTGACGGACAACATTTTCAATGGAAGTATCGTCTGCCCGGTCATCGTAGGAATACATTGTCAGAACACTTCTTGCCAGGGTATTCATCATATCCTTGCTAGGTGCCTTCATGATGATATCACGGACAAAATGGGTCGGCAGGGAACGATATTCTCCCAAAAGCTGTTTGAAATCAGTCAGTTCTTTGGCATTTGGCAGTTCCCCGAACAAAAGCAGGTAAGCAACTTCTTCAAAACCAAAGCGGTTTCCGGATTCGAAACCGTTTACCAGATCCTGAATTTTGTGTCCACGGTAGTACAAACGTCCTTCACAAGGGATCATTTCGCTGTCCTCTATGGTGTAGGAAATGATTTCGGAGATTTCTGTAAGTCCTGCGAGGACGCCTTTTCCGTTCAGATCACGAAGCCCCCGTTTAACCTCATATTTTGTATAAAGCTCGGGATCGATCAAGCTGTTTTGACGGGATAATTTTGAAAGCTGTAAAAGCTCAGGTGTAATTTCAGAGTAATGGTTGTTTTGCTGCATTTCAAATTCTCCTTTCCGTATTCAAATTCAATATTTGTTAATCATACCACAAGAATGCGGAAAAATCTTTAAAAAAATAAAAAGTTTACAAGTGTTCATAAAATTTTAAGAAAATGAGAATGGATAATATTTGCAAAAAAAATGCGCAGACAAAAAAATGGAAAAAATTATAAAAAAAGAAAAAAGTTATGTACTTTAGACTATACAATTTTTGATTTTTCATGTATAATACGAAATTGCATGGAGTATATGTTAAAATTTAGACAAAGAAAGAAAGAGGTAAAAAGAGATGTCATTAGTGAACTTAGAAAAATATGGTATCACAGGAACTACTGAAATCGTTTACAATCCTTCTTATGAAGTACTTTTCGAAGAAGAAACCAAAGCTGGTTTAGAAGGATACGAAGTAGGTCAGGAAAGTGAACTGGGAGCTGTCAATGTTATGACAGGTATCTACACAGGACGTTCACCAAAAGATAAATACATCGTTATGGATGAAAATTCCAAAGACACTGTATGGTGGACAACAGATGAATACAAAAACGACAACCATCCAATCAGCGAAGATGTTTGGGCTGAATTAAAAAATCTTGCAAAAGCAGAACTTTCTAACAAAAGACTGTTCGTAGTAGATGCATTCTGTGGTGCAAATGCAGACACAAGAATGGCAATCCGTTTCATCGTAGAAGTAGCTTGGCAGGCACATTTTGTAAAAAATATGTTCATCCAGCCAACAGAAGAAGAATTAAAGACATTCGAACCAGATTTTGTTGTTTATAATGCTTCTAAAGCAAAAGTTGAAAACTACAAAGAATTAGGATTAAATTCTGAAACAGCAGTAGCATTCAACAT
>CAZLQJ010000051.1:0-12896 GCA_964561705.1 uncultured Lachnoclostridium sp. | reverse complement strand
TCTACTACTAATATCTGAAACATGGTTTTTCCTCCAAAGTGTCATCTCATATTTTGTATATTACCACGCAAATGTTAAAGTTTTAAGTGTTCATAAGCATCCCATTACCATGCGGTCTCTCGCCCTTGGCGTTTTTACTTTTTGGCTATTTCACAGCGAGCGTTGGCCGCTTCGGTTCTTGCCTTTGCTGACTCTTTCATGTCCTGAAATGCGTTCTTAAAAAAGTTCTTGATATTCATAGTTTTTACCTCTTTCGATTTATGTTGGCTATATCATAACCGACGATTGTTGTTGAAATTTTTGAGAAATGTTTGTGATTTATTAAATTTGATTACAATAAGCATCAAGCTTTTTACCTTCATCCACAGTATCGGAGTCAACGCAATGGGCAGAAGTTGGTTTCTGAGTATCAAAGTGACTTTGACCGTCTGCTTGAGTGTACAGAGGAAAGCAAATTTTTTTGAATTGTCTGCTTATCTGGAATTGCAGGAATGCCGCCCATTTTCTGGACACACAGTCCGCCGGAAGTGTTGCCGTAGCAAAGTGCAGTTTCAATCATTTCTTCGGTGATTTCGTCCGGCGTGTGGATGCCAAACATCAGCAGTCGTGAGAGAAAGCCGCCCCAGAAGGCATCACCGGCACCGGTAGCGTCCACAGCTTTGACTTTCTTTCCCGGAACAGTTTTACTGGTACCGTTAAAGTAGTATCTGGCGCCATCAGCTCCCAGTGTCTGGATCAGGACACGAATTTGACATTGTTTCATAAATGTTTCGATATTTTCTTCACCACCTACAAAATAGAGCTCTTCATCAGAAATTTTTAAAAGGTCTACAAAAGGAAGGATCTGATCTACTTCTTTTTTGCATTTTTCCATATCGTGCCAGATCATGTCCCTGTAATTAACATCGAAACTGACCAGTTTGTTGGCTTCATGTGCCAGCTTCATGGCATAAACAATGGCTTCACGGCTTGGATCATCCGACAGTGAAAAAGAGCCTGCGTGGAAGAGACGGCAGGAATGAAGATCTGTTTCTTTGACATCTTTTTTACAGAGCAGAAGATCGGCTCCCGGTTTTCTTGCGAAAGTAAAGGATCTTTCACCGTTTTCGTATAAAGTTACAAAAGCAAGGGTAGTGATTGCATCGTCTGTAAGTTCCGGACATAGCAGAGTAACACCGTCTTCCTCCAGGGTGTTTTTTAAACGTTTTCCAAAATCATCATTGCCAAGGATGCCTAAAAAGGCAGTAGAAAGTTCATTTCTGGAAGCGGAGATGGCAACATTGGCAGGTGCACCTCCGGGATTTGCAGTAAATGTGTAGGGTTCGTTTCCTGGTGTAAAATCAATGAGCATTTCTCCGGCGCAGATAATATCATAGTGTTTCATAGCGTTTCTCCTTTTTCTTATACAGATTCGTGTTCAATTAATTCAAATCCGAGTTTTAACGATTTGTCAGGTGTGTTTGGATCAGCAATCTTTTCTAATAAGATCCGGGCTCCTTCGATTCCACATTCCCGATAATAAAAATGGATAGTAGTCAGGCTGGGAGAGAGGATTGAGGATGCCTTGCTGTCACCAAAACCGGCAACCGCAGTCTCTTTTGGAATCTGGATTTTATGTTCGTTCAAATATTTGATGGTACCGAGTGCAATCGTATCTGTCGCACACAGAACAGCATCAAGATCAGGAAATTCTTTTTTCAAAAGAGCAATATTTTCATAACCATTTTCCATGTAGAAGGATCCTAATTTTACAGCATTTTTCGGAACCGGAAGCTGATATTTTTCCATCGTATCCAGAAATCCCTGCTTTCGCAGTTTACCAACAGCCACATCTTTTTCATTTACACCAATATAACAGATTTTCTGATGGCCTTTTTGGATCAGATATTCCGTCATTTTTACAGCGGCGAAATAGTCATCATGATAAATACTGGAAGTGAGCGTGGCAGCTTGTCCCAGGATCACGATCGGGAAATTGAAAGTTTTAAATTTTGCCCGTAATTTTGCAGAGAGAACGGTTCCAAGAAGGATCACACCGTCCACCATATGCTGATTAAAGGTGGTTAAATATTCCAATTCTTTTTCTGTATCGTTTTCTGTATTTGCCAGAAGCATCTGATAGCCTTCTTCGGAAAGTACTTCGCTGATCCCGGCGACAACCTGTGAAATGGAGTCAGAATCAATCTTTGGAATAATAACGCCGATCAGTTTTGTTTTTTTGGTACGCAAAGTCTGTGCGTGGGAGGAAGGGGCATACCCGGTTTCCTGAATGACTTTGGCGATGGCAGCTTTTTTTTCAGAACTAAGATATCCATTGTTTAGATATCTGGATACTGCCGAGGCAGATACACCTGCCAGTTTTGCAATTTCGCTGATATTCATAGGAATACTCCTTTTTATAGATCATTTGAATGAAATGTGAAAATAATTTCAAAAAAAGTGAAATTGTTTTCATATAAATTATAGGTAATTTACATGTAAAAATCAATAGATTCTTAGACTTCCGAAGGGAATTGTTGAAAATTAACAAAAGAAAAGTGAAATCATTGTCACAAATAAACTATTTACATTTTGAAATATACTGAATATAATGAAAATACACAAGTGAAAACGATTTCACAATATATTATTTAAAATACAAAGATGGAGGAAAGAATATGGATTACAAACAGTGTGCATGCCGGATCTTGGAAAAGATCGGTGGAAAAGAAAATCTGATATCAGCAGCGCATTGCGCGACCAGACTTCGTTTGGTGATCGCTGATGATGCGAAAGTAAATGTAGAAGCCTTGGAAAACTTGGAAGGAGTCAAAGGGGTCTTTCGGGCATCCGGACAGCTTCAGATCATTATAGGCACAGGAACGGTCAATAAGGTTTTCGAGGAATTTGTGAAAGCATCCGGAATTACCGCGGCAACGAAAGAAGAGGTAAAACAGACTGCTGCCAGTAAGACAGTCTGGTGGAAACAGGCGATAAAAACACTGGGAGATATTTTTGTTCCGATCATTCCGGCAATTGTTGCAACAGGACTTTTGTGCGGCCTGTTGGGAGGTCTTGTGCAGGTATGGCCACAGATGGCGGATTCTGATCTGTATCATTTGTTAAATATGTTTTCTAATACAGCCCTTACATTCCTTCCAATCTTGATCGCAATCTCAGCGGCAAAGATCTTTGGGGGAAACATTTATCTGGGAGCTGTCATCGGAATGCTGATGATTCATCCAGATCTGGTAAATGCGTGGAGTGCTGCAGGAGGTGCACAGACAGGAACACTTTGGTCCTGGTTTGGGATATGGAACATTGCTGATACAGGATATCAGGGGCATGTAATTCCAATCATTCTTTCTGTGTGGCTGATGAGTGCAGTGGAAAAGAAACTTCATAAAAAAGTGCCGGAAATGTTTGACCTTTTTGTTACACCTTTGTGTTCCATCCTGATCGCCGGATTTTTTGCGATGACAGTGATCGGACCGGTATTTTCACAAGTTGAATCCTGGGTACTGAATGGTGCACAAGCGTTGATCGCTCTACCGTTTGGAATCGGAGCTTTTATTATGGGTGGTGTCTATGCACCTACCGTTGTTGCCGGAGTACATCATATGTACAATGCAATTGAAATGATGATGCTTGCAGACAATGGTATGAATCTTTGGATGCCAATCGCTACGGCAGCCAATGTGGCACAGGGAGCAGCAGCGCTGGCAGTTGCATTGAAAACGAAAGATCAGAAAATAAAATCTATGGCATTGCCGGCCTCTCTTTCAGCATTTATGGGCATTACAGAACCGGCAATTTTTGGTGTGAATGTCAGATATGGAAAACCATTTGTAGCAGGAATGATCGGCGGCGCATTTGGTGCACTGATTGCTTCTGTGATGGGTGTCTATGCAACTGCCAATGGGGTAACCGGTATTTTCGGTTTTCTCATCACTACCAATTGTCTTATTGGATATCTTTTGACCTTCTTGGTTTCTGCAGCAACCGCTTTTGCTTGTTCCTGGATGCTGTATCAAGAACAGGAAAAATCCGGTGCTCAGACAGTGCAGGAGCGAATGATTTATGCGCCGGTGAAAGGAACAGTTCTTCCGCTTTCCCAAGTTGCGGATGAGACTTTTGCAAGCAAAGCTTTGGGCGACGGCTGTGCCATCGAGCCAGCAGAAGGTGTGATAAAAGCGCCGTTTGACGGCAGTGTTTCACTGGTATTTGATACCAAACATGCCATTGGTTTAAAGAGCAATACGGGAATGGAAGTTTTAATCCATATTGGAATTGATACAGTAGAACTTCAGGGTGAATTTTTTGAAGTGCTTGTAAAGGAACAGGACAAGGTAACAATGGGACAGCCTCTGATAAAATTTGATATGGAAGAAATTTTAAAAAGGGGATATGCTCTGACAACGCCGGTACTTGTTACCAATATCTCGGAAAACGATAAACTTACACTTGTAAAGATCGGAAATGTGACTGATGGTGAAAAAATAGTGATTTTGGAAGCATAGAATTTCGGAAAGGAATTGATTTATGGCAGAAAAATATTATGATACGCCAAAATTTCATTTGATTGGTCCGGGGGGCTGGCTGAATGACCCAAATGGTCTTTGTCAGCTCCACAAGACCCACCATATTTTCTTTCAATATTCGCCGGGGGAACCTTTGGGCGGACAAAAGAGCTGGGGACATTATGAAACGGAAGATTTTATCCATTATCGTTTTACCGGAGAATTTCTAAAACCGGATGTTTCGGAAGATCGGGATGGCGTTTATTCCGGCTGTGCCTACGTAGAAGATGGAGTCATGTACCTTTATTATACTGGAAACGTTAAAAAAGAGGGGGATTATGATTACATTTATTATGGACGGGAAGGAAATACTTTGCTGGTGACCAGCAAAGATGGAAGGACGAGCTCTTTGAAAGAATGTCTTTTGAAAAATGAGGACTATCCGGAAATTCTCTCCAATCATGTAAGGGATCCGAAAGTTTTCCGAAAAAATGGGATTTATTATATGGTATTGGGTGGCAGAACCAGAGAGGATCAGGGATGTGTGCTGCTTTATACTTCCAAAGATCTGCGAAAATGGACGTTTGCACATTTGATAGAGAAGAAGAATTTTGGTTACATGTGGGAATGCCCGGATATTTTCTTTCTGGAGGGAGAAACCTATCTTTCCTGTTCTCCCCAGGGATTAAAACCGGAACCTTATCGTTTCCAAAATATCTATCAGTCCGGGTACTTTCATGGATCAGACAATCTTTTGAAAGATGGAAATGGACTAGAAAATTTTACGGAATGGGATTATGGATTTGATTTTTATGCACCGCAGACTTATGTAGATGAAAGAGAAAGACTCATTATGATTGGCTGGATGGGGGTTCCGGATGCAGAATACGCACCGGATCCTACAATCCGCCAGGGATGGCAGCATATGCTGACGATTCCGAGGGTATTGACCTTGGATCCGAAGACAAAAAAAATCCGTCAGACTCCGGTGGTGGAACTGAAAAGTCTTCGCAAAGAAACATTTACTTTTGAAGATTCAATGAAAATCCATGGGAATTATGAAATCTTTTTGAAGAATTTTACAGAGGAGGATTTTTGCCTGACTTTTGATCAGGGGTTTGAGGTTTCCTATTCGAAGAAAGAACGGATATGCGGTTTTGAATTTTCTGATCCGGTGTCCGGTGGAGGAAGAACCTGTCGAAAAATCAAACTTGATCCGGAAGAAAAGATGGAAAATATAAGGATTTTTGCAGATACCTGCTCTATGGAATTTTTTATCAATGATGGTCTTTATACGTTTACAACGAAAATCTTTCCGAAAAGTGGAGAAACAAGAAGTTTTACAATGAACGGGGCATATTGCGAGAAGGAAGGGTATCTGCTGGATGATTTTCAATTTTTAAGTTAAGAAGAATGGTCTAAGATTTGGATTGCATTCACGTTACTAGATGAGGTATAATCAATAGAATACTGGTAACTAGATATAGACTATAAAGATTTAAGAGGAGAATGCATGAAAATTTTATTTATTTCTCTTGGCTGTGATAAGAATCTGGTGGATTCAGAAGTTATGCTGGGGGAATTGACCCAAAAAGGATATTCCTTTACGGAAGATGAAACGCAAGCAGACATTATTGTCATCAATACCTGTTGCTTTATCAATGATGCAAAAGAAGAGAGTATTCAGACCATCCTTGAAATGGCAGAATACAAAAACAGCGGAAGCTGTAAGGCATTGATCGTTACGGGATGTCTGGCACAGAGATACCGACAGGAAATCATTGATGAGATTCCGGAAGTGGATGCAGTGCTTGGAACGACTTCCTTTGATCATATTTCAGAGGCCATCGAAGAAGCCTTAGGCGGTCATACCATGACAAAGTTTGATGATCTTCAGAAACTTGTAAAATCAGAAAATCACCGAATTTTAACAACCGGTGGTCATTATGCGCATTTAAAGATTGCAGAAGGCTGTGATAAGCATTGTACATACTGTATCATTCCTAAGATTCGTGGAACCTATCGCAGCGTTCCGATGGAGGAACTGGTAGAAGAAGCAAAAGTGCTGGTGGCACAGGGGGTCAAAGAATTGATCCTGGTAGCACAGGAAACCACACTTTATGGCGTGGATCTCTATGGAGAAAAATCCCTGCATAGACTTTTGCAGGAGCTTTGTAAGATTCCGGGATTATATTGGATTCGCATTCAGTATTGTTATCCGGAAGAAATTTACGAAGAATTAATAGAGACAATGGCAAAAGAGCCGAAGATCTGTCATTATTTGGATCTTCCGATCCAGCATTGCAATGATACGATTTTAAAACGGATGGGCAGAAGAACCAATAAACAGCAGTTGATGGAGAAAATTGCCCGACTGCGTGAAGCGATTCCGGATATTGCACTGCGTACCACGTTGATCGCAGGTTTTCCAGGAGAAACTGCGGAAGCACATGAAGAAATGATGCAGTTTGTCAATGATATGGAATTTGATCGTTTGGGATGTTTTGCATATTCTGCTGAAGAAGATACCCCGGCGGCTGTTTTTGCTGACCAGGTGGATCAGGAACAAAAAGAAGCATGGCGTGATGAGATCATGGAACTCCAGTCAGAGGTTTGTGCAGATCTGGCCGAAGAAATGATCGGCAAGGAACTTTATGTGATGGTAGAAGGTAAGGTTGCCGATGAGGCGGCTTATATTGGACGTACCTACAAGGATGCGCCGGGAGTGGATGGATATATTTTCATTCAGACCGGGGAGTCTTTTATGTCCGGTGATTTCGTCAAGGTGAAAGTGACCGGAGCCATAGATTATGATTTGATAGGAGAAGTAGCAGATGCAGATGAATTTACCAAATAAATTAACTGTTTTAAGAGTATTGATGATTCCGTTTTTTGTAGTATTTATGTTATGGGATATTGCTGGAACGGCAGATAAATGGATTGCACTGGCATTGTTTGTGATCGCCAGTCTGACAGATCTTTTAGATGGAAAAATTGCAAGAAAATATAACCTTGTTACAAACTTTGGAAAATTTATGGATCCTTTGGCCGATAAACTTCTGGTAAGTGCTGCGATGATCTGTCTGGTTGAAATGGGCAGACTTCCGGCATGGGTAGTAATCGTGATCATCAGCCGTGAATTTATCATCAGCGGATTTCGTCTGATTGCTTCCGATAATGGTATCGTTATTGCGGCCAGTTATTGGGGCAAGTTTAAGACCGTATTTCAGATGGTGATGATCATTGTGCTGATCTGCGATCTGGGAAGTTTCTTTACTATATTGGAACAGATTTTAATCTGGGTATCACTGATCCTTACCGTGGTATCCTTGATCGATTATATTGCAAAAAATGTAAATGTATTAAAGGATGGGAATAAATAATGATCGCAGAATTGATCTCCGTTGGAACAGAGCTGCTGCTGGGAAATATTGTAAATACCAATGCGGCATTTCTTTCGCAGGAATGTGCAAAATTAGGACTTTCTGTTTATTATCAGACTGTTGTGGGCGATAATCCGCAGCGACTCAGAGAAGCCATTGAGACGGCAAAAAACCGCGCAGAGGTGATTATTCTGGGCGGCGGACTTGGACCTACGGAGGATGATCTGACAAAAGAAACGACCGCAGAAGTTTTTGGAAAAAAGCTGTTTATGGATGAACATTCCAGACGGCGGATCGAGGAATATTTTGAAAGACTTGGCAGAGATAAGTCTGTTGTAACGGCAAATAACTGGAAACAGGCGATGATGCCGGAAGGATGTCTGATCATAGATAATGAAAATGGAACAGCACCTGGAGTTATCATAGAAGCGGAGGGGAAAATAGCGATCATGCTTCCGGGACCACCAAATGAACTCCATCCGATGTGGAAGAATCAGATTGCTCCTTATCTGAAAGCAAAACAGCCGGATACCATTGAATCAACCATGCTGAAGATTTGCGGCATGGGTGAAAGTCGTGTGGAAACCGAAATTTTAGATCTGATCAATGCACAGACCAATCCGACCATTGCAACCTATGCAAAAACAGGAGAGGTGCATGTGAGGATCACAGCGAAGGCAGAAACTACGGAAGAAGCCAGGGAATTGATCAAACCGGTGGCGGAGGAAGTGCGTTCGCGTTTGGAAAAATATGTTTACGCTTCAGATGAACAGGTGACTTTGGAACAGGCAGTGACGGATCTTTTGAAAGAACATCACATGACACTTTCTACGGTAGAATCATGCACCGGAGGTCTTTTGAGCGGTAGGATCATTAACGTCGCAGGTGCATCAGAGGTGTTTCAGCAGGGATTTGTGACCTATGCAAACAGTGCAAAGCAGCAAATGGTCGACGTGCAGGAAGATACTTTGAAAAAATACGGTGCAGTGAGTGCAGAAACAGCAAAAGAGATGGCAGAGGGCGGATGCAAAGCATCAGGAACGGATGCCTGTCTTTCTGTGACCGGTATTGCAGGTCCGGACGGAGGAAGTGCAGAAAAACCGGTAGGTCTGGTCTATATTGGATGCTGTATAAAAGGAAAAACAAGTGTCAGAAAGTATCATTTTACGGGAAATCGAAAAAAAATCAGAGATTATGCGGTGGTTTCGGCGCTTGGATTATTAAGAGAATGTATGCTGGAACATTGCAAGGAAAAAGGAGAAAGCCATGAGATATCATAATATTACAAAAGACGATATGTTAAACGGAGATGGATTGAGGACCGTATTATGGCTTGCCGGATGTACGCATTATTGCAGCAAATGTCAGAATCCGATCACCTGGGATCCGAATGGCGGACTGCTTTTCGATGCAGCTGCAAAAGAGGAATTATTTGAGGTTCTGGGAAGAAATTATATCAGCGGTGTGACATTCAGCGGCGGAGATCCTTTATATCCGGGAAACAGACAGGAAGTTTTGGGATTAATCCGTGAAATCAAGGAAACGTTTCCTACGAAGACCATATGGCTCTATACAGGTTATCTTTGGGAAGAGATCAAGGATTTGGAACTGGTTTCCTATCTGGATGTTTTGGTAGATGGACCATTTGTTTATGAACAGATGGATACCTCCCTTCAGTGGAAGGGCAGTGCAAACCAGCGGGTGATCGATGTGCCAAAGACACTGGCTCTGGGAGAAGTTGTATTATATGCTTAGGAGAAGATAACATGATAAAGAATATTCAGATTAAATATTTTACAGATGAAATCGACAAATTAACTTATATTGATGGAAAGTCGGATTGGATCGATCTGCGTGCAGCCAAAGAAATGGAATTAAAAGCAGGAGAATATGCATTGATTCCTTTGGGAGTTGCGATGAAGCTTCCGGAAGGCTATGAGGCACATATCGTACCGCGCAGCAGTACTTATAAAAATTATGGATTGATCCAGACCAACCATATGGGCGTGGTAGATGAAAGTTATTGCGGAGATAACGATCAGTGGCATATGCCGGTTTACGCATTGCGTGACACCGTGGTTCATGTAAATGACAGAATCTGTCAGTTCCGCATTATGGAGCATCAGCCAAAGGTGGTATTTGAAGAAGTGGAGGCTTTGACAGCACCGGATCGCGGCGGTTTTGGAACAACCGGAAAACAATAAATTATCTTTGAACGAGTTGGTTTTTGTTGGATTTGTGTGGGAAAATGTCTGAAATCCATTGACTTCTACCGGTGAATTTACTATAATAAATGTAGTTTAGAAGATTTGGAAGGGAGTCCGTTGGAGATGTTTACAGGCAGCAATGATTGTGGAATGACCAGTTTAAAACGTGATAGAAATGTTTCCAAAGCGGATGACCGTATTCATGCAATTGGAGAACTGGAAGATTTGATCACTCAGGTGGGAATTTTAAAATTCCATATGGCTGATCCCGAGAAAAAAGCAGATCTCGAACAGATTCAGAAAAATCTGCGCGTCTGTATTGATGGAATTGGAGATCCTTACCATAAGGATCACAAGATCAGTGAGGAAGAGGTGAAAATCCTTTCCCAGAAGACGGAGGAGTTAAAGGCATCCTATCCTTTGACGGCTTATGAACCGCTTCCGGGAGGATGTGAAGCTTCTCTTCGGATTGATATGACAAGAAGTGCGGCAAGACGGGCAGAACGTTGGCTGGCTTCTTCTGATAAAAAATATGGCGGGCAGCCTGTGAGAAAACAGTATCTCAATCTTTTGAGTGATTATTTTTATGCTCTTGCAAGATATACAGATCATAGGGAGGCAAATCAGCCGGTGATGCCGGAGAAAGCAGTATCCGGAAATTCCGGGGTACAGAAATTTGTGCCGGAGCTGACAAAGGAGATCGTAGTGCAGGAAGTATTAAAAAGAATAAAAAATTTAGACAGGGTAACTTTGGAAATTGCAAAGAAGCTCATTGATAAAATTGAAGCCTATGCGGTAAGTGTGGGAAAACAGGCAGTGATTGCGGTATGTGGTCCGGATGGAAATCCGGTGGCAGTTCATGTGATGGACGGTGCTTTTTTGGTGAGTTTTGATGTGGCTGTAAAAAAGGCATATACAGCAGTATCCGTGAAAATGTCTACCATGGAACTTGGAAAACTGATACAGCCGGGAGAAACCTTTGCGGGACTGGAACAGATTGAGAAAGACAAACTCGTATTTTTCGGAGGAGGCGTTCCCCTGTTTTTCAATGATGTGCTGGTGGGAGGTCTTGGAATCAGCGGGGGAACCGGTGAGGAAGATGATGAGATCGCACAGTATGCATTGAAGATTTTTGAAGACTGCTGCAAATAAGATAAGTGAAGACAACGAAAAGGACCGAAGCCGGTCCTTTTTTTAATGTTTTCTTGTAAGAATGTTTCTCGCAAAATCGAGGGTCTGATTCATTTGTTGAATTTCCTGTGTTGTTTTGCCTTCTTTTAGGATGGAAAACAGGATTTCAAATTCTTCAGCAGTAAATGAAATATTTTGTTTTCTGGCACTGGTCATAGCAGCCATCAGGATGGGCAAAACATCCTGATCATTTTTCCCTTCAACTTTTTCCGAAATTTTTGTAAGTAGAAAAACTTTTTTAGGATCCATCCCGCTCAGTGCCGGGTGGTTCTTCCATGTAGGTAAACTCATCGACAAGATCGCTTCCTTCCATCATTTTTTGCATGGAACCAAAGTCAGGCATGGAAAAATTTCCATTTCCGAAAAATGAGGCGGCAGACCCCATAGGCGTTTGTACGGGCGGGATTGGAGCAGAAGCTGTTACATTGCTGTCCATTCCATCAAACATCTGGAAGAGTGCCTGATATTCGTCCATGTGATTCATCATATTCTGCACCATCTCAAAAGTATGCATAAAATCGATGAGCTGCAGGTACATGTGAATGAGTTTCTGAATATGTAAAGGAAAATATGGAAGAAATAATTTGAGAGTCTCCTGGAGCGACGGAGATTGTTCATGATAAGAAGGGCATCCAAAGATGCCCTCCAAACCATTTCCAAAAAAATTAGCAGCCACAGCCATCTCCGCAGTTATTGCCGCATCCGCAACCACATCCGGAGTTCATGCTTAATCCATTGCCGCCGCAGAAGAGGAGCAGGAGGATTAACCACATACAGCTGTTATTTCCGCAATCATTGTCGCATCCGCATCCGTTGCCACCGAAAAGACCGGTTCCACAGCCGTTTCCGCAGAAGATGGAGAGCAAAAAGATGATCCAGATAATAGAGCAGCAATCGTTGTTGTTAGAAGAGTGGCCACAGCCACATCCGCATCCAGAAGATAAGTTTCCCATAGGATACCTCCAAATTTTTTTTACACCTTATCATATGTAAGGCAGAAAAAAGTGTTACGAAAAGTAAAAAATAATTTATAAGAAGTTTGTGAGAGGGTTGACATGGAAAACAAGATTGTATACAATAATACAAAATGTGAATGTATACAATTTGGAGAATTGTGAGCCGTAGGAGGCAAGATTATGGAAAACCGAGAAGTTAAGTTTAATAAAAAAACAAATTTGCTTCAATTAGAGGAGCATATGTATCATTTGGTGGAAAATCCTACCGCCAATGTTTTTAGAAATTTATTTCCGTATACGGAGGTTCCGCGTATTGCATTTAATGATCGTGTCGTACCTCATTGTATGCCGGAAGATATCTGGATCACAGATACTACATTTCGTGACGGACAGCAGTCCAGAGCACCCTATTCGACAGAGCAGATCGTAACGATCTATGATTATATGCATCGTTTGGGAGGTCCGAAAGGAAAAATCCGTCAAAGTGAATTTTTCTTATACAGCAAAAAAGACAGAGATGCAGTTTATAAATGTTTGGAAAGAGGTTATCAGTTTCCGGAAGTTACGGCATGGATCCGTGCGAATAAAAAAGACTTCCAGTTGGTAAAAGATATCGGATTAAAAGAAACCGGCATTTTGGTTAGCTGTTCAGATTATCAT
>CAZLQJ010000050.1:0-13246 GCA_964561705.1 uncultured Lachnoclostridium sp. | reverse complement strand
TTTTTCAGCGTTTACAACGATTACGTAATCACCTGTATCAACGTGTGGTGTAAATTCTGGTTTATTTTTTCCTCTTAATACTTTAGCAACTTCAGATGCTAAACGACCTAATGTTAAGCCTGTAGCGTCAACTACATACCATTTTCTTTCAATCTTTGCTGGGTTAGCCATAAAAGTTTTCATCGGTTTCCTCCTATTTAATAAGAACTTTCATTATCAATTCTATAGCAAAAATGTTATTACCGGGGCTTTGGCTCAAACATTTTTATCCATTTCACATGCTGTACCATTATATTACAATCTTTTTGTTTTTGTCAATCCTTTTTTTCACATTTTCCCAAAGAATCTGTCTTCTGTTTCTGTGCTTCATATTCCGGATAACAGATCCGAACCAGAGTCAGTCCTTTCGCCGGGGCTGTTGGTCCCGCCAGGGCACGATCCCTACCCTCAATAATCTTTTCAATTTCCTCCGGCTGGATTACGCCGCTTCCCACCTTGATCAATGTACCGGCAATAATACGTACCATATTATAGAGAAATCCATTTCCGGTAACAGAAA
This sequence comes from uncultured Lachnoclostridium sp., assembly GCA_964561705.1. Lineage (GTDB taxonomy): Bacteria > Bacillota > Clostridia > Lachnospirales > Lachnospiraceae > HGM12587. The sequence goes on along the minus strand of CAZLQJ010000050.1, from coordinate 12,687 downwards.
TCGTTAATAACTCTCCGTTTTTTTTCACATGAAGATCATAGATCGTCCGAACGGTACTTTCCACCTGGGATCCGGCCGCACAAAAGGAAGCAAAATCATGCTCCCCAATAAAAGACGCACCCGCCTTCTGCATTTGCTCCACATCAAGTTTTTCATAAGTAAAATGGGCATACAGGCGGTATTCCGGCAAAGGCAGTTTTCTATTTAAAATACGATATTCATAAGTCTTTACCGTATCCTGATGCCTTGGATGAAACCCGACAGGTACCTCTTCTGATTCCTGAATACGGATATCCTCCGGCAGTCTTGCATTCAAGGCATAAGTAAACTTCTCCGGCGGAATACGGCTTTCCGTATCAAAAACATAAACATTTCCCCGGGCATGCACCCCTGCATCTGTCCTGCTGGCACCGATCAGGTTAATTTCTTCCTTTAAAAGAGAGGAGAGTTCCTCCTTCAGAACTCCCTCGACGGTTTTTCCATTATTTTGAATCTGCGATCCATGATAGTTTGTCCCATCATAAGCCGCAACCAATTTTATCCGCTTCATAAAACCTCTTGATCTGTCTTAAAAAATTCTTCCTATAATCACCACGATCACAAGATAACTGCCTAAAATAACATAAGCATTACGATCCCTTGTTTCATAATGAAGTGGTTTCATCTTTGTTCTTCCGTCACCACCCCGATAACATCTGGCTTCCATCGCCATGGCAAGATCATTGGCACGACGAAATGCAGAAATAAACAATGGAACCAAAAGAGGAACCATTGCCTTTGCCTTCTGGATCAGATTTCCACTCTCAAAATCTGCGCCCCTTGCCGTCTGCGCCTTCATGATACGATCTGTTTCTTCCATTAATATTGGAATAAAACGTAAGGCAATGGACATCATCATAGAAATCTCATGTACAGGCACCTTAATCTTCTTAAGCGGTCCCAAAACACTTTCCAGGCCATCAGTCAGATCATTCGGTGTGGTGGTTAAAGTCATCAACGAAGCGCCGATGACCAGATAAATCAGTCGCAATGCCATAAAAAAGGCAATCGAAATTCCTTCTTTGGTAATCTTTAAAAATCCAAGCCGAAAAATCACTTCGCCACTGGTTAGAAAAAGATTAAAACTCACCGTAATCAACAGCACAATGATAATGGCCTTTAGCCCTTTCATGATCATCTTAAAAGGTACTTTGCTCAGCTTTATCACCACTGCCAAAAACAGGGTTGCAACTGCATAGGCCGCAATGCCACTCCCCAAAAACAAGGAGATCAAAAATGTAAATGTTCCAATCAGTTTTACACGGGGATCCAGCTTATGCAGCAAAGAGTCCGCCGGATAAAACTGTCCGATGGTAATATCTTTCATATCTTCCTATCCTATCTGTTCTTATATGCCTTATAGATTTCTTCGGCAGCTTCCTCAATGGTCGTCGCATTGGTACTGACCGAAAATCCTTTCTGTGCCAATGCATTCATGATATAAGTCACCTGAGGTGCCGCAAGACCTACAGTTTCCAGTTCTTTATAATGGGAAAATACCTCCTTTGGTGTCCCATCAAACATCATTTCTCCCTGATTCATAACAATGATACGACCTACATATTTCGCAACATCTTCCATACTATGCGAAACCAAAATGATCGTTAAATGATGTTCTTCATGAAGCCGTTTGATCTGTTCCAGGATTTCATCTCTTCCCTTTGGATCAAGACCTGCTGTCGGCTCATCCAAAATCAGCACTTCCGGCTCCATAGCCAGTACACCGGCAATCGCCACACGACGTTTTTGTCCGCCGGAAAGTTCAAACGGAGACTGATGATAATATTTTTCCTTTAATCCCACCATCTGAAGCGCCTTTTTTGCCCGCTCTTCTGCCTCTTCCTTGGACAATCCCTGATTTTTCGGTCCAAAGCAGACATCCGTCAGAACATCCGTTTCAAACAGCTGATGCTCCGGATATTGAAATACCAATCCGACTTTTCCACGCAATTTTTTCATAGAATAGCCTTCAGCGTAAATATTCTCTTCATTGTAATAAATGCTGCCGCTGGTCGCTTTCACCAGTCCATTGAAATGCTGTACCAGTGTGGATTTTCCCGACCCTGTATGACCGATCAGACCGATAAATTCACCATCCCTGATCTCTAAATTTATATTTTTCAATGCATGAATTTCATAAGCCGTATTTGGACTGTACGTATAATTCACATTTTCTAATCTCATTGACATAATTCATTCACCAATTCTTCAATCGTCAAAATGCCATCCGGCAAAGGTATTCCTTTTTTCTTTAATTCGTAGGCAAGCAGCGTTACCTGCGGAACATCCAAACGATAAGATTTCAATTCTTCGACTCTGGAAAAGATTTCTTTCGGTGTCCCCTGCATCACAACTTTTCCTTCGTCCATAACGATTACCTTATCTGCATAGATTACTTCTTCCATATAATGTGTGATCAGAAGTACAGTGATATCTTCCACCTGATTTAATGCTCTTGCTGCACGGATTACTTCTTTTCGTCCATTTGGATCCAACATTGCTGTCGGTTCATCCAAAACAATACACTGCGGATGCATGGCAACGATTCCTGCGATGGCAACACGCTGCTTCTGTCCTCCGGAAAGCCTGTTTGGAGAATGTTTTCGGTATTTATACATTCCAACTGCTTTTAAAGCCTCTTCCACTCGTTCCCAGATCTCTTTTGTGGGAACTCCCATATTTTCAGGTCCAAATCCCACATCTTCTTCTACCACAGTTCCAATGATCTGGTTGTCCGGATTTTGAAACACCATTCCTGCGCTTTGACGGATATCCCACACATGGGATTCTTCCTGTGTATTCATCCCTGCTACCCAGACTTCCCCATCCGTAGGAAGCAGCAACGCATTGATATGCTTTGCCAATGTGGATTTTCCGGAACCATTATGACCTAAAATAGCCACAAAATCCCCTTTTTTCACATCCAAAGTCACACCGTCAATTGCACGTTTCGTCTCACAGACATTCCCTTCTTCATCATATTTTTGATATTCAAAAACGACATTTTTTGCGTTAATCATCATCGACTACCTCAGTTGATCCATAAATCGTAAACTCTGTTCATTGTATCGTGTTATTTTACCCCAATTTCATGCGTTTTTCAATATTCTTCTCTGAAAATTGCAAAAAAAGAGAGTACCTTTCAGATACTCCCTTAAAAATTCCTCTATTCAGTATTTTACCATAAATCTCTGTAGATCTGCATAACATCCGCACGTGTCACCGGACGAGGATTGGTTGCTGTACATCCGTCAGCCAGAGCTGCATCTGCCATTGCCGGAATTGCTGCCATATATTCCTCTTCTGTAATATTGCCCATCTGTGAAATCGAAAGCGGAATATCCATTTCCTTTAACATAAACTGTGTCCAGTTTACCAAAGAACGTACACTCATGATCTTATTGTAGCTGCTCAGTCCCAGATTGTTGGCTACGGTAGAATATTTCTTCACTGCCGGAAGATACTCTTTCTGACTGCGGCTGTGTTTATTGATATTTGAGTTAAATTCAATAATATGCGGCAAAAGCATCGCATTGGCACGACCATGAGGAATATGAAAATTAGATCCCAGCTGATGAGCCATACCATGATTCAGACCCAAAGATGCTGAATTAAATGCCAGACCTGCAAGACAGGAGGCTACATGCATTTTTTGTCTTGCATGCATATCATTCCCATCCAGATACGCACGAAGCAGGAATACACCAATGATCTCAATCGCCTTTTCAGCCAAAGCTGCCGAAAATTCGTTATTATTTAAGCTTACATAAGCCTCTAAGGCATGGGTAAATACGTCCATTCCCGTATCAGCGGTAATTGCCGGCGGCACACTGCGCACCAGTTCCGCATCCAAAATTGCTTCATCCGGTGTCAGATCCGGCGAAACCAATGGATATTTCATCTTTGCCTGCGGGTCGGAAATTACTGCAAAAGAAGTAACTTCAGAACCGGTTCCGGAGGTTGTCGGAATCGCGATCAGGCCTACTTTTCCATATGGCTCTGCCTTTAATGCGAAATCACGGATCGATTTGGATGAGTCAATGGCAGATCCACCGCCTACTGCTACGATACAATCCGGTTTATATTCCAGCATCGCTTTTACGCCTGTGGCAATCTTTTCTACAGGTGGATCCGGAACAACGTCTTTAAAAATTTCATATTCGATTCTTGCATTTTCCAGTGGATGTGTGATCAGCTCGATCATCCCGCTGGTCACAACAAACGGATCCGTAATGATCAATACTTTTTTATAGGGAATACCTTCTAATCTTTCCAGTGCCCCTTCCCCAAAATAGATTTTTGTATGGATACCAAAGCTTTTCATCTGCCTGTTCCTCCGTTTTACAAATTATAATAAATAGGTCGGAAGTTCAGTTCCGATACCGATATTTTTTGCTTCATTGGCTACTTTATCAGCAGTTTTTTTCGCAGCCGCTCTCTTCGCAGGTGCTCTTCTGGTTGTCTTCTTTACCGGTGCCTTTTCTACGATAGCTTCTACAACTTCCTTTGCAGGCGCCGCTGTCACCGCTGTATCTGCTGCCTTTGCTGCTCTTTTAATACTCCCCTTACCTACTGCCATAGCTTTCGATCTCCTTTGCTAATTCCATATATTCTTTTGCACTTCGGCTGCTCTTTTTATATGCAACGACCGGTACACTGTTATCCTGTGCCCACTCAATGGAACTGTCTACTCTGATAAAAGTTTTAAAAACATTTACATCTTCCAGTTCTGTCAGGGTTTCCATCGTCTGCTTAAAATAATTCTTTCTAGTATCAACCTTCGTCACGGCAATTCCCATCAGCTTCAGTTCCGGAGAAATTTCCCGCACTGCACTCAGAAATTCAAACATATTTGCCAATCCAAAAAGCCCCCATGGACTTGCTTCCACCGGAATGATCAATGCATCCGATGCTACCAGAATGTTCATGACCCATCCCCCAAGTGTCGGCGGTGCATCGATCAGAATATAATCATAGGTCTCCGCATCTTTGATCTTTTGCAGACATTTCTTTAAAATAAATTCTCTCTGCCATTTGGTAAACAGTTCATATTCTATAGAGCTCATCAACGTAGAAGACGGGATCAAATCCAGATTTTCATAAGCAGTAGGAACAATATCCTCTGACAGATCTCTCTGCGCCTTCACCGCTTCATAAAGATTCTTTCCGCCACTTGCAAAAGCAAGCACCTGTTCTTCATCAAAATATGCCAGTGAAAGATTCATCTGCATATCTCCATCCACCATCAAAACCTTGTGTCCCAGTTCCCTAAGACCAAAAGCAACATTGGAACAAGTTGTGGATTTCCCGCTTCCGCCTTTATTATTTGCAAAGCAAATGATTTTTGTCTTACTCATGGCATTTTCCTATTCTTTCAACTCTTTTTCATATACAGTGGCCTTTTTTCCTGCTACTTCTGCATCTCTTTGACGAACAAAGCCAAACTTCTGCAGGAGTCTTTCAGAAATTCTGTTTTCTTCTTTGATTATGGCACAAATCAAAGGAAATTCCAAGTAGTTTTTCGCATAATCCAACACAATTTCGATACATTCCGCAGCCAATCCCTGTTTTCGACATTTTGGACAAATATAGTATCCCAAATCTGTGCATTCTGTCAGACCTTCTTTTGGATGATCCAAACCACAGATTCCAATCACCTGACCGCTGTTTTTCTCTACTACGGTCCACATTCCATATTCATACAGGGGGTACATGTAGGTAATATAGGCCTCCATATTCAGCCGTGACTCCTCCGGGGATGATTTTAAAAACGCTTCTAATGCCGATTCCTCTTTTGCATCTTCAAATGCATAAAATTCGTCCAGATCGGATAATTTCATTTCCCGCAATAAAACACGTTTATTTTCCCCGATGATCACATCCTCTGCAAAAAAACGGCATTTCAAATGCTCCACGTAAGTCGAATCCAGTTCTCCACTGCCTTCTTCCTGCGCCATCTGTCGTATGTTTTCTAAAAATCTCTCAAAATCTTTCTCTGTTCTCATGAAACTTAGTATAACACTTCCTTCTTTACGAATCTACGAAAATATATTAAACTAATCAAAAAGAAGAAAGGCAGGAATTTATCATATGGCACAAAACCCGATCGTTACGATCAACATGGCAAACGGCGACGTGATCAAAGCTGAACTTTATCCACAGATCGCTCCAAATACCGTAAACAACTTTATCAGTCTGATCAACAAAGGATTTTACAACGGACTGATCTTTCACCGCGTAATTCCGGGATTTATGATCCAGGGCGGATGCCCGGACGGAAACGGCATGGGAGGCCCTGGCTACTCCATCAAAGGTGAATTTGCACAGAACGGATTCGCAAACGAATTAAAACATACCGAAGGCGTACTCTCTATGGCTCGCGCGATGAATCCAAACAGTGCTGGAAGTCAGTTCTTTATCATGCATAAAAATTCTCCGCATCTCGATGGCCAGTATGCTGCTTTCGGAAAAGTTACCGAAGGACTGGATGCAGTGGACCGCATTGCTCAGGTCGGCACTGACTGGAGCGACCGCCCGATGGTACCACAGATCATTGACACTATGACTGTAGAAACTTTCGGTGAAACATATCCAGAACCAGAGAAGATGTAACGTCTATTCTGCAAAAAATCCCGTAAAGAACGAGCCTAGGCATCTTTTGCCTGATTGTTCTTTTACGGGATTTTTTCATTTTTTATTCTTTTCTCAATTTTTTATCCTTATAACTTTCGACGGACATTTCTCCGCACAGGCTCCGCAGCCGGTGCATTTTTCATAATCCACCTGTGCCAAAGTTCCCTCCACGGTAATTGCTTCCGCTTCACACTGTTTTGTACAGATCTTACACCCTATACAACCGGCACTGCAGACCTTTTTGACTTCTGCACCTTTCTCCGGATTTGAACAGGCAACAGCTGCCTTTTTCTCTGCCGGAATAAGTTCGATCAAATGCTTTGGACAGGTCTTCACACAGGCGCCACAGCCCGCACAGAGTTTTTCATCTACCACTGGAATGCCCTGACGCACATGAAGTGCCTGATATGTACAGGCCTGAACACAGGAACCATATCCCAGACATCCATAATCACAAGATCCCACTGAAATACCGGCTAACGATGCTGCTCGGCAATCCTGAATCCCTACATAATTACATTTTTTTGAAGTATGTTCACAATCACCGGAACATTTCACAAATGCAATCTTTCGAACCGTTTCCTCTGCCTCAACGCCCATAATCGCAGCAATATCTTTCACATGATCTGCTGTATTTACCGGACAGGCATTCACCGGTGCCTCGCCCTTTACAATGGCCACTGCTACACCGTCACAGCCCGCATATCCACAGGCTCCGCAGTTATTTCCAGGAAGGCAGGATCTGATCTGCGTTTCCCTTTCATCTACTTCCACTTCAAACTTCTTACCCGCATAAACCAATGCAATACCGATCAGCAGACCGATCACACCAACTACGAGTGTCGCGATTAAAATTGCCATACACTACCTCCCCGATCAAATGTCCAGACCGCTGAATCCCATAAATGCAATTGCCATCAGTGCTGCGCAAAGAAGAACGATCGGTGCACCGCGAAATGGTGCCGGTATTACTTCTTCATCAATGCGACTTCGGATACTCGCCAAAAGAATGATTGCAAGCGTATAGCCCAATCCCGTTCCAATTCCGGAAACAACACTTTGGATAAAACCATATCCATTCTGCACATTGGTTAAGGCAACTCCTAACACTGCACAGTTTGTCGTGATCAGCGGAAGGAAAATTCCCAAAGCCTGATAGAGTGCCGGAGATGTTTTTTTCAAAAACATTTCTACCAGCTGAACCAGGGCTGCAATTACCAGAATAAATACAATGGTCTGTAAATAAGTAAGGTTCAAAGGTACCAGAATAAACCGATAAAGCAGATTTGCCACTGCCGAAGCAATACCTATGACAAAGGTAACTGCCGCACCCAAACTTGCCGAGGTTTTTACCTGCTTGGAAACGCCAAGAAAGGAACAAATACCCAAAAACTGACTTAATACCACATTATTTACAAGTGCCGTGGTAATTACGATCATAAACAAAGCTGTCATGTTCTATCCCTCCTTCGTTCCACATTTGTTGCAATGTGCACAGCATCCATCACAATCTTCTACGATTTCATTCGCTCTCGTCGGAACTTTCAATGCATTCATCACAGCGATAATGAACGCAATCACCAAAAAGGCTCCCGGAGCTTTAATAAAGATTGTAACCGGCTGATAACTTTCCGGTAAAATACGAATCCCAAATACGGAACCGGAACCCAAAAGTTCCCGGATGGTTCCAATCATTAAAAGTGCCAATGTAAAGCCCAATCCCATGCCAATTCCGTCAAACACGGACGGCAGCGGATCATTCTGGGAGGCAAATGCTTCCGCCCGTCCCAAAATGATACAATTTACAACGATCAAAGGAATATAAAGTCCTAATGCACTGTATAGAGCCGGAAGATACGCCTGCATGATCATTTCTACCACTGTTACCAATGAGGCAACGACAACAATGTACGCCGGTAGTCTCACCTCATCCGGAATCAGTTTTCGCAAAAGGGAAATCAGCAGATTAGAAACGATCAAAACTGCCATGGTGGACACTCCCATACCGACTCCATTGATCGCAGAGGTCGTAACCGCCAGTGTAGGACACATCCCCAACATCAGGACCAGAGATGGATTTGATTTAATGACACCATTATAGATCAGACCCATTAAAGAATTTTTTTCTTTCATAGCTTCCACCTCCTATTTTAATGTTTCCATATGAAGTGCGAAGAAATCTAACGCCGCATTCACTGCATTTACGACGGCTCCTGAAGATACCGAAGCACCGGATACCGAATCAATTTCATTTGGCTGTGTAGATCCGCCTGCCTTATTTAATACAAAACGATCTACGGTATTTCCTTGAAACTGATCTTTAAATTTACTTTCCGTACATAGCATTCCCATGCCTGCCGTTTCATTGATTTCTGTAAATTCCAGTCCGGTTACAGTTCCTTCGGTATTTATTCCAACAGACATGACAATGTCACCATCAAACCCATCACCGGTAGTAACGCTGATCACATATCCCGCGGTTTCACCTACTGCATTTTTTCCAACAATCACTTTATTGATCCAAACATTTCCAAAGTCCGTACCATAAACTTCACCATCCAGAGATGCTACCAGTGCATCCGTCTTCTCTTCCATGACAAATTCTTTCGCATCCGGACAAACAGTACGGTAGCTTTCTGCTTCTTCCGCAAGTTTCTGTGCCTCAATGGCATCTTTCGTCATCTCATAAACACCGCTGAGTGCTGCTCCGGAGATCAATGTGATCACGCAGAGAACAAGTGCTGGCCGCGGAATGGTAAATCCTTCCTCTTCCTTTTGCTTTCTATGTCCATAAGCCACCGGAACCATATATTCGTCAATCAGCGGAACCAGCATATTTGCAATAATGATCGCATAACTGCCGGAGTCAGGCGTTGTGCCGAATACATGAAATAAGCCCATCAAAACGCCGATTACAGTGCCAAATACCAACTGTCCTTGAGAAGTCACAGGACTTGTAACATAATCTGTGGCCATAAAAAACGCACCCAGGAGAATACCGCCACCCATTAAATGCACCAAAAGATAATAAGGATCAAATCCATGTCCGCCAAAAATTCCTAAAAATAAGGTAAAAGAAAGAATGATCGTCAATGGAATCTCATAAGTAATGACCTGAAATCCCAGTAAAAGTGCCCCGCCAAGCAGAACGCCAAAAGCAGAACTTCCAATAACACCGCTGGCACTTCCCCAAAACATATCCATGATATTTACGCTCTCTCCGGCTGCCAGACTCGCCAGGGGAGTTGCTGTTGCGACACCATCTACCTTGTACACGGTTACCAACGCTCCAAAAGAAATCAGCAGGAAACATCTGGCTGCCAACGCTGGGTTCATGAAATTATGTCCCAAACCGCCAAAAAGGCTTTTCACCACCAAAATGGCAAATATGCTGCCTAAAATTGGAATATAAAGCGGTAATTCCGGAGGCAGGATCAATGCAAGCATCAGCCCTGTTAAGGCTGCGCTTCCGTCCTTTATGGTCTGCGGACGCTTGGTAAATACATTGAAAATACCTTCCGCAGCTACTGCAGAAACAACAGAGGAGACGATCACTGAAATCGCTCCCATTCCATAATTTAAAATACCCAAAACTGTCACAGGCATCAATGCCAGAATCACCTGAAACATGATTTTCTGTGTCGTACGTTCGCTTCTAACGTGCGGGCTGGAGGAAACGTTCAATAATTTTGTCATTTCTCACTACCCCCTTTTCTTCGCTGCCATGATCTCAGCTTTTGTCTTTTTAAACAACTGCATCAATGGTCGTTTTGCAGGACAGACATAGGTACAGGAACCACATGCCACACATTCCAGACCATAAAGCTTCTTCTCATATCTTTCATAATCCTTACGCAATGCTGCGGCCGCCATCATCTGTGGCACCAATCCCAAGGAACAGGCATCATTACAGCTTCCGCATCTTAAACAGGCAGTTGCCTGCTCCAATGCCTCTTCTACCTCATCTTTTCCCAAAAGCGTCAATGCATTATTGCTCTTTTGTACCGGAACATCCAGATCTGCCATGGCAAATCCCATCATCGGCCCTCCGCAGATTGCCTTTTTCAGTTCCATTCCCTCTTTCACGCCTCCGGCTGCCTCGAAAAGTTCTGCAAAACTGGTTCCGATCCGTACCTTAAAATTTGTCGGATGTAACACCGCATCACCGGAAACAGTCAATCCTTTGACCATCAGTGGGGTTGACTTACAAACCGCCTCATAAACGGCATAAACTGTCGCCACATTATCTACGACACATCCAAGATCTGCAGGAAGCATTCCCAACTTCAAATGCTTTCCGGTTACAACGGAAACGATAGAACGTTCACCGCCCTGAGGATATTTGGTCTGCACCTGCAAGACACTTACCTTTGCGGTAGATTTACAGGCAATTTCCATTGCTTCTATTGCTTCCGGCTTATTTTCTTCAATGAGCACAATGCCTTCTGCATTTGGAAACAGACGCAAAATAACCTCCATCCCCGTTACAATCTCTTTCGCATTTTCTCTCATCAATCTGTCGTCACAGGTGATATAAGGCTCACACTCTGCACCGTTAGCGATCACATATCTGATTTCTTCCGGATTTTTCGGTGCAAGTTTCACATGCGTCGGAAAGCCGGCACCACCAAGACCTACGATCCCTGCTGCCTTGATCTTTTCCAAGATTTGTTCATTGTTCAGTGTTTTAAAATCGGTTTCCGCACCAATTCCTTCAACGGTACGAAATTCCCCATCATTCTCGATAACAATTGCCATGGCTGTTGTTCCTGTGGCTGTTCGGCGTTTTTCAATCGTCTTTACCTTTCCGGAACAGGAACTGATAATGTTTGCCGAAACAAATCCTCCAGCCTCCGCAATCATCTGTCCCGCCAGAACTTCATCTCCCTTTTTAACAACAGGATTTGCCGGCGCCCCAATGTGCTGATTTAGCGGAAAGACCATCTCTCCCTTTGGTTCATAAACAAGATATGGTATCTCTCTGGAAAACTGTTTTTGATCCTTCGGGTGCACGCCGCCCCTAAATGTAACCTTTCTCATGTCATTTTCCCCCTTATTCAATTTTCCAAATCTTTACGCTGCCTATCGGTGAATACCTTCCATCAACTCGTCCGCCCATTTTCCAAGATCATAAGCGTCTCCACCAAAAAGTTTCAATACAACACCCTGTGGATCCTCATCACCGGCAAAGGCATTCGCCTCATCTGTATCCACATGCATGGACAACCGATAATCCCAACTGATACGCACCACGACGTTCGCATAGATTAAAGCTCTCTCAAAACTTTTTGTAATTACAAAAACTTCTTCGTTATCCTTTAATCCCATCTTCACAGCATCCGATGGAGTCATATGAATGTGTCGCTTCGCTACGATCACACCTTTAGAGATTTCTAAACTTCCATTTTCCGTGATCAATTTGCATCCTGGCGTTCCTTCAATATCTCCGGACTGCCGGATCACTCCTTCTACACCAATCTTCCGTGTATCAGTCAGTGACAGTTCCACCTGTGTTTCTTTACGAAATGGCCCCAGGATTGCTACATTTTCAAAGGTTCCTCTCGGTCCCTGAATAGTAATCCTTTCCTTTGCCAGATATTGACCCGGCTGTGATAATTCTTTCACAAATGTCAATTCCCTGCCTGTACCAAATAATTTTTCAAAATCCTCCTGACTGATGTGAATATGTCTGGCTGACGTTTCAATTGGTATCCTAATATTCCCCATAACTTCACTTGAAACCGAATTCCATATCTATCCGGTTTTCTTCACTCCTCTATCTTCTATAATTTAATGTAGCACACTTAAATTCAAAAATCTACCATTGTTATTTTGTTATCATATTTTGTTAATTTTGTAACTATTTTTGTCTATTTTCACCAATTTTCACAAAATAAGCGCAAAAAACCCAGTCGGCATTCTGCCGACTGGGTTTAAAAATACTATCTTATGATTATACAAGTTCAAGAAGAACTTCCATAGCTGCATCACCTTTACGAAGACCGATTTTTACCA
>CAZLQJ010000049.1:0-13611 GCA_964561705.1 uncultured Lachnoclostridium sp. | reverse complement strand
GGAATTCGATCACATCGAAATGTTCCGGATTTACTTCCGGCACTACCATCGGAACATCCGGTGTCCATCTGTGGGCACTGTTGTTGGAAACAACCGGTGTTTCTGTTTTTGCATATTCTTCTTCAATTGCTTTGATTTCGTCCTTGGACATATCTACAGCACTAAATACAAAATCTACGGTAGAAGCTACTTTTTCCACTTCATTAACATTCATGACCACAATATTTTTTACTGCTTCCGGCATTGGGGTGTCCATTTTCCAACGTCCGCCAACTGCCTCTTCATAGGTCTTTCCTGCACTTCTTGGGCTTGCTGCGATTGTCACAACTTCAAACCAAGGATGGTTTTCTAAAAGAGAAATAAATCTCTGTCCAACCATTCCAGTTCCTCCAAGGATCCCTACACGTAATTTTTCACTCATTTCTTCATCCTCCTGCTATCTCCTATGCTTTCGCATATCATTTACTGTTTTGAAAGATATTCTTTATAATTTATAATGGTTTTCTGCATGGCTTCGTGTCCCGGAGCCCCTTTGGTAAGACGCTTATTGACACAAGTTTCCATACTGATCGCTTCATAAATATCCTCTTCGAATACCGGGCTGATCTTTTTGAATTCCTCGATGGTAAATTCATCCAATGCCTTATTATGTTCAATTCCATAAAGTACCAGCTGACCAACAATTCCGTGTGCATCTCTAAATGCAACCCCATGATTTACCAGATAATCTGCTGCATCCGTTGCATTGGTATAACCATTTTTTGCACTTTCTCTCATATTTTCCGTACGGAACTTCATGGTTGAAAGCATTCCATTAAATAAGGCAAGACAGCCTTTTACGGTATCATATGCATCAAAAGTCAGTTCCTTATCTTCCTGCATATCTTTATTGTATGCCAATGGAAGTCCCTTCATGGTCGTAAGCATGGACATCAAAGCACCATAAACACGGCCCGTCTTTCCTCTCACCAGTTCTGCAATATCTGGATTCTTTTTCTGTGGCATAATGCTGCTTCCTGTAGAATAACCGTCATCAATCTCAACAAATTGATATTCATTGGTATTCCAGATAATGATTTCTTCTGAGAAACGACTCAGATGCATCATGATCGTAGACAATGCACTCAAAAGTTCAATCACGTAATCTCTGTCCGAAACAGAGTCCATACTGTTTTCTGTCGCACCCTTAAAATCCAAAAGTTCGGCAACATATTCCCGATCCAGCGGATAGGTCGTTCCTGCCAAGGCACCGCTTCCAAGCGGGCAGTAATTCATGCGTTCATAAATGTCATGAAGTCTGCCTCTGTCACGCCGGAACATTTCAAAATAAGCACCCATATGATGTGCCAATGTAATCGGCTGTGCCTTCTGTAAATGGGTAAATCCCGGCATGATCGTATCAATGTGCTCTTCCATGATTTTTAGGATCGTGGTCAAAAGCTCATATACCAGCCCATCGATCTCGATCATTTCATCTCTTGTATAAAGTTTCATATCCAAAGCAACCTGATCATTTCGGCTGCGTCCTGTATGAAGCTTTTTCCCGGCTTCTCCAATCCGGTCGATCAGCGTTGCCTCAACAAAACTGTGAATATCTTCATATTTATGACTGATCTCCAGCTTTCCGCTTTCTACATCTTCCAGAATGCCTTCAATCCCTGCTAAAATCTGTTCTTTTTCTGACTCCGTCAAAATTCCCTGTTTTGCGAGCATTTTCACATGAGCCATACTTCCTTCCATATCCTGACGATAGAACTTTTTATCAAATAAAATGGACGCATTGAAGTTATATACTAACTGATCCGTTTCCTTCGTAAAACGTCCTCCCCATAACTGTGCCATAACAATTCCTCACTTTACCACATCAAAGTATCAATTTCGTCAATCTTATCACACTTTGCTTTTTTCATCAACCATTTTCACGCTCATTTTTCGAAAAAACACATCCGCAATAATTCTGTCGATATAATTCATACTCTCTGGATAGCTGCGTAGAGCGTTGGTAACCATTTTTCTTTTTAAAATCTGAAACCAGATGTTTTACACCATATTCCTCTGCCAAAGCCTCCCCAATCTCATTGAGTTTCTGTGCATTTTTTAAAGGACTGATGGAAAGTGTCGTTGTAAAATAATCATATCCGCCTTTCTTTGCCAGAATTGCAGCTTCCCGCATCCGCAATTCATAACAGCGAAAACAGCGTTCCCCGCCTTCCGGCACTTTTTCAAATCCTTTTGCCATTTCATAAAACCGATTGGTATCATAAGGCCCTTCCACATAAGAAATCGGATATTTTGCCGGCAACTGTTCGATCAGACGCTTCTGCTCCGCTGCCCGCTCGGTATATTCCTCCGGTGGATAAATATTGGGATTATAATAAAATACTGTAATCTCAAAATGTTCCGATAAATATTCCAACACATAACTGCTACAAGGCGCACAACAGCTATGCAGCAAAAGTTTTGGCACCTTCTCTTCATTTTTTAAACCGTCAAGGAGCTTATCCAGTTCTTTCTGATAATTCTTTTTATTTTCCATCTTCTTTTCTCCTCTCCTGCACGATTTTTCCGGCAATTCATAAGATAGTATATAAAAAAATCGGAGGTGTGTAAATATGATTCCCATTCTTACTCTGGATGATGTTTGTTTTTCTTACCATGAATTGTCCGGTGAAACGTCCGCTTTGGAAGACATTTCCTTTGTTGTAAATCCCGGAGAATTCATTGCGATCGTCGGCCCCTCCGGCTGCGGAAAATCTACACTCTTGTCCATGATTTCCGGGCTTCTCCAACCAGAAACCGGAGAAATTTTATTTCAGGGTGCGCCCTTGATTTCTCAAAGGGATCACATTGGCTATATGCTGCAAAAGGATCATCTCTTTGAATGGAGAACGATTCTTAGCAATATCCTCCTTGGACCCGAGATCAGACATCAGGTAAATGATACCACAAAATCTCACGCACTGAAAATGCTGGAAACCTATGGCCTTTCTGCTTTCAAAGATGCCAAACCATCCCAGCTGTCCGGCGGAATGCGTCAGCGTGCTGCATTGATCCGCACCCTCGTTCTGGAACCGGATCTTTTGCTTTTGGATGAACCATTTTCTGCACTGGACTATCAAAACCGCCTAATGGTTGCCGATGATATATGGAAAATCATTAAAAAAGAACAAAAAACTGCCATTTTGGTAACCCATGATCTTTCCGAAGCCGTGAGCATGGCTGACCGCATTCTGGTCTTAAGTGCCCGTCCGGGACGTCTTCGCAAGGAAATCACCTTAGAATTTCCGACCCTTACTGAGGATACACCGATGAACCGCAGAAATGCAAAAGAATTTCAATCTTATTTTAATCTTTTATGGAAGGAGCTGAACACGCATGCAACCTAATCCTTCTTCTGCCCAGTCTTCCTTTATCCGGCAGAAAAAGTGTCAAAAAATTTTTATCCGACTCTGGCAGCTGATGATCCTTGTTACCTTTCTCTCGATTTGGGAACTGGCAGTCAAAAATCATTGGATCGACGGCTTTATTTTCAGCAGCCCCTCACGCATTACACAAACCTTTTATCAAATGTGTCGGGATGGTACCTTTTTTCTTCATTTGGGCACAACACTCGGAGAAGTATTTATCAGTTTTTTGCTGATCATCCTCCTTGGCTACACAACGGCCATTCTGCTTTGGTTTTTTCCAAAACTTTCCAAAATCCTGGAGCCTTATTTTGTGATCCTAAACAGTCTGCCAAAGTCTGCACTTGCACCTTTGTTGATCGTTTGGCTGGGTGCCAATGTACAAACCATCATTGTTGCCGGAATTTCCGTTGCAATCTTTGGAACGATCCTTTCTCTTTATACGGCATTCACAGAAGTTGATGCCGAAGATGAACTGCTGATCTATACACTTCACGGAACCCGGCGTCACGTTCTCTTCAAAGTCCTGTTCCCCTCCACTTTCCCTACCCTGATCTCACTGATGAAAGTGAATATCGGATTGGCACTGGTAGGTGTGATCATCGGAGAATTTCTTGCCGCCCGACAAGGCTTGGGATATCTGATCATCTACGGTTCCCAGGTTTTTAAATTAGACTGGGTAATTCTTTCAATCACTGTTCTTTGTATTGTCGCGGTCGCGCTGTATGGACTGATCGGACTTTTAGAAAAATCCCTGCAAAAAACAAATCGTCTTGAACCCTGAGATTCAAGACGATACATAGTCTCTTTTCCGGTGCTTTTAATATCCAGCACCGTTATCTGTATTTTTCATAATCTTTACCAGTCTGCTGGTTCCAAGTCTGTCTGCACCAAGACTTCTGAATTTTTCCGCATCTTCGAAGGAAGAAATCCCACCTGCTGCCTTTACTTTTACTTCTTCTCCAATGTGTTTTTTCATCAATGCAACATCTTCAAACGTCGCACCTGCGGAAGAAAATCCCGTCGATGTTTTAATATATTCTGCTCCCGCATTGGTCACGATCTCACACATTTTCACTTTTTCTTCTTCTGTAAGCAGACATGTTTCAATGATCACTTTCAAAGTCTTTCCATTGCAGGCCTCATGAATGGCTTTAATCTCATTTTCTACCACATCATATCGTTTGCTCTTTAATGCACCTACATTGATCACCATATCAATTTCGTCTGCTCCATTGGCTATGGCATCCTTTGTCTCAAACACTTTTACCGCTGTGGTATTATATCCGTTTGGGAACCCAATAACGGTACAAATTGGAAGTTTTCCATCCACATACTCCGCTGCTTCCTTTACATATGCTGCCGGAATACAGGCAGATGCACATCCATATTTCATTCCATCATCTAGAATTCCTTTAATCTCATCCCATGTTGCCGTAACACCTAACAATGTATGATCTACCATACTTAACACTTTTTTTTGTTCCATAATTCACACCTTTCCGCAATGCCCCCCGCATCGCTTCAAACCATATCCTTCTTTTCGCCGTATCTTTGGTCCTAAAACAGTGATACAATGCTGTCCTCGGATCCAATGCAGCAAGATTTTCTGCCAGACTTTCAAATGTAATAAATTCATTTAAGATCAGCTTTGATCCCAACAAGGTTCCTTCCATAAAAATATCCACCAGTGCCATCACACCCATAAATCCTACAATGGAGGCACCTATGGAAATTCCATAGAAATTCCCACAGCAGCATAGCCGCCGAGAATAGCTGCTGACATACTTCCCATGGCAAACACCACTGCCAATCCTATTAAGTTTAATACAATTTTCATCTGCTACGAATCCCTCTCAACTCATTCGTTTTTTTATTTCATCTTTTCAAGAAGTGACGTTCCAATGGTATTTTCAGGCATTTCTACTGCAAAATTGTCTGCAATGGTAGCTCCGATCACTGCAAAGCTATCCGAATCTTCCAGTTTTCCAAATCCCTGCATGGATGGGGAATATGCCAAAAACGGAACCTTTTCTCTTGTATGATCTGTTCCTGTATGAGTTGGATCATTTCCATGATCTGCCGTCAGGATCAAGAGATCATCTTCTTTTAACAACTTCAAAAACTCACCCAGTTTTACATCAAATTTTTCAATTTCCCGGGCATAGCCTTCTACGTCTCGACGATGTCCCCATAAAGCATCAAAATCCACCAGGTTTACATAACAAAGTCCTTCAAAATCTCTTTTTGCTATTTCGATGGTCTGCTCCATGCCGTGAACCGAACTTTTTGATTTGTTAGATTCTGTTAATCCCTCTCCGTCAAAAATGTCAAAGATTTTTCCAACGGAGATCACATCATATCCTCCGTCTTTTAACGCATTTAAAGCGGTTGCCCCATAAGGTTTCAATGCATAATCATGACGATTGGCAGTTCTTTTAAATTCGCCCTTTTTCTTTCCCACATAGGGTCTTGCAATGACACGCCCAACCTTCCACTCATCTTTCATGGTAATCTGACGGGCAATCTCACAGCAGCGATACAGTTCGTCAAGTCCAAAAGTTTCCTCATTTCCACAGATCTGAAGAACAGAATCTGCCGATGTATAGACGATCATATGACCGGTCGCGATTTCTTCCTCTGCCAACTCATCCAAAATTTCCGTACCACTGGCACTTTTATTGCCGATGATCACCTTTCCTGTTTTTTTCGAAAGTTCCTCAATCAATTCCTTTGGGAAGCCATTTTCCGTGAAAGTCTTAAATGGAGTGGTAATATGAAGCCCCATCATCTCCCAATGACCTGTCATGGTATCTTTTCCGTTGCTTGCTTCATAAAGATATGCATAATATCCCATCGGACGTTCTACAGCCTCCACCTGTTTTAAAGGATGAAGATTGGCAAGTCCAAGTTTTTGAAGATTTGGAATCTGAAATTCCTGTCTGCTCTGGGAAATATGTCCCAGCGTATCAGTCCCCGCATCTCCATATTCAGCCGCATCCGGCATCGCGCCTGCACCGAGTGAATCTATGACAATGGTAAAAATTCTTTTATATTTTTTCATTTTTCCGCCTTTATATTTCTGAATTTCCTATTTAGATAAGATTACATATTGATGATCACTCTGGTCACCAATTCCTGAAACACCTTTGCTGAACGATCTGCGGTTTCCTGAACTTCCTTATGGTCTAAAGCAACCTTAGAAATTCCTGCCGCCATATTGGTAATGCAGGAAATTCCACCTACTTCCATCCCCATGTGACGGGCAGCCATCGCTTCACATGCTGTACTCATACCGACTGCATCGGCACCCCAGCTCTGCGCAAGTCTGATTTCTGCAGGTGTCTCGTAATTTGGTCCAGTAAACTGTACATAAATCCCTTTTTTCAGATCCAAATTGCATTCTTTTGCACATTTTTCGATCATTGCCTGAAGACGTTTGCTGTACACTTCACTCATATCCGGAAATCTTGTTCCCAGTTCTTCTATATTGGCACCGATCAGCGGGCTTGGTACGCCTGTCGTAATATGATCCGTGATCATCATCAGATCACCCGGCTGAAATTCCGGATTACAGCCTCCGGCCGCATTGGTAAGAAGCAGTTTTTTTGCCCCCATCATGCCCATCAGACGAGTCGGAAGAACAACATCCTTCATTTCATAACCCTCGTAGTAATGCACACGCCCCTGCATGATCACAACCGGTGTTTTTTCTACATATCCAAATACAAAACGGCCTTTATGTCCTTTTACCGTAGATACCGGGAACCCTTCAATTTCTGCATAATCGATCGAAGCTGCGATATCAATGCTTTCTGCGAAATTTCCCAGACCGGACCCCAGAATCAATGCAACCTCCGGCTGAAAATCTGTTTTTTTTCTTACACTGGCCAAACAATTCAATAATTTCTGATACATGTTTTTCCTTTCTGAAAATCCTATTCTTATTACAAAACAGGCTCTTATTATTTTATTCTTTTTAAAATAATAAGAGCCCTGATCAGCTGTCAATCCTTCAATCCATTTATTTGCTGTATTTTTTTACAATTGCATTCATTTCATCCCATTTTTCTTCCATGTCAGCAACCAGCTTCAGCTGTGTTCTTGTACGGTCAAGGTTATGATCTGCATACTGTGTCTTATAGTAAAGGTCTCCATCCAGATAGTCTGTCAGGAAACGGATGCCCTGTTCCAATGTAATGACTTTTGCACCCAATGGAAGTGTTTCCACTTCTTTTTTGTTCAGTCCGTCCTTACAACCTTCAATAAAACCTTTTACATAAGCTTCAAACAATTCTAATACCAAATATACTTTTGAAAGATCTGTTTCATCTTCGGTTGTATAGCATGCACCTGCACGAATCGAATCACCAAAATCATAAGCTGCCAATCCCGGCATGATTGTATCCAGATCGATGACACAAACGGAATCATCTGTCTTTGCATCCATCAGGATATTACTCAATTTTGTATCATTATGTGTTACTTTTAAAGGAATTTCTCCTGCATTTAACAGGTCAATCAGAGAATCTGTCACAGCTTTTCGATCCAGAATAAAGTTGATCTCATCCTGTACCAAATGTGCTCTGCCACTCTTATTTTCCTCTACTGCTTTTAAGAATGTTTCAAAACGTTTCGGTGTATTATGGAAATTTGGAATTGTCTCTGTCAATTTGTCAGCCGGGAAATCTTTCAGCATATACTGGAAATTTCCAAAAGCTTTTGCACATTTATAAAAATCCTCTGTTCCCTGAGAAACTTCATGACATACTGTATCTTCAATAAATAAAGTCATACGATAGTAGTTGCCATCGACACATACCAGATTTTTTCCATCTTTTGTCGGAACCACAGTCATAGTTTCTCTCACAGGGTCTCCGCCCTTTTCTTTTACGATCTCTTTTAAGTAATCGCATACCATCACAAAATTGTCCATCAGTGATGCAGGATCTTTAAAAATATTATGATTAATTCTCTGCAGGATGTAGCGGATTTTCGCACCATTTTCTTTTTCAGCGGTCACAAGATAGGTATCATTAATATAACCGCCACCATGTGGTTTGCATTCTGTCACCCTTCCTTCAATATCAAACAACTCAATCACTTTATCCATGTTGATTTCCTCACTTTATCAAATGTATATTTCTATTATTGTATCACAAACTCTATCGATTTCCAATGATTATTTCTCTTACTCACTGCAAAAATAGGGCTGCTTATTTTTGCAGCCCCATGAAATTTATACTACTTATTCTACCAATGTTTTTCCTGCAAGTTTCTTTTCACACGCTTTGAGCATTGGGTCAAATTCAATTTATTTCATAAAAACTATCCAATAAAATGTGTCCATGCACGTTTTTCTTTTTCCGGCAGTCCATAAGCTTCCTTACCAAGTGCAATACTCTTCATCAGGAAGGACATATTCCTTGCCAGCACACGCATGGTCTGTTTGCCCTCTTCATCCATTTCCGCTTCTCCAGGTCTTCTTCCATGAATGCTGTTCCAGTATTGACTGGAAGCAATTGGCATATTTGAAATAGTAAAATATTTATTTAATTCATCAAAGGTTGCGGAACATCCGCCGCGTCTTGCACATACCACGCTGGCTCCAACCTTCATGCTCTTATCAAAATTTGTGCTGTAGAACAATCGATCCAGCAATGCAATCAATGTCGCATTTGCAGAAGCATAGTATACCGGACTTGCTACGACCAGGCCATCTGCTTCCTCAAATTTCGGTGCAATCTCATTGACAATATCATCAAATACACATTTTCCCTTTTCTACACATTGGTTGCAGCCAATGCATCCACGAATATCTTTGGTACCGATCTGAAGGATCTCCGTTTCAATCTTTTCTTCCTCAAAGATTTTTCTCATTTCTTCCACCGCCAGGGAAGTATTCCCGTTTGCACGTGGACTGCCATTGATTACCAATACTTTCATAAACTTTTGTCTCCTTGATTATTTAATTACTTTGATCCATCCTTCCGGAGCTTTCAATCTTCCCATCTGAATACCTGTCAGTGTTTCGTACAATTTCTTTGTAACAGGTCCCATTTCATTCATACCGCTTGGGAAACAGATTTCTTTTCCATGGTCAACGATCTTTCCAACCGGCGAAATAACCGCTGCAGTACCGCAAAGTCCACATTCTGCCATATCTTTAACTTCTTCCAGTGCAACCTGTCTTTCTTCTACTTCTAATCCCAAATACTCCTTCGCAACATACATCAGAGAACGTCTTGTAATGGAAGGCAGGATGGTGCTTGATTTTGGCGTAACTACCTTTCCGTCTTTTGTAACAAACAAGAAGTTCGCACCGCCGGTTTCTTCCACATAGGTTCTGGTCGCAGAATCAAGATACATATTTTCATCATATCCCTGTCTGTGTGCATCCATGATCGCATACAGACTCATTGCATAATTCAATCCGGCTTTGATATGGCCCGTACCATGTGGTGCTGCACGGTCATAATCACATACACGAATAGTCAAAGGTTTTACACCGCCTTTAAAATATGGTCCTACCGGTGTCGCAAAAATTCTAAACTGATATTCTTCTGCAGGTTTAACGCCGATTACCGGGCTGGAACCAAACATATATGGGCGGATATAGAGGGTTGCACCGGAACCATATGGCGGAACAAAACTTTCATTTGCCTCTACCACTTTACAGACTGCTTCTACAAATTTATCTTCCGGAAATACCGGCATTTCCAATCTTTCGCAGCTGTCTTTCATACGAGCCGCATTCAGATCCGGACGGAATGTAACAATGTGTCCATCTTCGGTCGTATAAGCTTTCATCCCCTCAAAACAAGTCTGTGCATACTGTAAAACCCCTGCACATTCACTTATGGTAATCGTCGCGTCTTCTGTCAGAACACCTTCATCCCATGCGCCGTTTTTGAAATTTGCTACAAACCTTTTATCCGTCTGAACATATCCGAATCCCAGATTTCCCCAATCAATGTTTTTCTTTTCCATTTTCATTCATCCTCCATCCTGTTTTATCACGTTAATGCTATAAACTAATTGAATTTATCTTACCTCTCTAAACTTTGTACGTCAAGGCAAAAAATAAGATTCTTCCGTAATCATTTCTAATCTGTTATAATCTGTCTGTTACCGAAACATTTGGGGAGGTTCTCTATGGAAGAACAGAAGAAATTGAAAGATGAACAGATGCGTTCCATCTTATTTGAATATTACGAAAACAGAGGAACAAGACTCCGTTTTTTTGAAGAATTCTGGTTTGGGAGAAAAACCAGAGCGGATGCCCTGCTGGTGACCGAACAGGAAATGATCGGATTTGAATTTAAAAGTGATAAAGATCAGTTAAACCGCCTGGAACATCAGGTTCGGGATTATGAACGTTTCTGCGACAGAAACTATCTGGTTACAGGTCTGAAATTTCGTGACAAAGCCGCTGAAAATATCCCTGAACACTGGGGCATTTACTGTATCTTTCTTGACAAAACGCAAACTCTGCAGTTGGAATGTATCCGAAAAGCCCAGCCAAACAAAAAGCGAATGCGTCTCCATAATCAACTGCGTCTCCTGTGGCGCAGTGAACTGATCCCCCTCATTCGAAAATATCGGCTGGGCGGTGTGACCAAAAAGAACAAATTAGAACTTGTCCGTACTTTAGAACACAATCTTACCAAAGAACAGCTACATCTGGAACTTCTGGATACACTTATTGAGCGTGATTATACTCAATATACTGACTAAGCATTTCACAATAAGTTTTCCGGCCTTTTCCTGACAAATGGATCAGGTCCTGGAAATTTTCCCCATCTGCATGGTCAAAATCAAATGTTTCCGCCAAAAGATAATCCGCATCTGCACCTTCTGCCCACGCAGTCATTTCTATAAGTAGTTCCGGATAACCGCCTTCTCTTGTATCGCTCAGCAATTTTTCATACTTTGGTGTCTCGATCAATAAAAGATTTATCTCATTTTCCTCTGCAAGAGCTAAAATTTTCTCATAACCTGCAAGCTGCGCTTCATACAAACCTTCTCTGACACCTAAATCCAATGTATCCAGATGCTCCTTCGTCTGACCTGCCGGAACCATTAAGGAACCGCCATTTCGAAATTGGGAAGATACAATGGCATTATTCACCGGGTACATAAAAATCTGCTCATTATTCGCCGTCACAAACATTTCATAAAAATCATGAACTGTCACATCATTGTACTGCATCATGGTTTTCCATGCATCCAGTTTAAATTTCATATCTGTATCCAGAAACATTTTCGTATCGCTGATCCACGGCACCGCTGTCAATGTGTACGCATAAAAATCAATATACAAATTTTTTATCTTTAATCCCTGATCCAGCAGATATTCCAATTCTTCTGCCATGAAAACCGGCTGATTTCCATTATAGGAGAGAATATAAACGATGCCGTCTAAGTGTTCCTCCAAAACATCAATATCCAGACCCTGCCGAAACATGGAAGAACCAATAAACAGATGATCTATTTCTCCTTTTTCAATTGCCGCCGGTATTCCATAGGTATTTCCGGAAAAAATGCTGCCATATTGATTTTTCAACAATATAAGGAGCAGCACTGACAGACCGACCGCACCTATGACCTTTAAAATTTTTTTCATCTCAAACTCCTAGAATTGTCCATATAAAAAGCTGCTGCTTCCAAATTTTCCAAAAAGCAGCGTAATCGCAAGCATTGCTCCGATCCAGCCGTAGGAAGTCCTCTTTCCATGGCTTTTTTTCCATTCAAATACTGTCAAAAAGACGATCAGCAGACAGATGATGAGAAAATGCGCGGCACAGGTATTATCACCTGTAAACGGCAGTAAGGATGCCGTGATCTGATTTACGGAAATGCCAAAATCCATCACGCTGTGTTTGATCATCTGCCATGCAAGTTCCAGTGACTCCGCCCTAAAAAAAAGCCAGGTAAAGGTGACCCCGCAAAATGTGATCAGCATCTGCATAAATCGCTTCCAAAAGGGAGCTTCAGCTTTTTGGGGTGTAGAAATCATATTCCAAATGCCATGGATCCCGCCCCAAAGCAGAAAATTCACAGTATTTCCATGCCAGATTCCACTGACCAGAAAGGTGATCAATGTATTCCAATGCTTCCGGATCTTTCCTTTTCTGTTTCCACCCAGTGGAATATAAATGTAATCCCGAAGCCAGCTTGAAAGGGAAATATGCCAGCGTTTCCAAAACTCTTTGATACTTCTGGAAAAATATGGATAAGCAAAATTTTCCCGCGTTTCGATACCGAACATTTTCGTCATACCGATTGCCAAATCTGAATATCCGGAAAAGTCGCAATAAATCTGAACCGAATAAAAAACGACTGCCATCACGGATGCCAAGCCCGGATAATCCATCGGTGCGCTGAATACCGCAGCCACATATCCGGACAACCGGTCTGCAATCACCAGTTTTTTAAACAACCCAATGATTAGGCGTTCCAGCCCTTCTGCTACCTGCTGATCCTGATAGTTACATCCATTTCTCAGCTGAGGTAAAAAATTTTCTGCTCTTTCGATGGGACCACAAAGAATCTGTGGAAAAAAACTCACATAAAGGGCATAATACCCAAAATGCCTCTCCGCTTTCATTTTTCCATAATAAATATCCACAAGATAACTAATCATTTTAAAGGTATAGTAGGAAATTCCCAACGGCATGATCAGTTGAATGGCCAGACTTTCGCTTCCAAGTCCCATTTTTCCTAATAGCGTATTCATCATCTCTGAGAAAAAGCCGAAATACTTAAATAGAATCAAAACCATGCTGATTCCTGCAATACTTCCGATCATCCAGTGCTTCTTTTGCACCGGATTTTCCAAATCTTCTATTTTTCTCCCTGCAATATAAGAAAAACCGATACTTCCCGCAATCAGAAATAACATTTTCCAGTCTGCACTTGCATAAAATACAATGCTGGCCGCTAACAAAATCCCCCAACGCATCCGTCGCGGAAACATATAATACACTGCCAGTACCAGTGCAAAAAATCCTAAGGTACTCATTGTTCCTGTCATAATCATTCTCCAAATTCTTTTATCTTTTCCATTCTAACATGATTAAACTTTTCATTCAACGAAAACAAATCCTTTACTTTTTTCATAACTTGGAGTATAATAGCATTCGTTGGTGAGCAACAAGCTGGAATGGCGCAGTTGGTAGCGCAACTGATTCGTAATCAGTAGGTC
>CAZLQJ010000048.1:0-13894 GCA_964561705.1 uncultured Lachnoclostridium sp. | reverse complement strand
GACATTCAAAATTTGCGAATATTAAACATAAGAAAGAAAAAAATGATGCTGCAAAAGGAAAAATCTTTACCGTTATCGGAAGAGAACTTGCAGTTGCAGTAAAAGAGGGCGGACCGGATCCGGCAAACAACAGCAAACTGCGTGATATCATTGCGAAAGCAAAGGCAAACAACATGCCAAACGATACCATTGAACGTGGTATTAAAAAAGCAGCAGGGGATGCAAACTCTGTAAATTACGAGCAGGTTACTTATGAAGGATATGGCCCAAGCGGTATTGCGATCATCGTAGAAGCCTTAACAGACAACAAAAACAGAACTGCTTCCAACGTAAGAAGTGCATTTACCAAAGGAAATGGTAATATGGGAAACTCTGGCTGTGTATCCTATATGTTTGATAAAAAAGGTCAGATTATCATTGACAAAGAAGAATGTGAAATGGATGCAGACGATTTGATGATGATCGCACTGGATGCAGGAGCAGAAGATTTTGCGGAAGAAGAAGACAGTTTTGAAGTATTGACAGATCCGGATGATTTCAGCACTGTACGTGAAGCGCTGGAAAAAGAAGGAATCGTTATGGCTTCTGCAGAAGTTACAATGATCCCACAGAACTATGTAACATTGACTGATGAAAATGATATTAAATTCTTAAACAGAACTTTAGATCTTCTGGATGATGATGACGACGTTCAGGCTGTATATCACAACTGGGACGAATAAAAAATACAGAAGGAGAATGCCATGGATTTAATTCAGTACGGACAGCTTTACAATGATGCAATGGCAGGCATGGATACCCTTTTCGAAGATATGAAGGATTCCATGAAAAATTTCAATAAAAAGAAATATCCGGGCTTTTTTGAACAAATGATGAAAAAGTACGGAAAAGTATTTATTTGTATAGAAGAAGTATACAATTATGAAAAAGACAAGGAAAAATGGCTGAACAAGCTTGCAGAGAGATTTACAGGCTATGCACAGGAGATGATCCAGTCTGAAAAAAGAAAATTTAAGAGAGAAAATATGCAGATTGACTGCAACATGTTTGTTGTCAGCTATGTGATCCCGGCGATTCTGGAATATAAAGGAAATATGTCGGAACCATTTGCACAGATCCTGCTTGACCATTGGAATGAAAGTTTCGGCACTCAGATGCGTTGCGGAGACTATGAAACAATCTATGGAGGTTTCAATACAAGCATTTTTGGGATAAAATTCGGAAAGTAAGAGGTACTACATATGAGCAGACAATTCAGACCAGACACCGTATGCGTACAGGGCGGCTGGAAACCGAAAAAGGGAGAAGCAAGAGTTCTTCCGATTTACCAGAGTACAACATTTAAATATGATACAACGGAAGAAATGGGAAGATTATTTGATCTTGAAGATTCTGGCTATTTTTACACAAGGCTTGCAAACCCGACAAACGATGCAGTAGCTGCCAAAATCGCAGAATTAGAAGGCGGTGTGGCTGCAATCCTGACTTCCTCCGGACAGGCTGCCAATTTTTATGCGGTAACCAATATCTGTCAGGCCGGAGACCATGTTGTATGTTCAGCGAAAGTTTATGGAGGAACCTTTAATCTCTGTGCTGCGACGATTAAAAAACTTGGAATTGACTGTACATTTGTAGATCCTGACGCATCAGAAGAAGAAATCGATGCAGCTTTTCAGGAAAATACAAAGTGTCTTTTAGGTGAGACCATTGCAAATCCGGCATTGGTTGTTCTGGACATTGAAAAAATGGCAAGGATCGCTCATAAACATGGAGTTCCGCTGATTGTGGATAATACATTTGCAACACCGATCAATTGTCGTCCGTTTGAATGGGGTGCAGATATTGTGACACATTCTACCTCAAAATACATGGATGGACATGCAATGGCAGTGGGCGGTGCAGTTGTGGACAGTGGAAACTTTGATTGGGATGCGCATGCAGATAAATTTCCGGGATTAACAACTCCGGATGAGACTTACCATGGGATTGTATATACAAAAAAATTTGGTAAGGCAGCTTATATCACAAAGATGACAGCACAGCTGATGCGTGATCTTGGAAGTGTTCCGGCACCAATGAACTGTTTTCTGTTAAATGTAGGTCTGGAAACATTACCGCTTCGTGTAGAAAAACATTGCAGCAATGCAAAGAAGGTTGCAGAGTTTTTAAATGCCCATGAAAAAGTAGAATTTGTAAATTTTGCAGGTCTTCCAGGTGATCGATATCACGAACTGGCAAAAAAATATATGCCGAACGGTACCTGTGGTGTCATTTCTTTCAGCTTAAAGGGAACCAAAGAAGATGCTGCGAAATTTATGGACAGTTTAAAAATGGCTGCCATTGTAACACACGTGGCAGATGCAAGAACTTGTGTGCTTCATCCGGCAAGTCATACACATCGTCAGATGACAGAGGAACAGTTAAAAGAAGCAGGGGTTACACCGGGACTGATTCGTTTATCTGTGGGAATTGAAAATCCGCAGGATATTATCGAAGATCTCGCACAGGCTTTGGAACAGGTATAGGTTGGCAAAGCGGATAAAGAAACAGAAAAATCCTGAATATGAATAATTTTCCTGTCTTGGAGAGATACTTAAGAGAAAAAAGTAAATCGAAAAGGCAGGGATTTTTTTATGTCAAAAAATAAAGAGAAAGAAAAAGAAGAGATCAAAGAGTTTGGGCAGTTGACCTTGGTAAATGAAAAGCGAAATTCTAAAATTCATCTGCTGACGATCATAGGGGAAGTAGAAGGGCACGAACTTCTTGCTTCAACCAGTAAAACAACCAAATATGAACATGTGATCCCCAATCTAGCCTCAATTGAAGATGATAGCAGCATTGAAGGATTACTGATTTTGATCAATACCATTGGCGGAGATGTGGAATCGGGGCTTGCCATTGCAGAAATGATCGCTTCTTTAAGTAAACCTACCGTGTCTTTGGTTTTAGGAGGAAGTCATTCTATCGGCGTGCCGTTGGCTGTGTCAGAGGATTATTCTTTCATTGTACCTACCGGAACGATGTTGATTCATCCGGTACGGATGTCTGGGATGATCATTGGTGCAAGACAAACTTATGAATATTTTCAGAGAATGCAGGATCGGATCACGGGATTTATCGCATCTCATAGCGGGGCTGATCAGGAATGTATTGAACAAATGATGATGGATACAGGATTTATGACAAAAGATCTGGGAACAATCCTGGTGGGAAAAGAGGCTGTAAAAGCCGGGATTATCGATGAGGTCGGCGGAATCAAAGATGCTTTTCGGAAATTATGTCAAATGATCGACATAACGAACAAAGTTTCGGGGAAAAATTAGACAAAGCCCAAAGAATATGTTAAGATATTCGGCAGAGAACGTTAAAAAAGAAAGAGGTTTGATGGGATGGCACAGACAAAGAGAAGTCGAAAAACTTCTTCAGGAAATAAAAAAACAAATATGAAAGGTCGCAGAGCAGTAAAAAAACAGCAGTCTGAGACTGCATCAGCGGAAGTGAAAAAGGAAGTGCTTTTGATCCTGTTTTCGCTGCTATGTTTGCTGCTTTTGATCAGCTGCTTTGGAATCGGCGGTTTTTTGGGAAATTATATCAGCTACTTTTTGTTTGGGATCTTTGGTTTTATTTCTTATGCAGTACCGGTCGTGTTGTTTGTCGGTGTATGGTTCTATGCGGCAAACAGAGAAAATGCAGTTGCAGTGGTAAA
This sequence comes from uncultured Lachnoclostridium sp., assembly GCA_964561705.1. Taxonomy (GTDB): domain Bacteria; phylum Bacillota; class Clostridia; order Lachnospirales; family Lachnospiraceae; genus HGM12587. The sequence goes on along the minus strand of CAZLQJ010000048.1, from coordinate 10,188 downwards.
GAGTATTGCAGCAGTCTTTGCAGTGCTGATCCTTTGCGGGCTGTTTCATGGGATGACCGGCGAGCATTCCTATGAAAAACTGAGTGAGGTTTACAAGTATTGTGCCCTGCACCATAAGGGTGGCGGTCTTTTGGGTGCAGCAATTTTTGATCTGTTGAAAAAAGGCTTTGGGATGATCGGAGCATATGTCGTTCTGGCAGGTCTTATGATCGTCGCTGGCGTTTTGATCAGCGAAAAATCCTTTGTAAAAGGCGTGAAAAGGGGCGGAAAGAAGGTATATGATACAGCAAAAGAAGAAAATATCCGTCGAAAAGAACGTTCAGAAATCCGAAAAGAAAAACGCTTTGAAAAAAAGGTATCCGGTGTCAATTTGGATGTAAAACTTCCAAAAGATGCCGTACATAAAGAAAATATGACGGAACTTACAGAACAGAAGGATACAAAAGCTGAAGAAGTCTGCTTAAGTCCTGAAATGTCTGAAATTCCGGTTAAAATTGCATCCGAAGTTCTTCCGGAAGAGCCTGTTTTGGAAAAAGAGCCGGAGAAAAATCTAAATGCAGAGGAAAAAAGAAAACCAAGACGTAAAAAAAACGCAGAAAAGCCTGAAACAGCGGAAATTCCGGAAGTTCTGCCGGTTTCAGAAAATTATCAATTTCCACCTCTGTCTCTTTTGGCAGCACCCAAAATAGGCGGAAATAAAAATTCGGCAGTACAGCTGCGGGAAACAGCGGCGAAACTTCAGCAAGTGTTAAAAGATTTTGGCGTAAATGTGACGGTAACGGATGTGAGCTGCGGACCGACGGTAACAAGATATGAACTTCAGCCGGATCATGGTGTAAAAGTCAGCCGGATCCTATCACTGGCCGATGATATTAAATTGAATCTTGCTGTTGCAGATATTCGTATTGAAGCTCCAATTCCGGGAAAAGCAGCCATTGGAATTGAGGTTCCAAACAAAGATAATGCAATGGTTACTTTGAGAGAACTTCTTGATACGGAAGAATTTCGCAGTCATTCCTCAAAACTTGCCTTTGCAGTTGGAAAGGACATTGGAGGAAAAACGATCATAACAGATATTGCGAAAATGCCTCATCTTTTGATTGCAGGTGCTACCGGATCCGGTAAATCCGTATGTATCAATACGTTGATCATGAGTCTTTTATATAAGGCGGATCCACAAGATGTAAAGATCATTATGGTCGATCCGAAAGTGGTAGAGTTAAGTGCATATAATGGGATTCCTCATTTGCTGATCCCGGTAGTGACGGATCCAAAGAAGGCAGCGGGGGCATTGAACTGGGCAGTCGCTGAAATGACCAGAAGATACCAGCTTTTTGCGGAATATCAGGTGCGAAATCTGCAGGGATACAATGAAAAAGTAAAAAGTATTGAAATGCTGGAAGATGAGGATAAACCGCAGAAACTGCCACAGATCGTGATCATCGTGGATGAGCTTGCGGATCTTATGATGGTAGCGCCGGGAGATGTAGAAGATGCGATCTGTCGTTTGGCGCAGCTTGCACGTGCGGCAGGAATCCATCTGATCATTGCAACACAGCGTCCTTCCGTGAACGTCATTACAGGTCTGATCAAAGCAAATATGCCATCCCGATTGGCATTTGCGGTGTCTTCAGGCGTGGATTCCCGTACAATCCTAGATATGAACGGGGCTGAAAAATTGCTTGGAAAAGGTGATATGCTGTTCTATCCGTATGGATATCCGAAGCCTGTACGTATTCAAGGGGCATTTGTCTCAGATGAGGAAGTAGCGTCTGTTGTAGAATTTTTAAAAACACATAATGAGGCGGCAACTGTCAATGAAGAAATTGAAGAACACTTAAAGAAGCAGCAAAGTGGTACAGCTGTTTTGGGAGGGAAATCCGAAGAACAGGGAAATGGAAATGATCCGCTGTTTGTGGAAGCTGGAAAATTTATTATTGAAAAGGATAAGGCTTCGATCGGTATGCTTCAGCGATGGTTTAAAATTGGATTTAACAGGGCAGCAAGAATTATGGATCAGCTGGCTGAGGCCGGTGTCGTAGGAGAAGAACAGGGAACCAAACCAAGAGAGATCCTGATGTCACCGGAACAGTTTGAACAATATATAGAAGAATATTTATAGAGGAACAAAAAAATCTATGCAATGTAAAAAATGCGGCACAGAGATTAAGGAAGGCTGTTTGTTTTGTCATAATTGTGGACAGGCGGTTCAGATCGTTCCGGATTATGAGCCTGAGTTAGAAGAACTGCAGATCAATTTGTCGAAAAAAGAAGAGAAAACGGTGAAGAAACCGGAAGCATCGGAAAAGAAGAATGTGCCTGGAAATGAGAAAGAACAAAAACAAAAGTTTCCATGGAAGTATCTGGCTGTGATAGCATTGGTGCTTCTGGGATTGCTTGCGTTTGGAATTTCCTATGGAGCAGTGCTGAAAAATCAGGAACCTGGTGCCATGCAGCAGACAGATCAGGCGGATGATAAAGAAGAGATCAAATATATTCCGAGCCCGAAGTTCAGTATGCCTGGCGGAGAGTATACGTATTATATTTCTGTGGAACTGGAAAGTGAAACGGAAGGCAATATTTATTATACCTTGGATGGATCAGCGCCGAATGAGAATACCAACCGCTATGATCGTCCGATTGCCCTGACAGAGGGGACGACAGTGATTCGTGCTTTTTTGATGGATCCGGATGGGAACAGCAGTGAGGTTGTATCGGAAGTGTATGTGATTGAATTCGGGGCACCGGATCAGCCGGTGGTATTGCCGGAGACAGGTACCTATCAGGGGGAACAGTATGTTCGCATTCTGGTTCCGGAAGGATGTATTGCATATTATACATTAGACGGCAGTGATCCTACCGGTGATTCGGAAATTTATACCGGAGAGTTTTTAATGCCGGAAGGGACCACAACCGTATGCGTTGTTCTGGAAAGTGGGAGCGGAATTTTTTCGGAAGTGACGACGGTTTTATATACCCGTATTCCATTAGAAGAGGAACTGCAAAATTAAAAATAGCACAATGTGTAAATATAGGATTAGAAAAGATGATTTTTTTGTTGAAAAGTCGTCTTTTTTATTATATCATTTATGTTAGCGTAGTGTGGATGAGGTTGTGAAAGCAAAAAATACGATCCACACGAACTAGGAGGCAGATTATGTTTAAAATTACAAAAGCAGAACAATTAGCATCCAATATTTATTTAATGGATGTAGTAGCTCCAAGAGTTGCGAAATCTTGTAAACCAGGACAGTTTATCATTGTCAGACTTGATGAAACGTCAGAGCGTATTCCATTGACAATCTGTGATTATGACAGAGAAGCTGGTACAGTCACAATCGTATTCCAGCCAATCGGTGCATCTACACATAAGATGACCGCGTTAAAGGCAGGGGATGCTTTTATGGACTTTGTAGGACCGCTGGGATGTCCTTCAGAACTTTGTGACGAGGATATTGAAGAACTGAAAAAGAAAAAAATCCTCTTTGTAGCAGGCGGCGTAGGTACGGCACCTGTTTATCCGCAGGTGAAATGGCTTCACGAACATGGTGTCGCAGCAGATGTGATCGTAGGTGCAAAGACAAAAGACCTTTTGATCCTCGAAAAAGAAATGGAAGCAGTTGCAGGCAACCTCTACATTACAACAGATGATGGATCTTATGGCCGTCATGGGATGGTTACAGCAGTGATCGACGAATTATATGCAGCAGGAAATAAATATGATCTTTGCGTATCCATTGGACCGATGATCATGATGAAATTCTGTTGTCTGACAACGAAAAAATATGACTTAAAGACAATTGTCAGTATGAACCCGATCATGGTAGATGGTACAGGTATGTGCGGTGCCTGTCGTTTGGTTGTTGGCGATGAAGTGAAGTTTGCATGTGTAGACGGACCGGAATTTGATGGACATCTGGTTGACTTTGATCAGGCAATGAAGCGCCAGCAGATGTATAAAACACAGGAAGGCAGAGCAATGCTGAAATTACAGGAAGGTGATACCCATCATGGCGGATGTGGACACTGTGGAGGTGACAAATAATGGCAGATGTATTAAAGAGAGTCCCTGTAAGAGAACAGGAACCACAGGTTCGTGCAAAAAATTTTGAAGAAGTATGTCTTGGATATAATGCAGAAGAAGCAGTAGAAGAAGCACAAAGATGTCTGGGATGTAAAAATGCAAAATGTGTACAGGGATGTCCTGTATCCATCAATATTCCGGGATTTATCGCACAGGTAAAAGAAGGAAAATTCGAAGAAGCTTATAAAGTAATCGGCGAATCCAGTGCACTTCCGGCAATCTGTGGTCGTGTCTGTCCGCAGGAAAGCCAGTGTGAAGGTCAGTGTATCCGTGGTAAAAAAGGTGATGCAGTAGCAATCGGTAAGCTGGAACGCTTTGTTGCTGACTGGGCAAGAGAAAACAATATCAAACCGGTAGGCGCAGAAGAAAAGAATGGCAAAAAAGTTGCAGTCATTGGTTCTGGCCCAGCAGGTCTGACCTGTGCAGGAGATCTTGCAAAATTAGGTTATGATGTGACAATTTTTGAAGCATTACATAAAGCAGGCGGGGTGCTTGTTTACGGTATTCCGGAATTCCGTCTTCCAAAAGATGGCGTAGTACAGCCGGAAATCGAAAATGTAAAGGCACTTGGTGTAAAAATCGAAACAGACGTCGTTGTAGGAAAAGCTGTGAAGATTGATGAATTATTAGAAGATGAAGGATTTGATGCAGTATTTATCGGTTCCGGTGCAGGTCTTCCAAAATTCATGGGCATTCCTGGTGAACAGGCAAATGGTGTATTCTCCGCAAATGAATATTTAACACGTAACAATTTAATGAAAGCTTTCGATGAAAATTATGATACACCGATTGCAGCAGGCAAAAAAGTTGCTGTTGTAGGTGGTGGAAACGTAGCAATGGATGCTGCTAGAACAGCACTTCGTCTTGGTGCTGAAGTACACATTATCTACAGACGTAGTGAAGAAGAACTTCCGGCACGAGTAGAAGAAGTACATCATGCAAAAGAAGAAGGAATTATTTTTGACCTTCTGACAAATCCAACAGAAATCCTTGCAGATGAAAATGGCTGGGTAAAAGGAATCCGCTGCGTGAAAATGGAACTTGGAGAACCGGATGCATCCGGAAGACGCCGTCCTGTGGAAGTGGAAGGCAGTGAATTCGAAATTGAAGTAGATACCGTGATCATGTCACTTGGTACTTCTCCAAACCCATTGATCTCTTCAACGACCAAAGGTCTTGAAATCAATAAGAGAAAATGTATCGTAGCCAGCGAAGAATGCGGCGCTACTTCGAAAGAAGGCGTTTATGCAGGTGGAGATGCCGTGACAGGTGCTGCAACCGTAATCCTTGCCATGGGTGCAGGAAAAGCTGCTGCAAAAGGAATCCATGAATACCTTTCCAACAAATAATGAAAAGGAAATAGAGGAATGAGAAAAAGATTATTATTACTTCTGACGCTGTCTGTGATGGCTGTATCGGCTGTTGCATGTGGTGGAAATGAAGAACCGACAGATGATGTGATCGCTATTGAAAATGAAGGGGAAGAAGAACCGGCAGATGATGTGGCGGAAGAAGAACCGGCCGTAGAAGATGTGGTTCCGGAAGGATATTACCGCAGTGAACTGACCAATGAGATTATTTCGGAAGAATTAAAAGATCAAAGACCGATCGCTGTTATGGTAGATAATGAGAGTCATGCACTGCCGCATTATGGACTGACACAGGCGGATGTTGTTTATGAATTGATGAACAGTAAATTAAATGGTGAAATTACCCGTTTTATGGCGCTTGTGAAAGACTGGGGTGCGATTGAACAGTTTGGAAGCATTCGTTCCCTGCGCCCGACCAATATTCTTTTGGCAAATGAATGGAATGCGATCATTTGTCATGAGGGCGGTCCGTTTCATATTAATGCCTATCTTGCACTGGATGCGACAGATCATCTCTCGGGAGTATTTGGCCGTGTTGAAAACGGAAAATCGAAAGAATATACAGAATATATTCTGACGGGCGAGGTTGCGAAGTATGCAGAAGTGGAAAATATTGAAACGACCTATAATGAATATTATCCAGGTCCTCATTATCAGTTTGCGACAGAAGCAGCTCCGCAGAAATTAGATGAAACCTATCCTTTGGCAGCGAAATCAGCAGTTTTTGTGGATCTTCCGTTTGGACACAATGGCTCAGAATTAAAATATAATGAAGAGGATGGATTATATTATTATTCAGAATATGGTTCACCACATTTGGATCCTCAGAATGGTAACAAACAGCTTGCGTTCAAAAATTTGATCATTCAGAAGGTGTCATACAATCTGCTGGATGACGAAGGTTATCTGATTTTTAACTGTATTGGCGGCGGTGATGCCATTTATATGACCAACGGTAAGAGAGTTAGTGTAGCGTGGACAAAAAATTCTGATACTGACCCGACCCGTTATTATGACAATGAAGGCAATGAAATTACCTTAAATACAGGAAAAACATATGTTGCCTTTGTAGCAGACCAGCGTTGGGACGAACTTGTCATTGAATAAAAAATAGAAAAGACGCTTGATCAATGAATAATTAAAGCCTCCGGCTCATAAATTGTAGAAATACAAACTATGAGTTGGAGGTTTTTTGATGGACAATACCGGAAAGAGAGAATTTGATTTATACAAAGATATTCAAATGCGAACAGGAGGAGAGATTTACATTGGTGTGATCGGACCTGTCAGGACGGGTAAATCAACATTGATCAAACGGATCATGGATCTTTTGGTTCTTCCTAATATGGAAGAAGGTCCGGAAAAAGAGCGAATCATGGATCAACTTCCCCAGAGCGGATCGGGAAGGACGATCACTACAACAGAGCCTAAGTTTCTTCCAAAAGAAGCGTTTGAACTTCGTTTGTCGGAGGATGTCAGCCTGAAAATGCGTCTGATCGATTGTGTTGGATACATGATCGAGGGAGCAGCAGGTCACATGGAAGATGAAAATCCACGTATGGTCAATACGCCTTGGTCGGAGGAAAAAATCCCTTTTGTGAAGGCTGCGGAGATTGGTACACGGAAAGTGATGCAGGATCATTCTACGATCGGTATTGTGGTAACCTGTGATGGCTCCTTTTCGGAATTGACAAGAGAAAGTTACATAGAGGCTGAGAACCGGACGGTTGCAGAAATGAAAAAGTTGGGGAAACCGTTTATTGTTGTGCTGAACAGTGCCCATCCATATGCAGGGGAGACACAGCAACTGGCAGAAGAAATGCAAAAGAACTATCAGGTACCGGTGCTTCCTTTGAACTGTGAACAGCTTCGAAAAGAGGATGTTACACGGATGTTGGAGAAGGTTTTGACGGAATTTCCGATCACAGAGATTGAATTTTATATGCCAAAATGGGTAGAAATGCTTTCTGATGAAGCGGATTTGAAACAGGAACTCCTAACTGGAATCAGAAAGATTATGGATCGGATTGGCAAAATCCAGGAGGTGATTCCGGAAACATTGCAGATGGATTCTCCTTATGTAAGTGAGGTAAAGCTGGAAAAAATTGATCTTTCCAGTGGAAAAGTATGTGTTGTGTTTGAAATCAATGAAAAATACTATTATGAGATTTTAAGTGAAATGACCGGCGAAAACATTGCGGGGGAGTACGAACTGCTGGCTATGCTCAAAGAACTGTCAGCAATCAAAAAAGAATATGTCAAGGTTCAGTATGCCATCGATGCGGTAAGGCAAAAAGGATACGGTGTGGTTATGCCGATCAAAGAAGAAATTGTGCTGGAAGAACCTGCCCTTGTCAAGCAGGGAAGCAAGTATGGCGTTAAGATTAAAGCCAGCGCTCCATCCATTCACATGATCCGGGCAAATATTGAAACGGAGATTTCGCCTTTGGTGGGTACGGAAAGCCAGGCGACAGATCTGATCAAATATATTGGACAGCCGGCGAAAGAAAATGGTGGAATCTGGAATACGAATATTTTTGGAAAATCCATTGAAGAACTGGTAGAAGAGGGGATTAAGTCAAAGGTATATCAGATTGGGGAAGAAAGTCAGGTAAAACTTCAAGAAACAATGCAGAAGATTGCGAATGATTCCAACGGAGGAATGGTGTGTATTATCATTTAATAAATGGATATAATAGAGATTGATAAGCTGTGCTTATTAAATGCTATTAAAAAACCATATTGGAAATTTTTACTGCAATCTGATATGATTGAAGTGTGTTTTTTGATTATTTGGGAAAAATACAGAAGAACAATAGGAGGAGGTCTAACAGATGTTAGAAAAAATTTTCAAACTGAAAGAAAATAAGACAGATGTAAAAACAGAAGTCTTGGCTGGTGTTACCACATTTATGACAATGGCGTATATCCTGGCCGTTAATCCATCCATTCTTTCGGCATCCGGTATGGATTCAAATGCAGTATTACTTGCAACGGCAATTGCATCTTTTATTGGCTGTGCATGTATGGCATTTATGGCAAATTATCCATTTGCACTGGCTCCTGGTATGGGGCTGAATGCTTATTTTGCTTATACAGTATGTATTGGTATGGGCGTTTCATGGCAGACAGCAATGCTTGCTGTATTTATTGAAGGTATTATTTTTATCGTACTTTCTTTGACAAATGTTCGTGAAGCAATCTTTAATGCAATTCCGCTGACTTTAAAAACAGCAGTTTCCGCAGGAATTGGTCTTTTCATTGCATTCATCGGACTTCAGAATGCGAAAATCGTAGTAAACAGTGATTCAACACTGTTAACTTATCAGACATTTAAAACAAACTTTTCTACAGAGGGTATTACAGCATTACTTGCGATCATCGGTGTGCTGATCACAGCATATTTTGTAATCAAAAAAGTAAAAGGTGACATCTTCCTTGGTATCATCGTTACATGGGTACTTGGTATGATCTGCCAGGCAGTCGGACTGTATGTACCAAATCCGGAAGCAGGATGGTATTCTGTATATCCGAATTTCTCCGCAGGATGGAACTTCTCTTCTTTAGGAGAAACTTTTGGTGCGGTTTTCAGAGCTGATATTTCTGAAATCGGCATTGCCAACCTGATCGTTGTTGTATTTGCTTTCTTATTCGTTGATATATTCGATACATTGGGAACTCTCATCGGTGTGGCTACCAAAGCAGACATGCTTGATGAAAAAGGACAGCTTCCAAGAATTAAAGGCGCATTGATGGCTGATGCTGTTGGAACAACTGCTGGTGCAGTACTTGGTACCTCTACAGTTACAACTTTCGTGGAAAGTGCATCAGGTGTTATGGCAGGCGGAAGAACTGGTTTAACTTCTATCGTAACAGGTCTTTTGTTCCTGGTATCCATCGTATTAAGTCCGCTGTTTTTATCCATTCCATCATTTGCAACAGCTCCGGCACTGATTGTCGTTGGTTTCCATATGATGTGCAATGTAGCTAAGATTGATTTTTCGGATTTCTCAGAAGCGATTCCTGCATATTTGACAATCCTGTTTATGCCGATCATGTACAGTATTTCAGAAGGTATCGTAATGGGTGTAATCTCTTATACCGTTCTGACACTTGTGACAGGAAAAGCAAAAGAAAAGAAATTAAGCCCATTAATGTATATTTTATCCATTCTTTTCGTTTGCAAATATATTTTCCTGTAAAATCAGTTTTTGTGTAATATCAGGCAAAATACATATTCATTCGGCACTTCCGTGGGGAGGTGCCGATTTTTTGTTCTGTTTTTCTGAGATAAAAGTATTGTAAAATCTTTGCGTTTCGGATAAAATAGGCAATGGTGGGAGCACCGCAAACAGGAGGTAAGTATGTTAGTTAAAATTTACACTGACGGTGCAGCAAGAGGAAATCCCGACGGTCCGGGTGGCTACGGCACTATTTTATCCTATACGGATCCAAATGGTACGGAGCATCTAAGGGAGTTTAGTCAGGGATATGTAAAGACGACGAATAACCGTATGGAGCTGATGGCAGCGATCGTAGGGTTGGAAGCGTTGCTAAAACCATGTGAGGTGGAATTGTATTCGGATTCCAAATATGTGGTGGATGCATTTAATCAGAACTGGATTGGCAGCTGGCTGAAAAACGGCTGGAAAAATGCCGCCAAAAAACCAGTCAAAAACAAGGAACTGTGGCAGCGTCTTTTAAAAGCCATGGAACCTCATAAAGTAACCTATA
>CAZLQJ010000047.1:0-14409 GCA_964561705.1 uncultured Lachnoclostridium sp. | reverse complement strand
CAGGGAAGGCAACTTCCCTGCGGTCTTCTGTGTGTGGCGGATCGGATTATTTGCTGCTGTTTTTTGATCCGCAGTTTGTTTCAGCATTGCGTTCAGCGTTGGAACTGTTGTTTGCGTTGGAGCTGTTGTTGGCATTGGAACTGTTGCTTGATTTAGCACTGTTGTTGACATTATTCGATTTGTTTTTATTCATGTTGAAACACCATCCTTTCGAGATTAGAATGTGCAGAAATGAAAAAAATATGCAAAATATAAAAATTTGTGCCAGATCCTGTAAGGTGGCTTGTACAGGTGGAGGGGAAATGTTATATTATAACTGAAAGATTACAAATTTATTACAGGAATTGGTAGTTCAGGGGGAAGCACATGCTTGTAAAAGTATTGATTGATAATATTACAAAAAGTGATCTGATGAGTGAGTGGGGATTGTCTTTTTATATTGAATATGAGGGACATCACATTTTGCTGGATACAGGGGCGAGCGGAGCGTTTGCGGAAAATGCACAAAAACTGGGGGTCGATCTGGCACAGATCGAATATGGCGTGCTGTCTCATGCACATTATGATCATGCAGATGGAATGCCGGAATTTTTTGCAAGAAATAAAACCGCATCTTTTTATTTGAGAAAGGGTACGGCAGAAAATTGTTATGGGAAGCGTCAGTGGCTTCGCCGGAAATATAACGGGATTCGTCCGGGAACTTTGGAGGGATATGCAGACCGTATCCGGTACGTGGAAGGGGATTATGAACTTTTGAAGGGTGCATCGCTCATTCCGCACAAAACGCCGGGGTTGGAGAAAATCGCCAAAAAGGTGGATCTGTTTGTGAAGGAGCATGGAAAAATGTTTCCGGATGATTTTGCACATGAGCAGAGTCTGGTATTTGATACGCCCAAAGGGCTGGTGATCTTTAATAGTTGTTCTCACGGCGGTGCGGATCATATTATCAATGAAGTGAGTGCGACATTTCCGGAGAAGGAGATCTGTGCTTACATTGGCGGATTGCATCTTTATAAGTCGCCGGAAAGTGAAGTGTGCGCGCTGGCGAAAAGAATAAAGGATACCGGTATTAAGAAGGTGATTACCGGACATTGTACCGGGGAAGAGGCGTTTGCTGTTTTAAAGGAAGAGCTGGGGGAGATTGTGGAACAGATGTACACAGGGATGTGTATGGAGTTTTAAAACTTATTTGAGTGATGAGACCTGCATTCAGAAGCGGATGCAGGTCTTAAGCATTTCTTAAGAAAAGATTCGGGGAAATTTCCTATACTTAAAACTTTTTGGATGATATGATTGTCTTAACAGTGAGAGATTGTACGAGGAGGGATGAAATGGAAGTGCAGAGAAAGCCTGTGATTCAGGTGCGGGGGCTTCACAAAGTATATTCCATCGGAAAAAATAAAGTCCATGCGTTAAATGGTGTGAGTCTGGATATTTATGAAGGTGAGTTTTGCGCGATCGTAGGAACCTCCGGTTCCGGAAAGTCTACCATGCTGAACATGCTTGCCGGTCTGGAAAAGCCGACAAAGGGGCAGGTGGTGATCGATGGAGAACATATTGAAACGATGAATGAAAAACAGCTGGTAAAGTTCCGGCGGGATCACGTGGGATTTATTTTTCAGTCATTTAATCTGCTTCAGACCATGAATGCACAGGAAAATGTAGCATTGCCGCTGGTATTTCGTGGAGAAGATAAAAAGGTTCGTTTGAAAAAGGCGGGAGAACTGCTGGATCTGGTGGGACTTCCGGAACATAAAAAGCACAAGCCGAATGAAATGTCCGGCGGACAGCAGCAGCGCGTCGGGGTCGCAAGGGCTTTAATCGTTGATCCGGAGATTATTTTTGCGGATGAGCCTACGGGAAATCTGGATTCCAATACTTCCAGAGACATCATGAATATGATGCAGCGGGTTGTACGGGAACAGAAAAAAACGTTAGTCATGGTAACCCATGATGATCATTTGGCAAGTTTTGCAGATCGGATTTTTCATATCATTGATGGAAAGATCGTAAAAATAGAAGACAACAGACAAGGAGAACAAGGGTTATGAAAAAATTAGCGATAAGTTTATTATGCGCCATGCTGACATTTTCGTCTGTGGGAAGTCTGGTATGGGCAGCAGAGAGCCAGCCGGCAGCACAGGCTGAGACACAGCAGCCGGCACAGGGAACTGAGCAGCAGCCGGCACAAGGCGGACAGGATGTACAGCCGGAGACGCCGCAGAATCCGGCGGTAAACAGCAACGTGATCGTGGGAGGCAAAGAATATGATACAGCCATTGCAAATGCAGGGTCTGAGTGTACGATTGCGGTTCCTTTGGTAAACCTTGGAGATACCGATGTGACGAATGTGGTGATCACTCCGGTATTAAGCGAGGATGCAGAAAGCTGGCCTTTTGAAATTTCGAAAACAGATTATTCCCAGACCTGTGAAAAGCTGGAAGGCGAGGTGACGGGGAAGAATAAAAAGTTGGTAGACCGTAAATGCACATTCCGCTGGACGTTAAAGACCAGAAAAGATGCTGTGACCGGTTATACAAAGCTGACTTTTAACGTTTCTTATAATGAAGCAGATGGTTCCAAAGGAAGCGTTGTTTTGGATTATTATGTGCAGGTCAACGGCGTTGCACCAAAAACGGATGAGGAAGGTACGGACAGCGGAAAGATTTCTACGCCAAGGGTGATTGTGACCGGTTTTACGACAAATCCGGAAGAAGTTTATGCCGGAGATACCTTTCAGCTGACCTTGCATCTGAAAAACACATCGAAACAGACAGCCGTGACCAACATGCTGTTTGATATTCAGGGAACCCAGGAAGGTTCCGATGCCAATAATACTTATGCGGCATTTTTGCCGACCGCCGGATCCAGTACCATTTTTGTGGATCGGATCGGTGCAAATTCTTCAAAGGATATTTCGATTGAATTAAAATCCAAGGCGGATCTTGCCCAGAAACCGTATGTGGTAACCGTGGATATGGAATATGAAGATGCAGCAGGAAATTCCTTTACAGAGACTGCCAGTGTTTCCGTTCCGATCAAACAGGAAGCAAAAGTTGATCTGAGCAGCATTTCTCTGATGCCGGAGTCGGTGGAAGTGGGAAATGAAGCCAATGTTATGTTCAGTATTTATAATGTTGGAAAGACCAAACTTTATAATGTCAATGTAAAATTTGAAGCAGATTCTGTCAGCGGCGGAGATACCTTTATCGGAAATTTGGAACCGGGCGCAACGGGGAATGTGGATGCTTATCTGACAGCCCAGGCGGTTACGGAGGATGACGGGATGGTAAAAGTCCTGATCAATTATGAAGATGAGGAAGGCAAGCAGTCCGTGATTGAGGAAACCATGAGTCTGTATGTCAGCGAACCATATTATGATGATATGATGTATGACGATGGCATGTACGAGGAAATAGAAGAGGAAGGCAAGGGACTGCCGGTATGGGCGATCGTGCTGATCTTAGTTGTTTTGGCGGCTGCAGCTACAGTGGCAGTGTTGGTTTTAAAAAAGAAAAAGAAAGCAAAAAAACAGGAAGCAGAAGAATTAGAAATCATTGAACTGCTGGAAACAGAAAATACAGAGGAGACAGAAGATGAGATGGATTGATCTGCTCAGAATGAGTGTTTCAAATCTCTGGCGCCGTAAGCTGCGAACTTTTTTGACAGTTTTGGGCGTGATCATCGGGACGGCTTCGATCGTTGTTATGATTTCTCTGGGATTGGGGCTTAGTAAGTCCACGATGGAACAGTATGAAAGAAGCGGTGGTTTGACGACCATTACCGTGTACCAGGGGGATAGTGTATATGATGGATCCTCCTCGGATGTAAATGCAGGACGGCTGACGGATAGTACCACGGATGCCATCAAAAACATTCCTCATGTGGAGATTGTATCGCCGGTGCTTTCCATCAATCCGATTCTGAAGGCCGGTCCTTATGAATGTTATCTCAGCGTACGGGCAATGAGCATTGAGGCTTTGGAGAAGATGAACATTCCGCTGGGTGAGGGGTCCCAATTGCCGACGGATCCTGACAATCTGGAATTTTTATACGGCAATCAGGTAATCATGGATTTTTATAATGCAAGAACCGGAGAATATTTTTACGGTACCGGAGAGACTGCGGATATTGATCTGGTAAACGATCCCATGTTTTTCATTATGGATACCAATGCTTACTGGAATGCACAGTCCGGCGGAACGGATGAGTCAGGAAATCCAATCCCCCAGCCGAAAAAATATATGTATCCTTCTTCCGGAGTGGTGGAGGGAACAATCGATGATTACAATGAATTTAGCTGGTATGCCTACTGTAATCTGGATGCTTTGAAGACGCAGTTAAAGAAAATCTTTAAAAATTCGGCAATTCCGGGGCAGCCAACAAATTCTAACGGAAAACCTTACAAGGAATGGTACTATGATGAGATGTACGTTTCCGTTGATGAGCTGGACAATGTGCTGGAGGTTCAAAAACAGATTACAGAGATGGGATATTCCGCTTACAGCAATGCGGAATGGATCGAGCAGTCGCAGGAACAGATGGGAATGATCCAAGCGGTACTTGGGGGAATTGGTGCCGTATCACTTTTTGTTGCAGCGATTGGAATTGCCAATACCATGATGATGTCGATTTATGAACGTACCAAAGAAATTGGTATTATGAAGGTATTAGGGTGCAGTTTGGGACGAATTAGAGATTTGTTCCTGATGGAGGCAGCTTTTATCGGATTGAGCGGCGGTGCCGTGGGTCTGATGCTGAGTTATGGGATTTCCGTAATGATCAATGCCTTGCTTGGGGAAAGTTACGGCGGAAGCATTTCCTATATTCCGCCTTGGCTGGCGTTGGTCTCTTTGGTTTTTGCGGTTGTGATCGGTATGTTGGCAGGACTGATGCCGGCGCTTCGTGCCATGAAGCTTTCCGCTTTGTCTGCCCTTCGAAATGAATAGGATGTTCTATTTCTCGTGGTTGACAGAATGGACTTGCGTGTTTAAAATCTTCAGTAGAAAACAAAGATCAGGAGATGAGGATGCTGGATAGAAATAATTTTATGGAAACCTTGCGTGCTGTAGCAGAGATCTGCAGAACGTCAAATGAACCGCTTTCCAAGGAAGCGATCATCGGATATTTTGATGGAATGGAACTGACAGAGGAACAGGTAGATATGATCTGGCAGTATCTGCAGCTTCCACCGGAAGTTCAGCAGGGAGAGCCGGAGACAGAGACTGAGGAGCCGGAAGAAGAGGAGACTGTGCAGGCAGAGCCGGAGACAGAAGAAATTTCTTATTTTCAGAGTTATCTGGACGATCTGGAAGCCATTGAAGTCATGTCAGAGGAGAATATGCAGGCTTCCTATGATAGCCTTCTGGGCGGTGATGCCTCTGTGATTGGAAAAATCATGGAAAGCTGGCTGCCGGACATTGCACAGATGGCAGTGGATTATGCATCCCATGGTGCCAATCTGGAAGATGTGATCCAGGAAGGAAACATGGGACTGCTGTTAAAACTGACAGAGCTTGTCGGTGCAGGAAAGGTTGCCGGTGTGGATGCAATTCTGGAAGGTGCTGTGGCAGCGGCGATGCTTGCCTATACGGAGGAGACAGAAGAACACCAGGTGGCAGATATGCTGGTAAAAGAACATCAGGAAAAATAATTGTCAGATGGAAAAATCGGAAGCAGGGAATTTCCCGGCTTCCGATTTTTTGTGCGCCCGGCAGGCGTTTGATCGAAGTGATTTTATTTACTGAAAGAAGTTTGTTTCCACGCTTTCAAAGACTTTAAAGGTCAGATCGGTTCGTTCATCGCTGTTAAGACCTGTCATATGACCTTCACTATAAATATCATAGTGCTGGGTATGATAATAGCCAAAGGTCAGATAAGCCTGCGGTGTGGTGTAGAGCGGTGTGATCCGGATCAGATATTGTTTCATTTGACCGGAAGCGGTTTTTGGTACTTCCAGGTAGCAGTAGTCTTTATCCTGGATCTGAGAGCCCTGGATATCCATTCGTGCCAGACAGTCTCCGTTTTCGGTGAATAGTTCCAGACGGTATTGGGAGTCGTTGGCAGTTCCGGAAGGATTGTAGATTTTACATGCTACACGGTTGAAACTTTGATCGGTCCGGAAGGTCTGGGTGATCTCGTCGCCGGATAACAGTGGCTGTTGTTCACCGAGGCTCATATCCTGGACAACTGCATTGTTTACATGCTTATATGGAATGCTGCGAAGCTCATAGATCCATGGAAGCGTAGTAATCAAAAAGATCGCAAGGAAACCGACACCGGCAATTCCTAGCTTTCGGTTGGATACCGGATGATCTGCGATTTTTTCAATGCCGTCGGAGACAGCGATCAGCAGAAGCATGGAAAATCCGAAACTGTAAACGTAGTAGGATTCCCATAAAATGTGAAATACCATACCGCCTAACAGGGTTAAAAGAAGCAGATAATAGGCGTGGTCACATTTTTTCTTTAACATATGGATGCAAGAAATCAGAAGCAGCACCATGATGGCTACCTGAAACATGTGGCAGTACATGGCATAAAAGTCTTTTTGATCTCCGGCCATAAAGGATTGCAAACCGGAATAATTTCGTGAAGTCGTTAAAAAATCACTGTAATCGTCGGTGGCATCACACCAGGTCAGTTCCAGCTTATGATTGGCAAGCGCAAGAAATCCTCCGATGCCCATGTTCTGAAGTCGTTCTTTGAGAAGCTGTGCGGAGACGGTTTCTTTTTCCTCTAAAGTATTCAGGTGAGAAACAAGTTCATAGTCAGCTTCATTGTAAGTGCCTTCCGTATCCGGATTTGCGGCAAACATCAGATAATAGATTATCGGCATCTGGGTATCGGTGTAGTCTTCCGTAACATAGCTGTTTTGAAATGCAGTAAATCCGCCAAAACTTACCGCACATCCCAAAAGTACCGTTCCAATGAGAAGGGCAGTTTTTTTGAACGGACGTGTCGGGACTGACGGTTTGACACGAATCATTAAATAAATGACCAGAGCGATCCCTGCAATAAATACGGTAGCCCGCAAACGGCTTCCAAATGCCAATGCAGCCCCGGAGAGGAAACCTAAAATACATTTTTTGCGGAAATCTGTTTCTTTCAGGAAGCAGATCATCAGCAAAAGAGTACCCATCAGGAGAGGTACCATCAGGGTGGTGGTATAACATCCGGCAGCGCATGCATACAGTATCGGGTTAAATAAACAAAGCAGGGCAAAAAGTGAGGCGCTTTTTGTGGAATGCAGGATCTTTACGATTTTCCAGGAGAAAAAGATGCCCAGATCGATCAAAAAAAGATAGGTGCATTGCAGTCCCAGCATAAGGTGCTTCTCTGCCATTCCGAAAAGCTGCAGAATGCGCAGGATCAGGCTGTTTAGTGCAGCAATGGAAATATTAAATGGATAGAGTCCGAAATAAGTATCGTTTGCAGACAGGGAAAGTTTTCCGGTCTGAATGATTTCCAAGGCGCCGTCAAAAACGAGCAGATGATCGTAGCGGAGTATCGGCTGGATGTAAAATAATATAAAATATTGTAAAAATATGCCGATTCCAGAGAATAGGAGCGTAAAACGCAGCAATTTTTCTTCAGACAGAGCAGAGAAAAATCTGGATATTCCACAAAAGATCAGGATCAACAGTGCAGCACCGAAAAGAACTCCAAGGGTAAGGGATGATTTTGACACGTGCTGCTGAAAAAAATTCATGCCGGTATCATTAGAAGTTGACTGTATCAAGATCAGCGTGGAAAAAAAGATCAGGATGCCCATGCTGATCAAATATAGAACGTGTTTGATCCGTTCAGAATTGATAGATTTTGACATATCCATAAACCTCCTAGTTTAACATGCTCTTATGATAGTCCATTGCGGAGAATAAAGCAAAGGCAGAGTGGAAATAAATTCTTAAGATTTTTTTAATATGGGAGGGAGGAGCGGAAATATTTGACATTCTTTTGGTTTTGTTTTAATATGGAGAAACAGATGCGCCGGAAACGAAAAATCCAGAATCTGGCGCAAAGAAAAATTAGAATTCTGGTGCGGTTAAAAAGCATCAAAATTCAAGGTAACATGCGGGTATGGCGGAATTGGCAGACGCGCCAGATTTAGGTTCTGGTGGGAGACCGTGCAGGTTCAAGTCCTGTTACCCGCACTTTTTTATTTTATGATCGATTTTACTTGCAAAATCAGATTGCAGGTGATATACTCAATGTGTATCAAAAATGACGTTCGTCATTTGATTAACGGCAATTTCGCCGGAATTTCCCATTTTTATTATAAAACAAGAGGACAAATTTATTTTTTGCTCCGGAATACTTTGTTCTCTATTTCAAAAAATGAAATGCAAAGGAGAATTATGTATGAATTTTAAAAAAGTGAAAACAGGTATTGTGGTATCTGCATTGGCAGGATGCCTGGCAGTTGGCGGAATTTCTGCATTTTTTACAGATACGGACAGGGAAACCAATACATTTACGGTGGGAAAGATCGCCATTGATCTTCTGGAACCTGGATGGACGCCGGTGGAAAATATGACACCGGAGGAGGAAATGAAAAAGGATCCTCAGGTAAAGAATATCGGGATTAACGATGCTTATGTCTTTGTGGAAGTGAAGGTTCCGTATGCAAAGGTAACGACAGCAAATGAAAATGGAACGAAAAATCCAAAGGTGGATACGGAACTTTTTCAGTATGATGTGAAAAATGGATGGATGGAACTAGGAACAGGTACGAAAAATGCAGAAGAGGGTACGGTGACCCATTTGTATGCCTATGGCACCAATGAGTCTATGACGGCGGTGAAGGCCAATGAGACGACAACAGCTGTATTTGATTATATCAAATTTGCCAATGTGGTGGAAGATGAAGGTTTGGAAGGAAAAGAGTTCCATGTAGTGGTAGATGCTTATGCAATCCAGACATCGAATATTAATGATGGAAAAACAGGATTGGATGGAAATAATCGTGATGGAAAGGTGAAGCCTGCAGAAGTATGGGCGGTATTGAATGCACAATAGAAAGGAACGCAGCGGTATGTTGAAGAAAAAGCATTGGGTTGCTTTGCTGGGTCTTTCGGCACTGCTCTTTTGTGGCGGAACCATTTATGCGATGACTTCTGCAGAAATTGTGAACCATTTTGAAACCGGTACAGTGGATATTGATCTTACGGAATATCAGAAAAATGGAGATAAGGAAGAACTGTGGACAGAGAAAATGGCAGTTTTGCCTGCAGACCGGATTTCCAAGATTCCGCGGATCTGTAATGAAGGAACAGACTGCTATATCCGGGCGAAAGTGACCTTTCGGGAAACAGATGGAATCACAGAGGAAAATCTGTATGGAATCGGGGAGGATTGGATCAGAGCAGAGGATGGTTATTACTATTTTACCCGGATTCTTTCCCATGGAGAAAGTGCAGATTTTTTTCAAGGAGTGCAGATACCGGCAGATTTTGAGCAGAGCAATGAAGAAAAGCCGATTTCTCTGGAGATCGATGCAGATGCGATCCAGAGTCAGAATTTTTCACCGGATTTTCAATCTGAGAATCCATGGGGCGAAGTAGAAATCCTCAAAAGCGAAACAAAGAAAAATTATGATATCAAGGTATTAAAAAGTACGGAAACAAAGTTGTTCCAGATCCGGTATGAAGGCAGGAGTAAAGAATTGATCAAAAACAGTGATGACTTTTTTTACAATCTACCGGAATTGATGCCGGGAGCCCACTATGAGGATCAGGTGCAACTTGTAAATCAGGGAAGTGAAGCAGTGAAACTCTATTTTCGAAGTGAAGTGTCCAAGGAGGATTCTTTGACGGATCAAATTCGTTTACAGATCATTTCCGGAATTGGAGATACGGAAAAGACGGTTTATTCAGGAAATTTAAGGGCGGAAGAATTGTCTGAAACGGTGATCCTGGGGATTTTACCGAAGGGAAAAGAAGGGGAGTTCCAATTTACGATCGATGTTCCCAAAGAGCTGGGGAACGATTATAGTGGATGCGACAGTTGTGTGAAATGGATTTTTTCTACAGAGCCGATCGTCGATGCACCGGAAACTGTGCACACTGGAGATTCTTCCAAACTGGGGTTCTATCTGTGTCTTGCCGGACTTTCTTTGGGAATGACAGCAGTTTTTGGACTGAAAAAGCATAAACGGGAAGGAGAAATGGAATGAAAAAGAAACAATGGTTGCTGATTTTTTCTGTTTTATGCCTGCTCCTAGTTGCCGGGAAGGGAATTTTGGCATATTTAAGGGATACCGATCAGGCGGTAAATACCTTTGTGGTGGGAAACAATGAAATTTCAATCACAGAAGAATTTGATCCGCCACAAAAGGATCAAAAGACCGTAAAGAAGCCGGTGATTGTAAATACAGGGATGACGGATGGCTATGTCCGGGCAAAAGTGAATTTATCGGACAGCAGGGCAAAGGATTATCTTTCCTATTATTACGATCAGTCAATGGGAATGAATACGACTGACTGGAAGAAAGGCACAGATGGCTGGCTTTATTATCAATCGATCCTAAGGGTCGGGGAAAAGACTGCCCCCCTCTTTACGCATATAAAGGTGTTGGGAAGTATACCGGATGAATTTTGGGGATTTTCCATTGATGTCGTCTGTGAGTCTGTACAATCAGCAGGTTTTCAAAATGCACAGGAAGCATTTGAAGCATTAGAAAAGGGTGGTGGAAAAGGATGAAAAAGATGATTGCATGGCTCTGTGCGATGACCATGTTGCTGCCGATATCGATCACTGGGTTTGCGCAGGAAATGGAAACCATCGAAGGCGCAGAAACGGAAATCTCCGAAGCGACAGATGAGGTACCGCTGATACCAACGGAATTTTTTGATAGGTATGAATACCATGCTTCAGAAAATATTCCGGCACCGGCAGATCTCGTGACAGGTACGGATTTGTCTGTAAATCTTAAGAAACGGGCGCAGTGGACGGATCCGGATACGGGAGAAGCAAAGGTGACGGTGCAGTATTCGTCAAATTCCGGAACATTATCGGTAACGCCGGATATGAATGTGGTGTTGGTTCATGATAAATCAGGATCAATGGATGCAAATTATGGTTATCATCTGGAAAAGATGAGAAAAGGTTGGTCAAGCCCCACTGCGACGGCCTATTATCCAATCCTAAACGGTAACCAATGGTCTATTACCGTCCAGGAATTAAAAGAACAGTTTAAATCTGATGCAAAAAATTATTTTTCCTATGTAACGGAACCCAATGCGTATACTGCTTCCCTTTTGGGTTATGATCCGGGAGATGGGACTTCGACCCGTTACTATCATTATGAGGTAAAAAACAATTCCCCTTGTCAATTGGGCGATCATTTTTATCTGTTGATCGAGGAGGATCCGTTTTCCGGAATACCGGCTTGGACGATGGTGAACGGAGCCAATCTTTATAATATCATTCATACGGATCTTCATCATTATGTGAGGATTTCCTCCCGGGAGGCAGCCTTGGATTATCTTTCCAAAGGATGCCGTGTGCTGAGACTTCCGGTGGGATCTTACTATTATGATTACAGAGGGGTGAAACGGCCGGTAGAAAATGCAGATATGTATTTTTTGGATAATTCAGAGCTTCACCAATATGACGGAAGGTGGATTTTGTGTACCTGTACGGGAGAATGTCAGACCAATGACCGATTAACAAAATCCCAGGAATTTATGGATCAGATCGTGGATAAGATCCTTCAGCTGAATAGCGGCAATCAAATTGCTTATATTCCGTTTTGGAGTGATGTGCCAAACAATGGTTCCTGGACAAACTGGAACGGGAATGAGGCGGGGACAGGTCTTGAAAATGTTACACGAAGTGACCAGATCACATCCAGAGCAGGGGTTACCAAATTGGGATTTACTTCCGATGCACAGACCTTAAAGGCGCAGATCGATCACCCCTTTACCTATAATGGGACAAACTGGGGCAATGCCTTCCAAAATGCACTGGCGATGCTCACTGGCCGCAGTGCTTCCGACAAGGCAAAAAAGACCTTGGTTTTATTTTTAACCGATGGGATGCCGGGAGGCAGCGAAGGAAAGGATGTGGATCGGAGCAATCCGGCATTGACCGGAATGCAGATGACCAATGATCAGCTGACCGGAGGTGTTTTGTATCAGTTAAGGGCGGTTCCCGGTATCACCGTATGGACAGTTGGTGTTGGAATTAATGAAAATGATAAAACAGGGTTGAAAGACAGACTGGTAGCAGCTGCCGATCAGACTTTTTATGCAAGAACTACGGGGGATTTTGCCGAACTGACACAAAAAGTTCTACATCAGATCGATGAAACCTACCTGAAAAAAATCTATGCAGAAGAGACTTTTTATGTGGATCAGTTAGGGTCGGATTTTGAACTGGATACTGCGAAACTGGACGAAACATGGAAAGTTTTGTCTTCACCGGATCGTGGAATCGTCAAAGGGGTTCCGGAAAATGTCTATCAGGCGGTACAGGATAGCGGCATTACCCATGTCTATGTCAAGAGTACCAAAACGGTTTATTGGTCGATTGGGAAAATGAGTGATGGAACCTATCAGGCGGAGGGACATACGTTTTCCTTCCCAATCCAATATTTACAGTATGGAAAAGATACCGGCGGGAAGGACCGGATGGCAGCAATTAGCCGGGAACAGTATGTAAGCTATTATTCTACGCAGGAGCCGTCAACCCAGTGCAAGATCTCCATTGACGTTCCTCAATTGGTCTTTTGGCGGCGGGATTCTGTCATCAACTTAAATAAATATGTGACTGCGAATGAAAAGAAGAGCAGAACTTATCATTATGTCTGTTCTGGGACCAGATATCGCAGCGGTACGGTTCAAAACGTCGATGCACGGGCCAAGATCGTAATTCCGGCGGGGGCTTCCTTAGGAACTGCCAAGATTACAGGATTGGAAAATGGAACGTATTATATTTATGAGGTGGATGCAAAGGACCGTATCGTGTCTTCCAATGTTTGTGAGACTGTGGTGGATTATGCACCTGTGATCACAACCAAAGCCTACAGCAGTACGATTCCGTGGGCGGTGACAAAATCTGACAGTGAGCCGGTAAGCAATCAGGACAATTATTTGAAAATGCAGTCGGAGGACTCCGTTCTTTTTGATCAGCGGACGAATCTGACCATTGTAAAGGAAATTGACAGTGAAGATGAACAGATTTGCTGGGAACATGGAGATCCGGCATTTATGATCCGAATCAAGGGAAACGGAATTGACGGACAGGAATATACATTTTATCATACGTTTATATTCACCAAAGAGAATGTAAAGAAAGATCAGTCCAATGGAAAGGTTTCTATGTCGTATACATTTACAGATCTTCCGGTGAGCGAAAAATACGTGATCGAGGAAATACGTGTAGGAAGATACGAGGCGGATCGGATTTCCTTGTATGTTTCGCAGGATGGCAATGGAAGTGTGGTACAGGGAAGTGAATCTGATCCGGAAGTCTATGGATTGCATGCACAGGTCAATCTGAAACGGCAGCCTCAGGGAATACGCGTTATTTTTCATAATCAAAAAGTCAACGACAAGCTGTTCAGTGATCGGGTGAGTGTAAGGAACCAGATCGGAGAATAGGAAGGAAAAGGAGCGCGTGATGAAAAGAATCGTAAGTATATTGTTTGCGGCAATGATGACATTTGGAATGTGCTCACTGGATGGGCAGGCGAAAAGTGACGAAACTTCGATCGTTCTGCAAAGAAGACCAAACAAAGAGTGGGCAGAAGAGAACGGATGGAGTGTTCATTTCGACAGTTATAAAAAAACGGTTAATCAGGTAAATTATGAACTTTATTATGGTGAAAATCAGTATGATATGTGGTGCAACAGAGGGCCTTACTGGCATATTTGTGTGGAGGAATCAGTAAAAGCAGCCGGTGTTGTTGAAATTGAAGATTTTATTGATGGATTTCCGGTGACGGATATTGCTCCCAATGCATTTTCCTGGGATTCGGCACTCAAGGAAGTGGTTATCCCGGAAGGGATCGAATACATTGGTGTGGGAGCGTTTCATTTCTGCTATAACATGGAAAAGGTTACGTTACCGGACAGTATCAAGGTGATTGATGCAGGTGCATTTTATTTCTGTGAATCCCTGCCGGAACTTACAATTCCGGCTGCGGTAGAGCGGGTTGGAACCAGTTTGGCTTACGGAGATAGTAAAGGCCAGGGCGTAAAAAACCTGACATTTCAGGGAGATGCACCGGAATTAATGTATACCACAGAGTTTCGAAAAACTCTGGAAAATATGGAATATACACAAATTCATATTTATGATGACGCCATAGGCTGGGATTCTGAAAATTGGGAAGGGCTGAATCTGGTTCGTCATGAGCGGGAAGCGGATGCAAAAGAATGTATCGATAAATCTGCTTTAAGA
>CAZLQJ010000046.1:0-14571 GCA_964561705.1 uncultured Lachnoclostridium sp. | reverse complement strand
GTCTTAAGCGCACATTCTAATGCTACGTGAGAAGCACTACGTCCCATAACTTTGATGAAATGCCAGTATTTCTTCGCAGAGTTTGCATCTCTTTCAATGTTTCCAATGATTTCGCTGTATGTTTTTGTAGCGGTATCGAAACCGAAGGAGCATTCGATATCTTCGTTCTTTAAGTCGCCATCGATTGTTTTCGGGCATCCGATGACCTGAACGCCTGTATTGTGAGCTGCGAAGTATTCTGCAAGAACAGCAGCATTTGTATTAGAATCATCACCACCGATGATAACGATTGCTGTGATGCCGTGTTTTTTGCAAACTTCAGCAACGATTGCGAACTGTTCTTCTGTTTCTAATTTTGTTCTGCCGGAACCGATGATATCGAAACCGCCAGTGTTTCTGTATTCGTTGATATATGCGTCGTCAAAGATGATGTAGTCGTCTTCGATCAGTCCGCTTGGACCGCCTTTGAATCCGTAAAGAACATTTTCTTTGTCTGTTGCTTTTAAAGCATCATATAAACCACAGATTACGTTGTGTCCGCCTGGAGCCTGTCCGCCGGAAAGGATAACACCTACCACCTGTTTCTTTGCTTCGGAAGTGTTCTGACCTTTCTGGAATGTGATTTCTTTTTTACCATAGGTATTTGGGAAGAGTGCCTTGATCTTTTCCTGATCAGCTACGCTCTGTGTTTCTTCTCCTTCGTTAACGCAGATGTCTGCGATACCGTTTCTAAGCATTCCTGGAAGCTTTGGAGAATATTCATATCTAGCTTTCTGTAATGATGAAATTTTCATAACTAAATCTCCTTTTTAAATTTTTACATTCTGATTCATTCTAATATATTTTCAAAAAAAAGTAAACCGTTACACAGGAAAAAGAAGAACTTCCCTGCCGTCCGCGGGAACGGATTCTTTATTTTGCGTTGTGTGTTTCAATCAATTTTTTGATCTTTTCTGTCGGATCCTGAACATAGGAAATAGAAATATCATGATTCAGGGAGTCGATGATGGCTGCCAGGAATTTGCTCATGTCAGCTTCAACGTAGTATGGTTTGGTAAGTAATTCCGGTGAACGGTAAGTTAAGTTTGTAGTTACTACGCTGGAAATATATCCTTTTTCATAATATTCATCAAACTTGTCAAAACCGTCTGTGAAGAGACCGAAGGTGGTACATACAAAAACACGTTTTGCTCCGCGTTCTTTTACCTGTTTTGCAACGTCCAGCATACTTCCGCCGGAAGAAATCATATCATCGATTACGATGACATCCTTGCCTTTTACATCATCCCCTAAAAATTCATGGGCAACGATCGGATTCTTTCCGTTCACAATGGTAGAGTAGTCACGACGTTTGTAGAACATACCCATATCAACGCCAAGAACGTTGGAAAAATAAACGGCACGTCCCATAGCACCTTCATCCGGAGAAATGATCATTAAGTGGTCATTGTCTAAAATGATATCCGGATTTGCATTCAGCAGGCCTTTGATAAACTGATAAGGTGGCTGGAAAGAATCAAATCCGCTCAACGGGATTGCATTCTGTACACGAGGATCGTGAGCGTCAAAAGTGATAATGTTGGAAACACCCATATCCTTTAATTCCTGAAGTGCAAATGCACAGTCTAAAGATTCACGTTTGGTACGTTTATGCTGACGGCTTTCGTAAAGGAAAGGCATGATGACGTTGATACGTTTTGCCTTGCCTGTTGCAGCAGAAATGATACGTTTTAAATCCTGATAATGATCATCCGGTGACATATGATTTTCATAGCCGCATACTTTGTAAGTCAGGCTGTAATTGCATACATCCACAAGGATGAAAAGGTCTGCACCACGTACGGATTCCTTGATCTGGCCTTTGGCTTCACCGGAACCAAAACGCGGACAAGAGCAGTCCACCTGATAACTATCTTCCTCATAACCTGCAAAATGAATATTGGATTTGTGCGCATGGTCTCTTTCCAGACGGAAATCACGGATGTGCTGATCGACCTTGTCGCCCAATTCTTTTGCACTGTCTAATACGGCAAGTTTTAACGGACCTACCGGAATGGTGTTGTTGAAACGCTCGTTTACTGGCATAAAAACCTCCCTCTTTTATATGAAAAAATTTTATGATTTCGACAAAATTTTACAAAAAAATTCCACATAAATTCTATCATTAGGGGCATAGACAGTCAAGAGAGAAGTTGCTTTTTGTCGCTAAATATATTATAGTAGCATTGTATGATTTTAAGGTGGGGGAAGTTTGTTATTTTTCCCCAAAATTAGAAAAGGTGACAAAATGAAAGAACACTTACATGTGATTGCAAGTGTGGAGCCCGGAAGCATTGCAGAAGAACTGGAACTAGAGCCGGGAGACGCACTTTTAGAAATTAATGGAAACAAGATCGAGGATGCTTTTGACTATCACTATTTAATGAATGAAGAATATGTTGAATTGCTGATCCGAAAAGCGGACGGTGAAGAGTGGGAGTTGGAGATCGAAAAGGAATTTGAAGAGGATCTGGGAGTGACTTTTGAAAACGGGATGATGGATGATTACAAAAGATGCTCCAATAAATGCATTTTCTGTTTTATTGATCAGATGCCGAAAGGGATGCGAGACACGCTTTATTTTAAAGACGATGATACGAGACTTTCCTTCCTTCAGGGAAATTATGTGACACTGACTAATTTAAGCGAGCACGATGTGGAACGGATCATCCAATATAAATTGTCTCCGATCAATATTTCGTTTCAAACCACAAATCCAGAGCTTCGATGCCGGATGCTTCACAACAAATTTGCAGGTGAGGCACTGAAGATCGTGGACAGACTGGTGGAGGCAGGCATTACTTTAAACGGACAGATCGTACTTTGCAAAAACTGGAACGATCAGGAGGAACTGGAACGATCCTTAAGCGATCTTTACAGATACCTTCCTAAACTTCAGAGTGTGTCGGTGGTTCCTGTGGGGTTGAGTAAGTTTCGTGACGGACTGGAGCCTTTGGAACCGTTTACGAAGGAAGATGCCAAAAAGGTATTAGATCAGATCCATCGTTGGCAAAAGAAGGCGTATGAAGAATATGGCAGTCATTTTGTTCATGCCAGTGACGAATGGTATCTTCTGGCAGAAGAAGAACTTCCGGAAGAAGCGTCTTATGATGGATATTTACAGTTGGAAAACGGTGTCGGTATGTTAAGGCTTCTTGATACCGAGTTTGAAGAAGCACTTTCACAGGCAGAAGGAGATGATGTTTCCAGAAAAATCTCCATCGCAACGGGCCGTCTGGCAGAACCGTTTATCAGCCGTTTTATGGAAGAATTGACATCCAAATATACAAATACGGAAGTATACGTATATGATATTACCAATGAGTTTTTCGGTGAGCGCATTACGGTGGCAGGACTGATCACCGGTCAGGATCTGAAAAAACAGCTGAAAGGGCAGGTTTTGGGAGATAAGCTCCTGCTACCTTGTCATATGCTCCGCAGCGGTGAAGAAGTATTTTTGGATGATGTTACTGTTTCGGAACTTTCAGAATATCTGCAGGTTCCAATTGAAATCGTAGAATCCGATGGTGCAGATCTTCTGCATCATGTGATCAGATAAAAGAAGAGAGGTAAAAACATGAGTAAACCGATTGTTGCAGTGGTAGGAAGACCAAATGTAGGAAAATCCACCCTGTTTAATGCATTAGCAGGAGAGAATATCTCCATTGTCAAGGATACACCGGGAGTTACCCGTGACCGTATTTATGCAGATGTATCCTGGTTAAATCACAATTTCACACTGATCGATACAGGCGGTATTGAACCGGACAGCGGTGATATTATTTTATCCCAGATGAGAGAGCAGGCACAGATTGCCATTGATACCGCAGATGTGATCATTTTTATGACTGATGTAAAGCAGGGATTGGTAGATTCTGACGGAAAGGTAGCAGACATGCTCCGCCGTTCGAAAAAGCCGGTAGTGCTTTGTGTCAATAAGGTAGACAGCTATCAGAAATTTATGGCAGATGTGTATGAATTTTACAATTTAGGAATCGGTGATCCGATGCCGATCTCTGCAGCAAACCGCCAGGGAATCGGTGATATGCTGGATGAAGTGATCAAACATTTTCCGGATGGATCCGGGGAAGAGGAAGAAGATGAAAGACCAAAGGTTGCCATTGTCGGAAAGCCAAATGTCGGAAAATCTTCTATTATCAATAAACTGACCGGAGAAAACCGTGTGATCGTATCCGATATTGCAGGAACAACCCGTGATGCCATTGATACAGATATTGTTTATAATGGTAAGGAATATGTATTTATTGATACCGCCGGACTTCGCAGAAAAAATAAAGTGAAAGAAGAACTGGAACGATACAGCATTATCCGTACGGTGTCTGCAGTAGAACGAGCAGATGTGGTCTTAATGGTCATTGATGCTACGGAAGGAATCACAGAACAGGATGCAAAGATCGCCGGAATCGCGCATGACAGAGGAAAAGGGATCGTGATCGTTGTCAATAAGTGGGATGCGATTGAAAAGAATGATAAAACGATCTATGAGTACCAGAATAAGATCCGTGAAACCTTATCCTACATGCCTTATGCAGAAATGGTATTTGTTTCTGCACAGACAGGACAGAGACTGCCAAAGCTGTTTGAAACCATTGATATGGTTATCGAAAATCAGACACTTCGAATTGCAACCGGTGTGTTAAATGAAATCATTACCGAAGCTGTGGCACTTCAGCAGCCGCCGTCAGACAAAGGAAAACGTCTGAAAATTTACTATACGACACAGGTAGCCGTGAAGCCGCCGACATTTGTTATTTTTGTCAACGATAAGCAGTTGATGCATTTCTCTTATACAAGATATCTGGAAAACAAGATTCGTGACACGTTTGGATTTAAGGGAACATCCTTGAAATTCATTATCCGTGAACGAAAGGAGAATGACTAGTGTTCGCACGAATTTTATGTCTGGCCATCGGATATCTTTTTGGGATGATCCAGACGGCATATATTTATGGGAAAATGAATGGAATCG
Source organism: uncultured Lachnoclostridium sp. (assembly GCA_964561705.1). Taxonomy (GTDB): domain Bacteria; phylum Bacillota; class Clostridia; order Lachnospirales; family Lachnospiraceae; genus HGM12587. Next base: position 9,542 of record CAZLQJ010000046.1, on the reverse strand, counting down.
ATATTAGGGAACATGGAAGCGGAAACGCGGGAACGACCAATGCATTGAGAGTTCTTGGGAAAAAAGCTGGGATTATTGTATTCGCAGGTGATTTTCTAAAATGTGCCCTGGCAGTGACGGTTGTGAGCTTGCTTTTTGGAAAATCACAGGCACAGATCCTGCCGCTGATCAAACTTTATGGTGCAGCAGGCTGTATCCTTGGACATAATTTTCCGGTGCAGTTAAATTTCCGTGGCGGAAAGGGAATTGCCTGTACGGCAGGTCTTTTAGCCACCGTAGATATCCGGATTGGTGTGATCGCATTGATCACCTTTCTGATTGTTGTGGGGATTACCCGATACGTCTCTTTAGGATCGATGATCATTGTCACTGAATTAGCGATATTTTTGATTATTTTCGGTCAAAAAGGCTTCTATGGGATGCCAAAAACGGCTTTGATCGAAATGTATTTGCTGGGGATCTTTCTGGCCATTATGGCAATCTGGCGTCACAGGACCAATGTAGTACGCCTGATCAACGGTACAGAAAATAAGGTATTTTCAAAAAAACAGAGGTAAAAGATTATGGCAAAGATCGGTGTTGTAGGTGCAGGAAGCTGGGGAACCGCCCTTGCCCTTGTTCTTGAAAAAAATGGTCATCAGGTAACCTTGTGGTCTTCCAGAGAAAAAAAAGCGGAAGAATTAAGACATCTTCGGCAAAACAAAGACAAACTCCCGGGAGTAGAGATACCAAAAAGCATTGAAATTACGGCAGATATGGAAACGGCTGTGAAAGGCAATGAAATGGTGGTTCTGGGAGTTCCGTCCCTTTATATCAGGGAAACTGCCAGAAAAATGGCACCTTATTCCCATTCGGGACAGATTGTGATCAATGTAAGCAAGGGGATTGAAAGTGATTCTTTGAAGACCATGACTGAAGTGATTGAAGAGGAACTTGCGGGTGCGGAAGTTGCTGTTTTGTCAGGCCCGAGTCATGCGGAAGAAGTCAGCAGAGAGATTCCGACGACCGTAGTGGTAAGTGCCAAAAAGAAATCGGTTGCGGAACAGATCCAGAGTTGTTTTATGAACGAAGTATTCCGGGTGTATACCAGTCCGGATATGTATGGCATAGAACTGGGAGGTGCATTGAAAAATGTGATCGCACTGGCAGCCGGGATCGCAGATGGCCTTGGTTATGGAGACAATACAAAAGCAGCCCTGATTACCAGAGGAATCGCTGAAATGAGCCGTCTGGGGGTAGCAGCCGGCGGACACATCGAATCTTTTTATGGTTTGACAGGAATTGGAGATCTGATCGTTACCTGTGCAAGTATGCATTCCAGAAACAGACGTGCCGGAATTCTCATTGGACAGGGATATACCATGGAGGAAGCCATGGAGGAAGTAAAAATGGTCGTAGAAGGGGTGCATTCGGCAAAGGCAGCTTGTCAGTTGGCTCAAAAGTATCAGGTACCGCTTCCGATTATTGAACAGATTAATAAAGTGTTGTTTGAAGGAAAATCCGCAGCGGAGGCAGTAAAAGAACTGATGCTTCGGGATAAAACGATAGAGAACCCGTTATTGCCTTGGGAAGAATAATAAGGAGGACATGGTTATGGGAATTATTAGAGCAGCCGTAAAATCGGTGAAAGGAGGCCTGGCAGATCAGTGGCTGGAAGTGATTGAAGCTGCAGATCTGGGGGATGATACCGTTTTTTGTGAAGGCATAAAGATCCGCAAAGGTGAAAATGTCAGAGGCTCTGACGGAAGTGTATCCAACGGTTCCGTGATCCACGTATACAGCAACCAGTTTATGCTGCTTGTGGATGGCGGAAAAGTGGTAGATTATACAGCAGAAGAAGGATACTATAAGGTAGATAATCTGGCCAATCCATCCATGTTCAACGGAGAATTGGAAGACAGCATCAAAGAAACTTTTGAACGTTTTAAATTTGGCGGTCAGACACCGCAGAAACAAAAAGTATATTTTATCAATCTTCAGGAAATTAAGGGATTAAAATTCGGAACAAGAAATCCGGTAAATTATTTTGATAATTTTTACAATGCAGAATTGTTTTTGCGTGCGCACGGAATGTATTCTATAAAGATTACGGATCCGCTGCGTTTCTATGCGGAAGCAGTGCCGAAAAATAAGGCAATTGTAAGAATGAACGAGATCAATGAGCAGTATCTTTCAGAATTTTTAGAAGCATTACAGTCTGCCATTGGTCAGATGTCTGTTGATGGAATCCGCATTTCTCATATTCAGTCCAAAGGACGGGAACTGGGCAAATACATGTCGCAGATTCTGGACGAAGAATGGAAACAGATGCGTGGAATGGAAATCCAGTCGGTGGGGATTGCCAATATTTCTTATGACGAAACTTCCCAAAAGCTGATCAATCGCAGAAATGAAGGAGCGATGCTTTCCGATCCGCTGATCCGGGAAGGTTATGTGCAGGGTTCCATTGCAAGAGGTATGGAAGCAGCAGGATCTAATGGCGCAGGTGCGGCATCCGCCTTTATGGGGATGGGTGTCGGCATGAATACTGCAGGCGGTTTTATGGGGCAGGCATCTGCAAGCAATATGGCACAGATGCAGATGCAGCAAAAACAGCAAGGACAGTCAGCCTCAGCGAATGGATGGACCTGTGCATGCGGAACCGTAAATACCGGAAAATTCTGTAGTGAATGTGGAAAGCCGGCACCCAAAAAAGGGTGGACCTGTAGCTGTGGTGCCGTAAATACCGGAAAATTCTGTAGCGAATGCGGAAAACCGGCACCAGCTGAAGAATGGATTTGTTCCTGTGGAACCCCAAATACAGGAAAATTCTGTCAGGAGTGCGGAAAGGCAAGAGAATAAATGTCTGCAATTACTTATAAATGTCCAAATTGTGACGGCGGTTTGGTATTCGATCCGCAAAGCGGCGCTTATGTCTGTGAATATTGTCTTTCCAGGTTTGAGGAAAAGGATCTCACAGATCAGAAAACAGAAAATAATGAAGAAACAAAAGAAACTGAGGACGCAAAAGATATCCAGGAGGCAGTGGTTTACCGCTGCCCAAGCTGTGGGGCTGAGATTGTCACAGATGAGACCACGGCAGCGACCTTTTGCTTTTACTGCCATAATCCGGTGGTGATGGAAGGAAAACTCCAGGGAGAATATCTGCCGGACGGGATTATTCCTTTCAAAATTGCCAGGGAAGAGGCAATCAGTAGATTTCAGGAATGGATCGGAAAAAAGAAATTTATTCCTCGTGGATTTTATTCGAAACGACAGATTGAAAAGATGAGCGGTGTCTATTTCCCGTATTGGATCTACGACTGCCAGACAAAGGGGGCAATGTCCGGAACCGCCAGGGATGTTCGTGTCTGGAGAGTCGGAGATACGGAATATACGGAAACCAAAACCTATGCCATTCGACGGGAAGGCGAACTAAACTTTCGTCATCTTCCAAAAACGGCATTACAAAAAGCACAAAATGCAATGTTAAAAGGAATTTTTCCTTATGAATTTGGTGCACTGGAACCATTTTATATGGGATATTTGTCCGGTTTTCAGGCTGAAAAGAGAGATATTGAAAAAAATGTTTTGACAGAAACGGTACATCAGGAAATCCAATCTTATGCAAAAAAAAGAATGCGGGATACAGTTTCCGGTCACCATGGATTTTCTGTGGAACATCAAAATTATCATATTTCAGAAGAAAAGTTTCGTTACACATTGCTGCCGGTATGGGTTTTAACCTATCAGGAACGGGCAGGAAATGTATATTACTTTGCTATGAACGGACAGACCGGAGAAATCGTAGGAAAACTTCCGGTAGATGTTAAGAAACTGCTGATCCTTGGTGTAACAATCTTTTTTGCTGTTTTATTCTTAATGCTGATGGGAGGACTGCTGGTATGAAAAAAATAAATCGCATCTTGCCGGTGCTTTGTCTGGCAGCGGGGATTTTTCTCTCAACGGAATGTTTTGCTTCGGAAATACATATTTATGATGATGCAGATCTTTTGACTGCAGAGGAAGAAAGCGGGCTTGAAGCACAGATCGAACGGATGCATGAAAGCTGGGACATGAATTTTCTGGCAGTGACGACAGAAGACGCAAGCGGAAAGTCCAGTATGGAATATGCGGATGATTTTTATGATGCAAAATATCCGGAAGCTTCGGAAGAGGACGGCATTTTATATCTGATCGATATGGATCATAGAGAGATTTATCTGTCTACCAGCGGCGAAGCCATACGTTATCTGACAGATGCAAGGATTGAACGGATTCTGGATGAGGCCTATGAGGCCGTGGCAGAGGGAGATTACTATGGAACGTTTCAGGCATTTTTGGATGCCACCGAAGATTATCTGAGTCAGGGAATCCCTTCTGATCAGTATCATTATGATGTAGAAACAGGAGAACGGGACGAATATCACGCTCCGGTTTCCGCACAATCCCCAAAAATCACAGTGACAGAAGCAGTGATCGCTCTGGTGGCGGCACTTTTGGCAGCCGGCGGTACCTGTGGCGTGATTGTTGGAAAATATCAGTTAAAATTTGAAGATTTTCATTATGATGCCTATACGGATGCAGAAGTCCGCTTATGGGTAAATGAAGATCGTCTGATCAATTCTTTTATTACACATAGAAAAATTCCGCAAAACAATGGAAACAGCGGCGGAGGCGGAAGCAGAAGTTCCGTACATCACTCATCAAGTGGCCGCAGTCATGGCGGAGGCGGAAGAGGCTTTTAAAATATTTCCAAAAGACAATGAAATAGGGAATTGTAAATTACTCTTGACTTCATCTTTTCCAGGGTGTATATTAATGTAAATCGAATGCTTCATCACATAAAAGCGTTGAAGCACTAAAGAAATTGTGAAGAAAAGAGGAAAAGGAATTATGAAAAGGTTATTAGCACTCACGACGGTCATGGCATTATCGGTCGGTTTGATGGCCTGCGGAGGCGGCTCATCAGACAAACCAGCAGATGTGGCAAAGGACAATGGGGATACCTACAAGATTGGTATCGTACAGTTAGTGGAACATGAGGCACTGGATGCTGCGACAGAAGGTTTTATGCAGGCAGTGAAGGACGGTCTAGGGGAAGATGCCGTAGAATTTGATGTACAGAATGGTCAGAATGACTCCAATACCTGTTCTACCATCGCAAACCAGTTTGTTTCAAATGAGGTAGATCTGATTATGGCAAATGCGACACCGGCACTTCAGGCGGCAACTGCAGCAACTGCAGAAATCCCGGTACTCGGAACTTCCATTACAGAATATGGAGTTGCACTTTCCATTGATGATTTTGACGGTATTGTTGGCGGAAATGTTTCCGGAACTTCAGACCTGGCACCTTTGGATGAACAGGCAGACATGGTTACAGAGTGGTTCCCGGATACAAAGACAGTCGGACTGATCTACTGTTCTGCTGAAGCAAACAGCCAGTATCAGGTAGATGTAGTTAAAGGAAAATTAGAAGAAAAAGGAATTACAGCAACTTTATATCCATTCTCAGATTCCAACGATCTGTCTTCTGTATGTACAAGTGCAGCAGAAAACAATGATGTGATCTATGTTCCGACAGATAATACAGTTGCAGCCAATGCAGGAATCATTGATTCTATCTGCCAGACAGCACAGGTTCCGGTCATTGCCGGAGAAGAAGGAATTTGTAGAGGATGCGGTGTTGCAACTCTTTCCATCAGCTACTATGATCTTGGATATACCACAGGTCAGATGGCAGTGAAGATCCTTGGAGAGGGCGCAGATGTTTCTGAAATGCCGATCGAATATACAACGACTACAAAGAAATACAATGCAACGATCTGTGATACATTAGGAATCACACCGCTTGATGGATATGTCGCTATCGAAGAATAGAACAAACATTTTCAACAAGGGAGAACGGATGAAGTTCTCCCTTGCATTTTATATAAACGAAAAATACGAATTGGGAGAATGAAAATATGGAGTTTTTTGGACAGTTATTAAGTGCCCTGCCGGGAGCAGTTTCTCAGGGGCTGATTTGGGGGATTATGGCGATTGGTGTTTACCTGACCTACCGTATCCTGGATATTGCAGATCTGACAGTCGATGGGTCTTTTGCGACTGGTGGTGCCGTAGGTGTCATGTGTATCTTAAATGGTTGGAATTTGTGGGCAGCAGTTCTGATGGCATTTGCAGCAGGTGTGCTGACTGGCGTACTGACAGGTGTTTTCCATATTTTTATGGGGATTCCGGCAATTTTATCCGGGATTCTTTCCCAGTTGGGATTGTATTCGATCAATCTGAAGATTATGGGAAAGGCAAATCAGTCCGTCAATGTCAATAACACTGACCTTTTGATTTCTCTTCGCTGGGTAAAAGAATTTGCTTTACGTAATCCATTGATCACAGTCAGCATTATCATTTTGGTGCTGATCGCACTTCTTTACTGGTTCTTCGGTACAGAAATGGGATGCGGGATCCGTGCGACAGGCGCAAATATCAATATGAGCCGTGCCCAGGGAATCAATACAAACTTTAACAAAATCCTGGGATTGATGCTTTCTAATGGTCTGGTTGCATTTTCCGGTGCATTGCTTTCCCAATATCAGGGATTTGCAGATGTCAATATGGGACGCGGTGCCATTGTTATCGGTCTTGCAGCTGTAATTATCGGAGAGGCTGTATTTGGAAAAATCTTTAAAAATTTTGCATTAAAACTTCTTTCTGTAGTATTAGGATCCATCATTTACTACATTGTTATTCAGGCAGTTATTACACTTGGTTTTGACGCCAACCTGTTGAAACTTTTATCAGCATTGATCGTAGCAATCTTTTTGGCAATTCCTTTTTGGAAAAGCAAAATGCCGAAAAAAGGGATGACAGTGTAACAGGGAAAGGAGAAAAAACATGCTGGAAATAAAAAATGTATCAAAAGTCTTTAATTATGGGACTGTAAATGAAAAAAGAGCGTTAACAGGCTTGAATCTCAACTTGAAAGAAGGAGATTTTGTAACAGTGATCGGTGGAAACGGTGCAGGAAAATCAACCATGCTCAACGTGGTAGCAGGGGTGCATCCGGTAGATGGCGGTCAGATCCTCATTAATGGTGTGGATGTTACCAGATTACCGGAATATAAACGTGCCAAATATCTGGGCCGTGTGTTCCAGGATCCGATGACCGGTACTGCAGCAACCATGCAGATTGATGAAAATCTTGCACTTGCATCACGCCGTGGATTTTCAAGAACCTTAAAAATGGGAATTACCTCGAAAGAAAGAGAAGAGTATAGAGAACTTTTGAAAAAGTTAAATTTAGGTCTGGAAGACCGGCTGACAGCAAAAGTTGGGCTGCTTTCCGGCGGTCAGAGACAGGCACTGACTCTTTTGATGGCAACTTTAAAGAAACCGGATCTGCTGCTTTTGGATGAGCATACGGCAGCCCTGGATCCTAAAACTGCCAAAACTGTTCTGGATCTTACAGATCAGATTGTTACCGAAAATAAATTGACAACCTTGATGATTACGCATAACATGAAAGATGCCCTGAAACACGGAAATCGTATCATTATGATGCATGAAGGACATATCATTTTCGATGCAGAAGGGGAAGAAAAGAAAAAACTGACAGTAAAGGATCTGCTTGAAAAATTTGAGCAGGCAAGTGATGGAGAGTTCGCAAACGACAGAATGATGCTTGCCTGATCCTGAAAGATGGAGGATGCGATGACAAAACAGGAATTTAGAAACCTATTAAAAAATGGACCGATCATACTAGATGGTGCGACAGGATCAAATTTGAGAAAAATGGGAATGGCACCGGGGGTCTGCTCGGAACTTTGGATCAATGAGCATCCGGAAATTATGAAAAATCTTCAAAGAGCATATGTAAATGCAGGAAGTATGGTGGTATACGCACCGACATTTCTGGCAAATCGATATAGTCTGACCTCTCTGGGGCTGGAAACAGAAGTTCGAAGATTAAATCTTGAAAATGTAAAGATTTCGAAAGAGGCAGTGGAAGGAAAGGCTTTTGTGGCCGGAAATTTAAGTACGACCAGCCAGCCGATGGAACCTTTTGGAACCATGACTTATGAAAAATTGCTGGATATCTATAAGGAACAGATTTGTTATCTCTGTGAAGCAGGAGTGGATTATCTGGCTGCAGAAACCCTGCTTTCTTTGGATGAAGCGATGGTTTTATGTGATGCGGCAGCTTCCGAATGCGCCCTTCCTCTGACATTATCCTTTACCTGTGAAGGGGATGGAAATCTCTATTTTGGAGGAAGCATTGCAGAAGCAGCAGTGGTACTTCAGGAAATGGGAGCAGATGCCGTGGGCGTCAATTGCTCCGTAGGACCGGATCAGCTGCAGGCAGTGGTAAGAAATTTGAAGGATAGTTTGGAAATTCCGGTGCTTGCAAAACCAAATGCCGGTGTGCCGAAGATCGACCAGATGGGACAGGCGCATTATAGTATGGATGAAGAGACTTTTGCAAAATGTATGAAGGATTTATATGCTCAGGGAGCGAAAGTCGTTGGAGGCTGTTGCGGTACAACGCCGGAATATATTAAAAAAATGTGCTGTACTTTGGGTTGACATTGGGAGTCTAAATTGATAATATAAACAGAACAACAGTTTCACAATTTACTACGTTAAAATCATAACAAAGAAAAGCAAGGAATGATATTATGAAAAAAGTTGTATTTTCAATTTTAATGGCGAATACGTCAGGTATGTTAAGCCGGATCGCAGGATTATTTACCAGGAGAGGCTATAATATTGACAGTTTGACCGTAGGAACAACCGCAGATCCGAGATTTTCCAGAGCGACCATCGTTTCTACAGGAGATGATCAGGTGCTTGGTCAGATTGAAGCACAGCTGACAAAACTGGAGGATGTGCTGGATATTAAGAGATTGGATGCGGGATCTTCGGTATGCAGAGAGCTGCTTCTTTTAAAGATCGCAGCAAATGCAAGTGAACGCCAGGCAGTCATTTCAGTAGCAAATATTTTTAGAGCAAATATCATTGATGTGGCAAGAGAGTCTTTGGTGATCGAAATTACAGGAAATCAGTCAAAACTGGAAGCTTTTATCAATATGTTGGACGGATATACCATTTTGGAACTGGCAAGAACCGGTCTGACAGGTCTTTCACGAGGTACCTTTGATGTAAAAGTACCTTCAGAAACTTTTGATGAAACCGGAAAACTTGTATATTATGATGAGTTTCAGGCAGATTTTGCAGACTAATAGCGTATGCAAAGCGAATTTTCGCTTTACTGGGGATATTTCCCTACATAAATGAAATGTGAAAAAACATAGAAAAGAGGAAAAAAATTATGGCAAAAATTTTTTATCAGGAAGATTGTAATCTCTCTTTACTGGAAGGAAAAACAATTGCAGTGATCGGCTACGGAAGCCAGGGACATGCACATGCATTGAATGCAAAAGAATCCGGATGTCACGTGATCATTGGTCTCTATGAAGGCAGCAAATCCTGGGCAAAAGCAGAAGCACAGGGATTTGAAGTTTATACAGCAGCAGAAGCTGCAAAAAGAGCAGATATCATCA
>CAZLQJ010000045.1:0-14934 GCA_964561705.1 uncultured Lachnoclostridium sp. | reverse complement strand
TTGTAAGCTTCATCAACTTTACCTACAGATTTCTGTAAGTCGATGATGTAGATACCATTTCTTTCTGTGTAGATGTATGGAGCCATTTTAGGGTTCCATCTTCTTGTCTGATGTCCAAAGTGTACACCTGCTTCGAGTAACTGTTTCATTGAAATTACGCTCATTTTTTAATCCTCCGTTTTTGGTTTTTTTCTTCCGCAAAGCTTCTTCTCTCCAAAAGACCTGTTCGGCACCCTCTTGGAAATCCCCTTTGCGTGTTTTTTGCGTATACCGTGGTATTATAACAAAGAAATCCCGTAAATGCAAGACATTTACGGGAAAAATCAAATTTTTTCATTTTTTTCATCTAATCACGACATTCCATTACCAGAAGAAGCCCATCCTTCAGGCAGATCAATCCTTCCTCCTCTGCCAGTTCATTGGAAATCCCCAATGATCCTGTTTTTCCAACGCAAAATTGATAATCTTCTAACGGATATTGAAATCCTTTCAAAGTCACACCTGAAACTTCCGTAGTCAAAGGAAGCAGGGAAATATATTTCCCATATTGTTCCTTTCGTCCTATCTTCAGTTTTTTTGTGATCACCCGCAGCCGGTTATGACGATCTATCATAAAACAGTCAATTCCTGCCTTTGCCGGAAGGATCATGCTTTGTACATTTCCAAACAAATGATCCAGCCGGTTTCCCTCACTAGCTCCCAAAAGTACGATCTTTTCTGCTTGCAGATCCATGGCAAGCTGTATGGCAATGCCCGTATCCGTATCATCTTTTGCCGGCGGATATTTATGAATTGGAATCCCCATCGCCGCATATTCCGGCAATAGTGTTTCACCCAATGTATCAAAATCTCCTACGATGTGTGTCGGAAGAACGTTTTTTTCTTTGCAAAATGACAGTCCTTGGTCTGCTGCAATCAGAATTTGCGGCTGCTCTTTTTCAATATAGTCAAAGGCAAACTGTACATCCAGTCTGCCTCCGCTTATAATCACACAATTTTTCATCTATACTTCCTCAAATGCTTTGTGGAACTTTTCAACCTGCTCTGTGATATGATCTCCAAAAACTGCACTTCCGGCTACAATGATATTCGCACCGGCCTCTAAAATTTCTCCGACATTGTCCGGTGTCACACCGCCATCTACTTCAATATCCACTGACAGACCGCGCGCATCGATTATTTCTTTTAATGCTTTGATCTTTGCTGTCATGGTCGGAATATATTTCTGACCGCCAAATCCTGGATTTACACTCATGAGAAGAACCATATCTACATCTTCTAAAATATAATCCAATGTATTTAACGGAGTGGCCGGGTTTAAAACAACACCTGCTTTTAAGCCCTTTGCCTTGATTGCCTGAACTGTTCTATGCAAATGCTTACATGCTTCCACATGTACCGTGATCATATCTGCACCAGCTTCTGCCATAGCATCCACATATCTTCCCGGTTCCGTAACCATCATATGAACATCGAAAAATAGCTTGCTTTGCTTCTTTAACGCCTTGATCACAGGCATACCAAAGGAGATACTTGGTACAAAATCTCCATCCATGACATCTAAATGAAGCCATTTTACGCCAGCTTCTTCCAATTCCTTTAACTGTTCTCCCGTTCTCCAAAAATCTGCGGAGAGTAAAGACGGTGATAAAATTCTCATGAATATTTCCTCTTTTCGTTTTCTTTTAATTCTTCATACAACAATTTATAATTTTCATAGCGGCTCTGACTGATTTTTCCGTCCTTTAGGGCATCTTTCACGCCGCAGACAGGCTCATTTACATGAACACAGCCTAAAAATTTACAAGAATCTTCCCATGGGGCAAATTCCGGAAAAAAGTTCTTCAGTTCTTCCTTTTCCATATCAGTCACATAGAGAGAACTAAATCCAGGGGTATCAAAAATATAGGTATCCTCTTCGATCGAGATCAATTCTGAGTGACGGGTCGTATGTTTTCCTCGTTCAATCTTTTCACTAATCATCCCTGTCTCCATATGCACACCATTCTGCAATAGATTGATGATCGATGATTTTCCAACTCCGGAAGGACCTGCTACAGTACTGGTCTTGCCTTTTAAGATTTCCTTAATCTTTGAAATTCCATCTCCACACAATGCACTGACACTGAGTACCTGATAACCGCATTGCCGGTAAATTTTTTCCAATTTTTCCAATTTCTCCGGTTCTACCGCATCTTTTTTATTAAATACAAGTACCACTGGAACACCTTTTTGCTCCATCATGATCAAAAACCGATCCAAAAGATTTAAATTAGGATCCGGTTTTGCTGCCGCAAAGATCACCAATGTCTGATCCACATTTGCAACCGCTGGACGGATCAGAAAATTTTTCCGTTCCAGAATTTCCTCAATATTTCCCTTTTTTGTTTCTTCATTGAGAATTGTAATTTCTACATTATCTCCCACAAAAGGCTTTAGCTTCCGGTTTCGGAAGCTTCCTTTTGCCTTACATTCATAAATACCGGTCTTCGTCTGCACATAATAGAAGCCGGCAATTCCCTTCATAATCTTTCCCTGCATGAATTACCTGTTATTCTGTTTAATTCGTACCTGTAACCGCAGCTTCACCTCCACCATTATCAGCCGGTGTCTGGGAAGCCCCATTATCAGCTGGTGGTGTCTGAGTTCCGCCATTATCTGCCGGTGGTGTCTGGGTTCCGCCATTATCTGCTGGCGGATTCTCAACTGGTTTTGCACCCTTGCTTACCACAAATTCTACGGTTGTACCTTCTTCCACTTCACTGCCGGCTGCCGTTTTCTGACTGATAACAACGCCTGCTGCCACCTCATTGCTATATTCCTCCGTCGAACTTCCAGCCAGTTTTGCACCCTCCAAAGCTGCCATCGCTTCCCCGCTGGTCTTTCCAACAAGGCTTGGTACTGAAGTATATTTCACTTCCGGACCCTTACTGATCACGTAATTTACCGTAGATCCTTCTTCTGCTTCTGCACCGGAGCTCTGTCTCTGACTGATGACAACGCCTGCTGCCACCTCATTGCTGTACTCTTCTGTTGCATTTCCAGTCAGTTTTGCGTTGCTTAAAAGGCTTTCTGCTTCTGCCTTTGTCTTACCAACCAGACTTGGCACTGTGGTATATTTTGTTTCTTTTCCCTTACTGATCGTCAGTACGATGGTAGACCCTTCTGCTGCCTCCGTTCCTGCCTCCGGTGAGGATTTGATTACTTTTCCTTCTTTTATTTTATCGGAATATCCCTCGCTGTAATCCACCTTAAATCCAAGCTGTTCCAAACGATAGGTCGCATCTTCCTCGGTCTGATCTTCCAGTCCCGGAATCTCTACCTTAATAAGCTTTTTCACAGCTGTAACAACTTCGATCGTTGTATTTTTTTCAATCATGGTTCCCGGTTCTACGCTCTGACGCATGATCTGACCGTCTTCATATTCTTCTGTTTCTTCGCTACCGCCGGAAGTGATGCCTAAGCCTCTCTGATTTAATGCAGTCTTTGCTTCATCCCAGGTCATGCCTTTTACATCGATCATTTCTACGGTGTCTCCAACAGTATCTTCAACTGTCGGCTGTTCAGGCGAATCGCCAGCGCCAAACTTTCCAAAACCAACGATTTTTCCGATCAGCATAATGATAATGATCAGAATGATAATGGCTGCCGCAATTCCGCCGATGGTCATGATCCTTTCTAAACGCGGATCCATCTCTTCATCGTCATCTTCGTCATCATAATCATCTTCATAGTCGTCAACATCTTCTTCATCTTCGTCTTCGTACTCTTCATCATAACCGGTTTCTTCATCATCCCAGGCTACCTTGGAAACTTTTCCTGCTTCTTTTTTTATCTTTGGCAGTTCTTCTTTTGTGATCATAACCGTCTTTGCGACTTCATCTACATTATTCTGTTTTACAAAATCAACCTCCGGTGTCTGAAGTGACTGTTTTAAGTCTGCGATCAGTTCTGCCATATTTGCATAACGTCTTGCAGCAACTTTTTCTGTACACTTACAGATGATCTTTTCCAGACTGACCGGAAGTTCCGGACAATAAAATTTTGGAGAAGGCATCTCTTCCTGCAAATGTTTTACAGCAACTGCAACTGTGGTTTCGCCATCAAACGGAACTCTTCCTGTCACCATTTCAAACATTACGATACCCAGCGAATAAATATCACTTTTGGCATCACTGTAACCGCCTCTTGCCTGTTCCGGCGAAGTATAATGCACCGATCCCATGGCATTGGATGCGATGGTTTCTGAAGATGCCGCCTTAGCGATTCCAAAATCCATGACCTTAACTTTTCCATCCTTAGAGATCATGATATTCTGCGGCTTAATATCTCTATGTACGATTTCATTGTTATGTGCAACTTCAAGCCCCATGGAAACCTGAATACCAATGCTTGTGGCTTCCTTGATCGTCAGTTTTCCCTTGCGTTCAATATAATTTTTCAGTGTGATTCCTTCCACCAGTTCCATAACAATGTAGTGAATCCCATTTTCTTCCCCAACATCATAAACATTTACGATATTCGGATGTGCCAGACGGGCTGCCGCCTGAGCTTCTTCCCTAAATTTACGGACAAAATTTTTATCTTCCCGATATTCAGCTTTTAAAACCTTGATTGCTACATTTCTGTTTAATTTTTGATCTTTTCCTTTGTAAACAATGGACATTCCGCCAGATCCGATCTTTCCAAGGATCTCATATCTGCCTCCAATAACCATTCCTGCATTTAACATGTTTTATACCTCACCTGCATCTGTTTTTACAACGATTACCGCAATATTATCGGTTCCGCCATTTTTATTTGCTGCATCGATTAATTTTTTCCCTATTTTTTCCGGACTTGCAGAGCCTTTTAAAATTGCTGCGATCTGCCGGTCTTCTACCATATTGCTCAGACCATCAGAACACATCAACACAATACCGTCTTTGTTCATTTCAAATTCAAAGAAGTCTGCCTGCACATCTCTTCCGGCGCCTACTGCTCTGGTAATGATATTTTTATCCGGATGGATTCTCGCACTTTCTTCACTCAATTCACCGATCCGCACCATTTCCTGTACCAGAGAATGGTCAATGGTAATCTGTTTGAGCTGTTCTTCCATCAGATAAAGTCTGCTGTCTCCCACATTGGCTACATAAGCTCTGTCTCCTATGATCGTCAGCGCCACCAATGTAGTTCCCATTCCTTTTAATTCAGGATTTTCTTTGGAACGCTCGATCAATTCTTTGTTTGCGTACCTTATTGCATCTTCAAAAATCTTCTGTGGTTTCTTCTGCAGACTCAAAGATGCTGATTCCAAAAACTTTCTTACACTGTAGGAGGAAGCAAAATCTCCCGCCTGATGACCGCCCATACCATCTGCTACAATAAACAGATTTGGAAGATTCCCAACCGGTTCCATACAAGAAAATACATAATCCTGATTTACCCTTCTTGCCCTTCCAATGTCAGTCACGGCATATGAATTTAACATTCATTTTCTCCTTTCCCCTGATCTATATAGCTCTTACGAAGCTGTCCGCAGGCACCATCAATGTCCCTGCCCATCTCTCTTCTTATAGTAGCATTTATTTTGTTTTTTTCAAGTCTATTTCGAAAAGCTTCACATTCTGAACGATCCGGCTGCACAAAATCTCTTTCTTTGATGGGATTTACCGGGATCAGATTTACATGGCACGGAAATTTACCGATCAGTTTTGTCAGATTCTGTGCATCCTCTTTGGTATCATTGACACCACCTACCAGACTATATTCAAAGGTAATTCTTCTTCCCGTCTGTTCATAATAATATCGACAGGCATCCAGAACCTCGCCCAACTCATATTTATTGGCGATCGGCATCAGTTGTTTTCTCTTTTCCTGTGTTGTCGCATGCAAGGATAAAGCCAGGGTAATCTGAAACTTTTCCTCCGCAAGTTCCCTGATCTTCGGTACAATTCCACAGGTGGAAACCGTCAGATTTCTCTGGCTGATATGCAGTCCATTCTCATCTGTCAGCATTTTGATAAACTGTACCAGATGATCATAGTTGTCCAAAGGTTCTCCAGTTCCCATAACTACCACATTGTGTACTCTTTCTTCGGAAAGTTTCTGAATCTTATAAATCTGTCCAAGCATTTCAGAAGGTGCCAGATCTCTTACTTTTCCGCCAATGGTGGATGCACAGAAACGGCATCCCATCAGACACCCCACCTGGGAAGAAATACATACGGAATTTCCATGATGATATTTCATCAGTACACTTTCCACCACATGCCCGTCATGAAGCCGGAACAGATATTTCTGGGTTCCATCGATTTTAGAAGTCTGTACTGTGACAACATCCAAACTGTTTAAGGTATAAGATTCTTTTAATTTTTCTCTCAAATCCTTCGACAGATTTGTCATTTCATCAAAGGAATCTGCCAATTTTTCATGAATCCAGGTATAAATCTGCTTTGCACGAAATTTCTTCTCCCCAATGGAAACTAATTCTTCTGTTAATTGTTCTAAATTTAATGATTTAATATCTTTTTTCATACTCTAATTCTTTCGAAATTTTGCAAGGAAAAATCCGTCTGTTTTTTCTCTTCCCGGAAGCAGCTGCAGACAGCCTTCCCGCTGCGTGTTTTTTAACAATTCCCCGCTGATACATCCTTCTAAGGAAACAAGTTCCAATGGCAGATTTTTCAGGATCCACTCCACCTGTTGATCATTTTCTTCTTTTGTGATCGTACAGGTACTGTAGATCAAAGTTCCGCCCGATTTTACATAAGTCACTGCATTTTTCAGGATTCTTCTCTGTAATTCTGCAAGTTCCTCAATCTGGGACTGTGACATACGATATTTGATATCACTCTTTTTCTTCAATACACCAAGTCCGGAACAAGGAAGATCTGCAATCACAATGTCTGCAGTTTCTTTTGCCTCCTCATCCGGGATACAGGCATCCGCGCATTTAGCACTGAGATTAGAAAATCCACAACGGCTGATATTTTCCTCGATCAGATTTACTTTATATTCTGTCAGATCTCTTGCCTCCACATGACCGGTTCCTTTCAATAAATCTGCCACATGAATGCTTTTTCCGCCCGGTGCCGCACAGATATCAAGAATCTGATTACCTTCTTTAGGATCAGCCGCAAGTCCTACCAGCATGGAACTGACATCCTGCACCTGAAAATATCCTTTTTCAAAACATTCCAGAAAGGCCAGAGAATCATACCCGGAAATTTCCAGTGCATTTTCCACATAGGGAGCCTTTTTCACCCGAACGCCTTCCTTTTCCAAAAGTATCCTGCACTCTTCGGTTGAAATTTTGCTGTTATTTACCCGAATGGTCGTAGCACCCACATTCTCATAAAGAGAAGCAAACATTGCTTTTGCAGATTCCATTCCGTAATCATTGATAATTTTTTGAACAAGCCACTCTGGCATCGAATATTTTACAGATAACGCCCTAACCGGTTCCCTACATTCCTCCGGCATCCGGATTTCATCCTTCTGTCTAGACAGATTTCGCAATACGCCGTTTACGAACCCTTTCAGGGTATGAAATCCTTTTTTCTGCGCCAGTTTTACAGCTTCATTGCAGGCTGCACTGTCCGGAACCCCATCCATAAAAAGGATCTGGTATGCAGACATACGCATGATACAGCGGATCACCGGCTTCATTTTATCCACCGGCGTTTTGGAAATGCTGTTTAAATAATAATCCAGCGTAATCTTCCTCTCTACTGTACCTTCTACCAGCCGGGTCAAAAAGGCACGTTCCTGCTTTTCCATATATAAATATTTATCCAGCATCTGTTTTAATAAAACATTAGGATAGGCACCATTTTTTTCTGTTTCCAATAAAATCTCCAGTGCCATTTCTCTTAAGTTCAGACTGTTAGTCATCGCGTCTTCTTCCTCCAAAAAGAATGATCAGACGAAGAAGTGATAAAAGAGAAGCAACCACCGCTGCCACATATGTCATGGCTGCCGCAGAAAGCACCTTTTTCGCACCTTTTAATTCGTCTTCATAAAGCATTCCCGATTGATCTAATATTTGCAATGCCCTGGAAGATGCATTAAATTCTACCGGAAGTGTGATCAGCTGAAATATCAGGGTAAATGAAAACAAAAGGATCCCAAGATCTAAAAATCCGGCAAATCCAAGAAGCAATCCCAAAAAGATCATCGGCCAGGAAAGTTTACTTCCAAAATTTACCACCGGTACAATGGTATTTCGGATATTTAATGGTACATAATTTTGAGCATGCTGAATAGCATGACCGCATTCATGCGCTGCTACCCCAATTGCTGCAATACTGTTAGAATTGTATGTGGTATCCGATAATCTTAAAACCATTTCCTTTGGGCTGTAATGATCTGTCAGATCACCGGAAATCCGTTCAATCCTTACATGACGAAGCCCGGCCTGATCTAAAATCGTTCTGGCTGCTTCCGTCGCATTTAATCCGTTGCGGCTCCACACTTTTCCATAACGGGCATAGGTCGTCTTTACTTTCGAGGATGCGATCATTGAAATCACCGCTCCAATCAAAATCAGCACATAGGTTCCATCAAAATAATATCCATAATATGGCATCTTACTTCCTCCTTTTCCATCGAAAAAATACTATCCCAGCAGTATTCCATTCTCCAGACGGTATCCTCTTAAAAATGCATCCGCAGACATTCTCTTCTTTCCTTCCAGCTGAATTTCCTTCAGCGAAAGAGTTCCTTTGCCTGTTTTTACATAAATCTCATTTTTCGATACCTTTATAATTTCTCCAAATGCTCCCTCATATTCTTCGTCCAGCACATCTGCCGACCAAATTTTTAATGTTTTTCCATCAAGCTTTGTATAGGCACTCGGCCACGGATTAAATCCACGGATCAAACGCTCGATTTCTTCTGCTGATTTTGAAAAATCAATCTTACCAAGTTCTTTGGTGATCATTTTCGCATAATCTGTAGTCGTTTCTCCCTGTTTTACCGGAGTCACTTCACCTTTTTCGATCAATTCCATGGTTTCAACGCAAAGTTTTGCACCTGCGACACTTAATTTGTCAAACAAAGACCCTCCGGTTTCTTTTGGATCCAGAGGTACCACCACCTTAGTCAGCATATCACCGGTATCCAGCCCCTCATCCATCTGCATGATGGTCACACCGGTTTCTTTCAATCCGTCTACCACTGCCCACTGGATTGGTGCAGCTCCACGGTATGCCGGAAGCAGCGATGCATGCACATTAATACATCCATAGGTCTTCATTTCCAAAATGCTCTTTGGAATGATCTGTCCAAAAGCTACGACCACGCAAATATCTGCCGAAATCTTTGAAAGCTCTTCCACCACCTGGGGATCTCTAATCTTTTTCGGCTGTAATACCCGCAATCCATGTTTTAAAGCAACTTCTTTCACCGGTGTAAACTGCATTTCATGACCTCTGCCCTTTGGCTTATCCGGCTGTGTCACAACTGCCGTCACTTCGTGACCGGCTTCCAAGATGCTTTCCAGTACTCCTGTAGAAAAATCAGGAGTTCCCATAAAAATAACTTTCATTAATTATCCTGCTCCTCTTCCTCTTCCTCTTCATATCCATCAAGTTCATTATCTCTTAATTTACCTTCCACCAGATCTACGTAGAGTTTTCCATCCAGATGATCTAATTCATGACAGATGGCTCTTGCAAGCAATTCTTCCCCTTCAATAATGCAGGTATTCATCTCTTCATCCATAAACTGTGCCTTTACATACATTGGTCTTGTAACCGTACCATTTTTTCCCGGTACACTCAGACAGCCTTCGCTTCCTCTCTGGGATCCTTTGGTTTCCAAGATCACTGGATTGATCATAATGATCGGGCCGTCCCCTACATCAATCACAACGATCCTTTTTAACATGCCAACCTGCGGTGCTGCAAGACCCACTCCACCTTCATCATACATCGTATCCAGCATATCATCGATCAACTGCACGATCTTTGGTGTAATTTCCTTAACTTCTCTGCAAGTTTCACGCAGACAGTCATCCTGTCCCATAATTCTCATTTTTCTAAGTGCCATAAATATTTTCCTCCTCTAATATGCATAAAGCGGATTTTTGTCAAATTCCACTCTGATTTCTTTGTTAATCTGTTCTTCTTTCACCGCCTGTGCAATTCTGTCTCTGACTTTATAAAGTTCCCTGACATTCTCATGTTTCAAATAGATCACCTGACGGTAAATGTCATTTAATTTTGAAAATACTGCCGGCGCAGGACCGGTTACGCGAAGCAACGGAAGCTCCATTTTTAAAATATCTTCCTTGATCCGGTTTGCTTCCCGATCCAGCAACTCTTCATTTTCTGACATCAAAAGCATTGCCAGCATCCCTGACATCGGCGGGTAGGACATCAGATCCCGATAAGCAATCTCCAGATCATAAAATGCTTTATAATCTTGTTCTGCCGCCTCCCGGATCGCATAATGTTCCGGCTGATAAGTCTGAATCAGCGCATGCCCTTCCGTTTCTCTCCTGCCCGCTCTTCCAACTGCCTGCGTCAAAAGCTGAAAGGTTCTCTCCGCTGCCATATAATCTGCCCCATGAAGAGATAGATCTGCAAGCAATACCCCCACCAGGGTAACCTCCGGAAAATCATGTCCCTTCACAATCATCTGCGTACCTATAAGGATATCCGCCTCCTTTTTTCGGAAGCATTCTAAAATAGCTTCATAACTTCCCTTTTTCCGGGTTGTATCCATATCCATCCGCAAAATTCTTGCCTGTGGAAACTCTCGTTTTACAACTTCTTCGATTTGCTGGGTACCGGCACGAAATCCTCCAATATAAGGAGATCCGCACTCTGGACACACTTTCACGCTGTTTTGTTCAAATCCGCAATAATGACAGCGCATTTTCTGATCCCGGTGAAATGTCAAGGACACATCACAATGGGGACATTTCAGCACGTGACCGCAGCTGCGGCAGGATATAAATCCCGTATGGCCTCTTCTATTTAAAAACAAGATTACCTGCTGTCCCCGCTCCAAGGTCTCCTGCATCCGCATCCGCAACTCACGACTGAGCACCGAGCGGTTTCCCTCTTTTAATTCTTTTCGAAGATCAACGATCTCTGCCTTTGCCATGTGGGATGCTCCGGCACGTTCCGTCAGTTCCAGAAGACGGTATTCTCCATGCATTGCCTTAAAATAGGACTCCACAGAAGGCGTTGCACTTCCCAGTACTAAAGAGGCTCCGCTCATTTCACAGCGTTTTTTTGCCACCTCTCTCGCATGGTATTTCGGCGTTGTCTCACTTTTATAGCTGTTTTCATGTTCTTCATCGATAATGATCATTCCCAGATTGGCAAAAGGCGTAAATACTGCCGAACGGGGACCGATCATAATGGATATCTCTCCCCTCTTTGCCCGTTCCATCTGGTCACAGCGTTCACCGGCTGACATTTTGGAATGGATTACAGATACCTGTTCTCCAAATCTTGTATAAAAACGCATCACCGTCTGAAAGGTCAGGGCAATTTCCGGGATCAAAACGATGGCCTGTTTTTTTTCTGCCAGTACCCGTTCCAGCATCCCCATATAACATTCGGTTTTGCCACTCCCCGTCACACCGTGAAGCAGATAATTCTGCACGTTCCGGTTTCTGCAGTCCTCCTCATAAATCTGAAGCACCCTTTGCTGCTGCATATTCAACCGGATTTCCTTCTTTTTTTCTGTTCCGATCTTTGGCAGACGGTAAACTGTCTCGCTTTGCAAAAGGATCAATCCTGATTTCCAAAGTTCCTGCAAAGTTCCCTGGGTTGTCTCTGCCTTTTCCAGAAGCTCCTTCTTTTCCATGGCTCCTAGTTTCATCAAGGTCTGAAGCACCCGGATTCTTGCCTTACACCGCTTATTTTCACAAATATAAGTCTCCAACTTTTCGGTATCGACATTTAAGGACACCAAAACTCTGGTCTGCTCTTTTATCTTATTTTTTACAGGAAGTACCGTTTTTAACGCCTGATTCATGGTGCATCCGTAATGATATTTCATCCATGCCGCAAGCTCGATCAGCTGCCCTTCCACCGGGAGGGTTCCCGGACAGACTTCCAGAATTTCTTTCATTTTTCCTGCATCATAGGCACAGGTATCAGACAAGGTCACCACAAATCCTTTGATTTTCCGGTTTCCCATTCCAAAAGGGATAACAACCTGCATTCCCGGATGCAGCACCTCTTTTAGATGTGCAGGAATCTGATAGTCGAATACTCTATCTAATTTTTCCATTGAAATGTCTACAATGACGCCTGCATAATCTGCCATCTTATTTCCATCCAAGCTCCTGTAATACTTCTTTGATCAGAACTCTCTCATCCATCGGATATTTTACACCCTGGATCTCCTGATAGTCCTCATGCCCTTTTCCTGCCAATACGATCACATCTCCCGGCTTTCCATTGGCAATGGCATATTTGATCGCTTCTTTTCGATCAATGATCTCTACATATTTTCCATCCGTTTTATCCAAACCAACTTTAATATCATTGATAATTTCCTGTGGATCTTCAAATCGTGGATTGTCACTGGTCACAATGGTGAGATCTGCCATTTTTCCGGAAACTTCTCCCATTTCATAGCGGCGAAGTTTCGAACGGTTTCCGCCGCATCCAAAAAGACATACCAATCTTTCCGGATGATATTCTTTTAGGGTTGATAAAAGACTTTCCAGGCTCATCGCATTATGCGCATAATCGATCAGCAGCATAAAATCCTCCGATACCTTGACCTGCTCTATCCTTCCCTTTGCTTTTGCCGCCTTTAAAGCCTCTAAAATATTTTCTCTCTGAATATCAAAATGTCTACATACTGCAATGGCAACCAGTGAATTATAAACACTAAATTTCCCCGGAATATCAATCTCTACCGGAAAATTCAGCAATCCCGAAAGGTCATAGGTCACACCAAGATATCCCGGTCTTCCTATCAGCTTCACATTTCCTGCCCGAAGATCGGCTTTTTGCGAGAAACCAATGGTTTCCAACGTACAGGTATGTCCCTTCATAACCAGATCAAAGTTTTCATCATCGATGTTTGCAATTCCTACCTTACACTGTTTGAAAAGCATTCCCTTGCAGGCTGCATATTCTTCAAAACTTGCATGTTCATTCGGACCAATGTGATCCGGTGCAAGATTGGTAAAAATTCCAATTTCAAACGGAATTCCCGCCGTACGGTGCATCATCAGCCCCTGAGAAGAAACCTCCATCACACATACCTGACATCCGGCTTCCAACATCTGCGCAAAATATTCCTGTACAATATAAGATTCCGGTGTAGTATTATTTGCCGGAATGTGTTTTTCTCCAATGATCGTTTCAATCGTTCCGATCAGCCCTACCTTATATCCTGCATTTTCCAAAATCGACTTGATCATAAATGTGGTTGTGGTCTTGCCTTTGGTTCCGGTAATACCGATCACCTTTAATTTCTTTGCCGGATGATCAAAATACGCTGCTGAAATTAATGCCAGCGCATATCTGGTATCTGATACCCTGATCACAGTCACATGCTCCGGTACTTGTACTTCCTTGCTCACGATCAGAACTTTCGCCCCATCTGCAGCCACCTGTGCCGCTTTTTCATGACTGTCAAACGCGGTTCCCTCAATACAGACAAACATCGCATCTTTCGTCACTTTTCTTGTATCATAAACCAGTTCGCTGATTTCTCCATCCAAACTGCCCTGCAGCAGTTCATACTCCAGCTCCTGAACCAATAAACTGATCTGTTTCATATCATTCCTCCTAGCCCAGCGTGATCTCATACTGTGACTTCCATGTTTTTCCTGCCTCTAAAGACTGTACGCCGTACTTTTCCTTCAATTCTCCGGAAAATCCCTTGTTGTCGCATCTTCCGTTCCAAGGTTCCAGACAGACAAATGGGGTATCCGGCATCGGCATAGACCATAATCCAAAACTTGGAATCTGCCCGCAATTCATCGTAATATATGGTGAGCCATCCGGAAATGCAATTCCAACTTCCTTCACTTCGTGATCATCAAAAATCCATGCATCCTGCACAAACATATCCTCTGTAATCTTTATACGATGTTCCTGTAAGGTAATCATTTCCGGATGATCAATATCTGCTGCAGCACAGGAAAGATCAACACGAAGATAGTTCAACTGTTCTTTATCCCCAAATGTAATATAATAATCTGTCTTTTTCTCTCCCGCTCTTACCGGTACGCGAAATGCCGGATGACCGCCGATAGAAAAATACATCGTCTCATTTTCTGTATTTTGTACTTCCCACTGTACCCGAAGTTTTCTTCCTTCGATCACATGGGTAATCTTTAATTCAAAGCAAAACGGATACTTTTCATAAGTTTCCTCTGTGGATTTTAATACATGACAAATCGTATTTTCTGTCTGTCCCACAAATTCAAATTCCATATCACGGGCAAACCCATGCTGCCCCATCGGATACTGTTTCCCCTGATGAGTATAGTGACCACCCTGACATTTTCCCACAAAAGGAAAAAGTACCGGTGCATGGCGTGACCAATAGTTCGGATCCGCCTGCCAGAGAACTTCTCTGTCATTTTTCTTATCATAAATGCTGTGTAATTCTGCACCATGATCGCAAACCGCTACTTTGATCTGATCATTTTCGATTGTCCTTACAATACTCATATACAATTCCTCCTGCCATCACATTCTCTGCGAAAATGCATAAAATCCTAAACTATATATTACCATAATCCCTTATAAATTACCAGTAGGAGACCAATTTTCTGTTTTATGGCAAAAAAATACCCCGCAGAAACTGCAGGGTAAAAGTAGCGAGAGGGGGATTCGAACCCTCGACACCACGGGTATGAACCGTGTGCTCTAGCCAACTGAGCTATCTCGCCATATTCTTTTGTAAAATATGGGGCCTACAGGGCTCGAACCTGTGACCCTCTGCTTGTAAGGCAGATGC
>CAZLQJ010000044.1:0-15713 GCA_964561705.1 uncultured Lachnoclostridium sp. | reverse complement strand
AAGTATTAGCTGCCAGAAGAGCAAAAGGAAGAAAACAGTTATCAGCATAGGCCGCTTTCATGTGGCCTTTTCTTCTATAAAGAAAAGAGGAAAAAATGAAAAACTCACAGTCACTGAAAAAAAATGCAGATTTCCAGATTGTGTATAAAAACGGAAAATCTTTCGCAAACAAATATTTGGTGATGTATGTGAAAGAAAATGATCTAGGTTTCAATCGAATCGGAATATCTGTTAGTAAAAAAGTAGGAAACAGTGTTGTCAGACACCGTTTGAAAAGATTGATCTTAGAAAGCTATCGATTACACGAAGACATGTTCAATAGTAGTTTGGATATGGTAATCATCGCCAGAGCGGCTGCAAAAGATAAAAGTTATCATGAAATCGAAAGTGCGGTCCTGCATCTGGGAAAACTTCATAGTATTATAGGAAATTAGTATGAAAAAAATATTGATCACTATGATTCGATTTTATCAAAGATATTTATCTCCTTTAAAATCCACAAAGTGTCCTTATTATCCAACATGTTCCTGTTATGGATTAGAGGCAATACGAAAGTACGGAGCTTTTAAAGGAGGTATTTTAGCTTTATGGAGAATTTTACGTTGTAATCCTTTCTCAAAGGGAGGATATGACCCGGTGCCTTAAAGGAGGAAAATGAATTGTTAGGTTTATTAGCAACACAGCATAGCGGAATGATCTTAGGACCAATCGCAAAATTGCTGGGATGGATCATGAATGGGATTTTCAATATGATGGACAGCTTGTTCGGGGTTCAGAATATTGGTTTGAGTATTATCTTATTTACAGTTGTTATTTATATGTGTCTGCTTCCATTGACTTATAAGCAGCAGAAATTTTCAAAAATGTCGGCAAAAATGAGCCCTGAATTACAGGCAATCAATAAAAAATATGCCGGAAAACAGGATCAGGCTTCCATGCTTGCAATGCAGGATGAAACAAAAGCAGTTTATGCAAAATATGGTGTTTCTCCATCCGGAAGCTGCGTTCAGTTATTGATCCAGATGCCGATCTTATTTGCATTATACCGTGTTATTTATAATGTACCGGCTTATATTGAGGGTGTAAAAAATGTATTCGTTCCTTTGGTAAACAAGCTCTTAGCAACAGAAGGTGCCGTAGAATACATGACAAGCGTTGGTACAGGTCTTGGAATCAGCAAAAAATTAGATTTTACAGCATCAAATACCATCATTGATGTATTGAACAAATTCCAGTCCTCAAATTGGACAGAATTATCTGAAAAATTCCCGGAATTATCTGATCTGATTTTATCTACACAGAGTGAATTTGATCACATGAATAACTTCCTTGGGATCAATATTGCATATTCACCGTCAAACCTCATTAAAACAGGATCTATCCTCGTAATCATCGGTGCAATTGCAATTCCGGTACTTGCAGCACTGACACAGTGGCTCAATACCAAATTAATGCCGCAGGCATCCAGCGGAAATGGTGACGATACCATGTCCCAGACAATGAAACAGATGAATCTGATGATGCCTTTGATGTCAGCAATTTTCTGTTTTACCCTGCCATCAGGTCTTGGTCTTTACTGGATCATGAGTGCCTTGGTAAGAAGTGTTCAGCAGTTTGTATTAAACAAACATTTTGATAAGATGGATCTCGATGAGATCATTCAGAAAAATCTGGAAAAATTAAACGAAAAACGTGCAAAACAGGGGCTTCCACCAGAAAGATTAAATGAAAAAGCAATCAGAGCAGCACAGGTAAAACCGGTAGATGAAGAAAAAGAAGCTGCAAAGAGAGAAAAAAATAAGGAAAATATAAAAAAAGCGACAGCTTATTATAATGAAAATGCAAAACCTGGAAGTCTTGCATCAAAAGCAAATATGGTGAAAAAGTTTGAAGAGAAAAACGCCAGAAAATAAAAGGGAGGTTCGGATATGGATTACATTCAGGTAAGTGCCAAAACAGTTGAAGATGCAGTTTTAGAAGCTGCAATGAAGCTTGCTACAACAAGAGAACATTTAGATTATGAAGTTCTTGAAAAGGGAAGCGCAGGATTTTTAGGTTTCGGAGCAAAAAATGCTGTGATCAAAGCAAGAGCTTTAAGTGATGAAGAAATCGATAATGTTGAAAAAGCAACAGAAATCGTAGAAGAAATTAAAAAAGAAGTAAAAAAAGAGACTCCAAAGCAGGAAGTTAAAAAGGAAACAAAAACACAGGAAACTGCAAAAATTGAAAAGCCGGCAGAAGAGAAAAAAGAAGCACCAGTGAAAAAGCAGATGCCGGAAGGAAAAGTAATTTCTGCTGATGAATTCTTAAAAGATGTTTTCAAGGCAATGGACATGAATGTTGAAATCACGGTCAACGAAAATAAAGAAGAAAAGACCATGGATATTGAACTTTCAGGCGACGATATGGGTGTTTTGATCGGTAAAAGAGGACAGACACTTGATTCATTGCAGTATTTAGTAAGCCTGGTTGTCAACAAATACAGTGAAGAATACATTCGTGTAAAGATTGATACGGAAAATTATCGTGAAAGAAGAAAAGAAACTCTTGAAAATCTGGCAAGAAACATTGCTTACAAAGTAAAGAGAACTAGAAAAACGGTTTCTTTGGAACCAATGAATCCATATGAAAGAAGAGTGATTCATTCTGCTCTTCAGAACGATCGTTATGTTACTACCCATAGTGAAGGTGAAGAACCATATAGAAGAGTTGTAGTTACATTAAAAGACAATTATCACCGCAATCATTATCATAAAAAAGGGGAACGCTAAGGCGTTTCCCTTTTATTTGTGGAGGAAAAATTATGATTAAAGATACCATTGCTGCAATCGCAACAGCCATGTCGTCATCAGGAATCGGAATTGTCCGCATGAGCGGACCGGAGGCTTTTGAAATCATTGATAAGATTTTTCAGCCGAAAAAGAAAGATAAAAAGTTAAGTAATGAGAAGGGATATTCTCTACATTACGGATTTATTAAAGATGGTGAAGAACCAATCGATGAAGTTTTAGTTCTTGCCATGAGAGGACCTCATAGCTATACCGCAGAAGATACCATTGAAATTGACTGCCACGGAGGCGTTTTTGTGATGAAAAAGATTCTGGAAACCGTTGTAAAATATGGTGCCAGAGTGGCGGAGCCGGGAGAATTTACAAAGAGAGCCTTTTTAAATGGAAGAATTGACCTTTCCCAGGCAGAGGCTGTAATTGATGTGATCAACGCAAAAAATGATCTGGCATTAAAGAGTTCATTAAGTCAGTTAAAGGGATCGGTTCATACGAAGATCATTTCTTTAAGAGAAAGAATCCTGTATGAGATTGCATTTATCGAATCGGCTTTGGATGATCCGGAACATATCAGTTTAGAGGGTTATCCGGAAGAATTGCTTTCGAAGATAAAAAAAATGAATGCAGAACTTCAAAGATTACTTGATACCTGTGATAACGGAAGAATTTTAAAAGAAGGTATCAAAACAGTAATTTTGGGAAAACCAAATGCAGGAAAATCCTCTTTGATGAATGTTTTGGTGGGAGAGGAACGTGCCATTGTCACAGATGTGGCCGGTACAACCAGAGATATCATTGAAGAGCATATTTCTTTAAATGGAATTTCTTTAAATGTGATCGATACGGCAGGAATTCGAAATACGGAAGATCTGGTGGAAAATATTGGTGTTTCCAAAGCCAAGGAATCAGCAAAATCAGCAGATCTGGTCCTTTATGTGGTAGATGGAACAAGAAAAATGGATGAAGCAGATGAAGAAATCTGGCCGATTTTAGAAAATAAAAAGGTTATCATCTTGTTAAATAAGTCAGATTTAGATAATATGATTAGTAAGGAAGAACTGGAAGAAAAATTCCATTATCCGGTCATTGCAGTTTCGGCAAAAAATGAAACAGGCATGGAAGAGCTGGAACAGAAGCTGAAGGAAATGTTCTTTCAGGGTGAGATTTCCTTTAATGATGAGGTATACATTACCAATATGCGTCATAAAGAAGCAATTCAGAATGCAAAAGACAGTATGGAACTTGTAGAAAACAGCATTTTAGATGGAATGCCTGAGGACTTTTTCTCCATTGATCTGATGAATGCCTATAAATCGTTGGGAATCGTGATTGGTGAAGAGATTGAGGATGATCTTGCAAATGAGATTTTCAGCAAATTCTGTATGGGAAAATAAGGAGCATAATATGCCATTTGTAGAAGAAAAAGCAGATGTTGTGGTCGTAGGTGCAGGACATGCAGGTTGTGAAGCAGCCCTTGCCTGTGCGAGACTGGGATTAGAAACCGTGATATTTACAGTTAGCGTAGACAGTATTGCGCTGATGCCATGTAATCCAAATATTGGAGGAAGCTCTAAGGGCCATTTGGTGAGAGAAATTGATGCCCTTGGGGGTGAAATGGGAAAAAACATTGATAAAACATTTATTCAGTCAAAAATGCTGAATGTTTCCAAAGGACCTGCCGTACATTCTCTTCGTGCCCAGGCGGATAAGGCGGAATATAGCAGAAGTATGCGTATGGTTCTGGAAAATACAGAGCATTTGACCATTGTGCAGGCAGAAGTAACAGAACTTCTTGCAAAAGACGGCAGAATTACCGGTGTAAAGACCTTCTCCGGTGCTGTTTATCATGCAAAAGCAGTGGTTTTATGTACAGGAACTTACTTAAAAGCAAGGTGTCTGTATGGGGATGTGGTGAATCATACAGGACCAAATGGTCTCCAATCAGCAAATTATCTGACCGATTCTCTGAAAAAATTAGGTGTTGAAATGTTTCGTTTTAAAACAGGTACACCAGCTAGAATCGATAAAAGAAGTGTTGATTTTTCAAAGATGGAAGAGCAGTTTGGAGATGAACGAGTGGTACCTTTTTCATTTACAACGGATCCGGAAGAGGTACAGATTGATCAGGCATCCTGTTGGCTGACTTATACCAATGAAAAAACTCATGAAATTATAAGGGAAAACTTAAATCGTTCGCCTCTGTATTCCGGTGTGATCGAAGGTACGGGACCAAGATATTGTCCATCCATCGAAGATAAGGTGGTGCGTTTTGCAGATAAAAACAGACATCAGGTATTTATTGAGCCGGAAGGGTTATATACCAATGAAATGTATGTAGGTGGTATGAGCAGTTCCCTGCCGGAAGATGTACAGCATGCCATGTATCGGTCTGTTCCGGGGCTTGAAAATGTAAAAATCGTAAGAAATGCCTATGCCATTGAATATGACTGCATTAATCCGCGTCAGCTTTATGCAACGTTGGAATTTAAAAGTATTAAGGGGCTTTTCAGCGGCGGTCAGTTTAATGGAAGTTCCGGTTATGAAGAGGCGGCAGCACAGGGACTGGTGGCAGGAATCAATGCTGCAATGGAAGTTCTTGGAAAGGACCAGATTGTGATCGACCGTTCCCAGGGATATATCGGTGTCTTGATCGATGATCTTGTGACAAAAGATAATCACGAGCCATATCGTATGATGACTTCAAGAAGTGAATACCGTCTATTGCTTCGTCAGGATAATGCGGATCAGCGGTTGACAAGGATTGGATATCAGGTGGGACTGATTTCAGAAGAGCGATATGCCCATCTTTTAGAAAAAGAAAGACAAATCGAAGAAGAAATGAAACGTCTGGAAAGTGTTAATGTAGGAAGTTCTGCACATGTACAGGAAATTTTAAGACGTTACAACAGTACAGAACTAAAGTCTGGAACCACATTGGCAGAGCTTTTAAAACGACCTGAAATAAAGTACGAATACCTTGCAGAAATTGATCTGGAAAGACCGGTACTTTCCAAGGAAGTGACAGATCAGGTGGAAATTAATCTGAAATATGATGGATATATCAAACGTCAGTTAAAACAGGTGGAACAGTTTAAAAAGCTGGAAAATAAAAAAATACCAATGGATTTAAATTACCAGGAAATCGGTTCCCTGAGAGCTGAAGCGGTGCAGAAATTAGAAGCTTACAGACCGCTGTCGATCGGCCAGGCATCCCGTATTTCCGGTGTATCGCCGGCAGATATTTCTGTGATTTTGGTATATCTGGAACAGAGAAAACATATGACGAAAAATGATTAATGGGAGGTTTCCATTGAATAAAGAAGAATTATTAAGAGAAAGTGCAGCTTCTGTTGGTGTGGAACTGAATGATGAACAGATCAGACAGTTTATCCGTTATTATGAAATTTTGGTAGAATGGAATTCTTTTATGAATCTTACCGGAATTACAGAATATGAAGAAGTGGTACAAAAACATTTCGTAGACAGTCTGGTATTATGTAAAGCAATCCATGTGACCGATGTCGAATGTTTGATAGATATAGGTACCGGCGCAGGTTTTCCAGGGATTCCTTTGAAAATCGCTTATCCTCATCTGAAGGTTACGTTACTCGATTCTCTTCAGAAAAGAATCAAATTTTTAAATGAGGTTGTTGCACAGCTTGGATTGGAAGATGTAGAAACGATTCACGGAAGAGCAGAAGATTTTGCAAAGCCTTCCATGAAACGTGAAACCTATGATGTATGTGTATCCAGAGCTGTTGCAAATCTGGCATCTCTTTCAGAATATTGTCTGCCATATGTAAAAACCGGCGGATATTTTATTCCTTATAAATCCGGAAAAGTAGAGGAAGAATTGCAGGAATCGAAAAAGGCTGTATTTTTACTGGGCGGAAAGGTAGAAGAAGAAATTAAGTTTCTACTGCCGGATTCGGATATTTCCAGAAGTTTGATCAAAATTAAAAAAATATCACCAACACCGAAAAAATATCCAAGAAAATCGGGACTTGCGACAAAGGAACCGATTAAATAGAAAAAAAGAACGATTTCATAACGAAATCGTTCTTTTTTTGTGCCTTAAGGCAAACATTGCTATTTCCAAAATTCTTCAATCAGATCCATTACGCGGGAAGGTGCTTCTAACTGTGGGAGATAAGAGGTTTCAAAAATGGAAACACAGTTGATTTCTTCGTTTAATTTGCAGTATTCTTCCGGAACATAATCTGATTCATAATAATCATCTCCGGAAATGATCAGAATTTCTTTATCACAGGATTTTAATGCATGGTTAATATTCATATTCAGATTACCGCTCTGAAGGTTTGCATAGAAATATTTGCTTCCGGATTGATCTTTATGCGCTGTTTCATAATAATATTCGTAAATTTCTGAAAAATCAGCGGTAGCATCGCTGTAATAATCATTAATGAAACGATTAAAGACCGCATCTTTTGTATGCAACATATGATAGATAAAGGTACCAAGAATCGGGGTATTTAATAAATATTTTTTTAATTTTCCGCTTTTGGTAGGAACATCTGCAAAATCAACTGGATCTGCAGGATTGATCAAAATGATTCGATTCAACAAATCCTTGTGAAGTTTAGATGCCATAATCACAGGAGCGGAAGATTTACCGGTAGCAATGATACTTGCCGGTTTACCAATGACATCATGTACAAAATCATTGATCAGCTGTACATACAAGAATTGATTATAGGAAAGTTTTGGCTTTTCAGAACGACCGCATCCAAGCAGATCAATCGTATAAACTTTATAATTCTTTGCAAGTTTCCTTTCTAAATAGAACCATTCCATACCGGAACTGCATTCGTTCATATCATGAATTAAAAGAACAGGTTTTCCTTCACCGGAAACTTTGTAGAAAATATTTCCATATTTGAATGGATAGAAATTACCATCACTCTTTTTTAACAGGTTCTTTGAAGTTGCTTTCTTAATGATATATTTATTTGCCAGATGCATGGCTGTGCCGGTCACAACGATTCCGGCAACAATTTTTTTGAATGTATTATTTTTTTTCATGGTTGGCTCCTTTCCATGTTCGTTTCTGAAAAGATCTATGATTATAGTATACTCTAATTTCTGCCTAAAATAAACTTAAAAATTCTTAAATTTAACATAAATCAAATGTTTCACGTGAAACATTAAGTAATCCATAAAAGTAAAAGAAATGTTTCACGTGAAACATCAAAATAATCTGCAGAAATTTAAAAATAATGTTTCACGTGAAACATAGATGTGATATACTGCAATTATGTCAAATGTTTCACGTGAAACATGATTCTAAAGAATGATAGAAAGGAGACCATATGGGAAGAATCATTGCGATAGCAAACCAGAAGGGCGGCGTTGGAAAGACGACAACTGCAATTAATCTGTCAGCATGTTTGGCAGAAGCAGGAAAAAAGGTTTTAACCATTGATGTTGATCCTCAAGGAAATACAACCAGTGGTTTAGGAATAGATAAAAATTCTGCTGAAAATACAATTTATGAATTAATTTTAGGCGAAACGGAAATAGAAGATGCAATTATTCCAACAGAATATGAAAATTTATCTGTGATTGCAGCAAATGTAAATTTGGCAGCGGCAGAAATTGAATTGATTGGGGTACAAGAGAAAGAGTATATTTTAAAGAGAGCAGTAGAAAAAGTGAAAAAAAATTATGATTTTGTGATCATTGACTGCCCGCCTTCGTTAAATATGCTGACGATCAATGCGATGACAACAGCGGATACGGTACTGGTGCCAATTCAGTGTGAATATTATGCATTAGAAGGATTGAGTCAGCTGCTTCATACGGTGAATCTAGTAAAGCAAAGGTTAAATCCAAACCTTGAGATGGAGGGTGTGGTATTTACCATGTATGATGCGCGAACAAATCTTTCACTGCAGGTTGTTGAAAATGTAAAGAGTAATTTGAAACAGACAATCTACAAAACCATCATTCCGAGAAATATCCGATTGGCAGAGGCTCCAAGTCATGGAATGCCGATCAATGTCTATGATTCAAAATCTACAGGAGCTGAAAGTTATCGATTATTGGCAGAAGAAGTAATTCATAGGGGAGAAGAATAATGGCGAATAAAAAAAGCGGATTGGGTAAAGGTCTGGATAGTTTAATTCCGGATATGAATGTTGGCATGCCGGCAGAAAAAAAGGAAGTAAAAACAAAGGTTGTAGAAAAAGTAGTGGAAAAGGTTGTAGAAAAACCGATTGAAGTAAAATTGAAACTTTCTATGATTGAACCAAATAAAGAACAACCGAGAAAAAATTTCGATGAGGATGCATTGTTTGAATTATCCGAATCGATTAAGCAACATGGTGTGTTGCAGCCACTTTTGGTACAGAAAAAAGATGGATATTATGAAATTATTGCAGGGGAACGCAGATGGAGAGCTGCAAAATTAGCAGGTTTGAAAGAAGTGCCTGTCATTATCAAGGAATTTAGTGAACAGGAAGCGGTAGAAATTTCTTTAATTGAAAATATTCAAAGAGAAAATTTAAATCCAATTGAAGAGGCAGCTGCCTACAAACGTCTTTTGACAGAGTTTCATCTGAAACAGGATGAAGTTGCAGAACGTGTATCAAAGAGTCGTACTGCAGTGACGAATTACATGAGATTACTGAAATTGGACGAGAGAGTACAGCAGATGGTAATCGAAGAAAAAATTTCTACCGGACATGCCAGAGCACTTTTAGGAATCGAAGATGCAGAACTTCAATATTTGACAGCATGCAGAGTATTTGATGGAAAATTAAGCGTTCGTGAGGTTGAAAAACTGGTAAAGACGTTAAATCATCCAAAGACAGAAGTGAAACGGCCGCAGATCAATCAGGCAGTTTATGAAGATATGTCGGAAAAATTAAAGAGAATCATGGGAACAAAGGTAAATATTCTACCAAGAAACAATGAAAAGGGTAAGATTGAAATCGAATATTATTCCAGTGATGAATTGGAGCGAATCATCGATCTGTTTATGGCAGCCAAATAGAGGAGGAAGAAAAAATGTTGAATTTACCAATTGAGCAGCTGACATTTTATGGTTTGATCGCAGTTTCAATTTTGTGTGCAGTTTCCATAATTACACTAATCATAACATTATGTAAACTAAATAAACTAAGTAAAAGAGTCGATGCCTTGACAAGAGGAAAAAATGCTGAATCTTTGGAAGACGAAATTTTGAAATATTTTGAAAGAATTGAGTATTTGGAAGAATGCGAGAAAACTAACCGTTTCGACTTGAAGGAAATTAAGAATAATTTAAAAATTACATATCAGAAGGCAGCTCTTGTTAAATATGATGCATTCCGTGAAATGAGTGGTGCACTAAGTTATGCATTGGCATTGCTGGATAAAGAAAATAATGGAGTGCTGATCAACTCCATGTACAGCAGAGAGGGCTGTTATTCGTATGCAAAAGAAGTTGTTAATGGAACATGTGAGATTAATCTTTCAGAAGAAGAGGAAGAAGCATTAAAACAGGCTGTTGCAAAATAAAGAGTTGTGTTATAATAAGTGAAAATGTGCTGATTTGGAAAATCCGTCAGCAGAGGATGTAGTTGAAAAAATTATTTAGGAGAGATTGATATGTTAGATATTAAATTTTTAAGAGAAAATCCGGATGTAGTGAAGGAAAATATCAAAAAGAAATTTCAGGACAGCAAACTTCCATTGGTTGATGAAGTAATCGAATTGGATGCAAAGAAGAGAGAAACCCAGCAGGAAGCAGATGCTCTTCGTGCGGAAAAAAATAAGCTTTCCAAACAGATTGGTGCTTTGATGGCACAGGGAAAAAAAGAAGAAGCGGAAGCTGTCAAAGCGCAGGTTGCCCAGGATGCAAAAAAATTAGAAGAACTTTCTGTTCTTGAAAAAGAATTAGACGAAAAAGTGACAAAGATTATGATGGTAATTCCAAATATCATTGATCCGTCTGTTCCAATTGGTAAAGATGACAGTGAAAATGTGGAAGTTACCAAATATGGTGATCCGGTAGTTCCGGAATTTGAAGTTCCTTATCATACAGAGATTATGGAACGTTTTCATGGAATCGACCTGGATGCAGCAAGACGCGTTGCAGGAAATGGTTTCTATTATTTAATGGGAGATATTGCAAGACTTCATTCTGCAGTGATCTCTTATGCGAGAGATTTCATGATCAACAGAGGATTTACCTATTGTGTACCTCCTTTTATGATTCGAAGCAATGTGGTAACCGGCGTTATGAGCTTTGCAGAAATGGAAGCCATGATGTATAAAATTGAAGGCGAAGATCTGTATCTGATCGGAACAAGTGAACATTCTATGATCGGTAAATTTATTGACCAGATCATTCCGGAAGCAGAATTACCACAGACTTTAACCAGCTATTCTCCATGTTTCAGAAAAGAAAAAGGAGCACATGGTTTGGAAGAACGTGGTGTATACAGAATCCATCAGTTTGAAAAACAGGAAATGGTCGTTGTATGTAAACCGGAAGAAAGTGAAATGTGGTTTGATAAATTATGGCAGAATACGGTAGACTTATTCCGTTCTATGGATATTCCGGTAAGAACATTAGAATGTTGCTCCGGTGACCTTGCGGACTTAAAAGTAAAATCTTTTGACGTAGAAGCATGGTCTCCAAGACAGAAAAAATATTTTGAAGTTGGAAGCTGCTCTAATTTAGGAGATGCACAGGCAAGAAGATTAAAAATCCGTGTAAATGGGGAAAATGGTAAATACTTTGCGCATACACTGAATAATACAGTGGTTGCACCGCCACGTATGCTCATTGCATTTCTGGAAAACAATTTACAGGCAGATGGTTCTGTAAAGATTCCGGAAGTTCTTCGTCCATATATGGGTGGAATGGAAGTTATGGTTCCAAAAAACTAAGATTGCTCAAAGATTCCGGAAGGAGGTGAAACTGTGCATAAATACTTAAGCGCCATTGGTTTTAAGCATGTAGAAAATAGAAAACAACTCAACAAACTGTTGAGTTTTACAGAGAATCATTTTCAATGGGAAAAGACGGTAAAGGCAGGAGAAAACGCGGAAATCTGCGAAAAAGTCAAATATTTTACCAAAGATTCCGGCATCATGATCTGTGGAATCTACGACCAGGAAGATCAATATGAAAGAGAATATTATATTCCTTTTTTCGAAGGAAAAGGTGCCAAAAAGTTTGAAGATGTTGCTGTAGAACGGCATAT
Organism: uncultured Lachnoclostridium sp.; assembly: GCA_964561705.1. Lineage (GTDB taxonomy): Bacteria > Bacillota > Clostridia > Lachnospirales > Lachnospiraceae > HGM12587. Next base: position 3,712 of record CAZLQJ010000044.1, on the reverse strand, counting down.
TTCCCGTAATTCTTACGCAGGAGCCTGCGAATATGGAGGAATTGGGATCACACTGATCTATTACCTTCAAAATGCAGTGGAGTATTTAAGCGAGCTGAAATTCGGACAGTTTCGTAAAGACACGGTTTCCCTGATCTTATCCGGACTGGCCAGTGAGGGAAAAATTCTTCTTCCGGTGATGCAGGAAAAGAAGAATTTTATAGAAAAAGAAGAGTCTCTTCGCAGGCATACAAAGCTGATCAAAGAAGCAAGAGCGGGGGATGAAAGCGCCATTGAAAGTCTGACGATGGAGGAAATGGATACGTATTCCATGATTTCCAAAAGAATTGAAACAGAGGATGTGCTGTCCATTGTTGCAACTTATTTTATGCCAAGCGGTCTGGAATGCGACCAGTACAATATTCTGGGAGAAATCTTACGCTATGAAAAGCGGAAAAATGCATTGACCGGGGAACAGCTCTATGTGATGACGGTGGAATGCAACGGCCTGGAATTTGATGTATGTATCAATGCAGAGGATCTTTTGGGCGAGCCGGAAATCGGAAGACGCCTAAAAGCCAATATCTGGCTTCAGGGAAAAATGATTTTTGATGAAGAAGAATTATAAAAATGTGATCTGGCAGGTAATTTTTACCTGCCATTTATATTGTGAAAATATTGGCATTATGGTAAATTGGATATATAACAAAAAAAGGGGGTTTTTACGATGAATAAACTGAAAAAAGTTTTATCCATCATGCTTTGTATTCTGATGGCATTTCCAAATGTAATGGTTGCAAATGCGGAAGAAACAGAGCAGTATGATATTTATCCGATCGTAAGAGAAATTTCTTATGATGGAAAAGAATTTGTTATGGATTCTAAGGTAAATATCGTTTACGAAGAAGGTATTGACGAAGCAACAAAAGCATATCTGGAAGAGGTATTGATTGAAAATGGAATTACAGCTGAAACAGTTGATGCAGCTGTGAGCGGTGAAAGTAACATCCTTCTTGGAATCAATGATTCCAAAGGTGTGGCAGATACTTATGAGGATTCCAATATTACACTGCATACAGAAAATCTGTATGATCAGTACGATGCCTATGTTTTGGAAGCAAAAGATAAAAACATTACCATTGTCGGAAAAGACAGTGATGCGGTTTATTGGGGAATTGCGACTTTAAAAATGATGTTTTCTTCTTTTGAAGGCAGAAAACTTCTGGGTGCAACGATTGAAGACTATGCAGGAATCGAATTCCGTGGATTTATTGAAGGATTTTACGGCGGATGGGATTATCCGACAAGAGAAAGTCTGATGAAATTTGCCAGAGATGTGAAAATGAATATGTACGTTTACGCATCAAAGACAGATGCTTATCATACAAGCAAATGGAATGAATTATATCCGGACAGCGAGATCAAGGAAATTGAAAAGCTGGTGAAAATTGGTCAGCAAACCAAATGTTACTATGTATGGAGTGTTCATTTAGGAAATTTCTTTAACGGAATCTCGATTGCAGGCAATCCGAATATTTATGAAACACGTTATCAGCAGTTAAAAGCAAAACTGACACAGTTATATAATGTGGGTGTCAGAAAATTTGATATTTTAAACGATGACTTTGGCGGTGGTTCTCATGCAGATGTTGTTACCCTGTTAAATCGTTTGAATGAAGATTTCATTGAAAAAAATGGCTGTGAACCGATCACATATTGCCCACAGGGATATAATAAGGCATGGTCCGGCAATGGTGCAGAATTAGAAGCATTAAAAAATCTGGATGATTCTATTATCCTTTACTGGACAGGTGATGATGTAAACTCACCAATTACACAAAGTACTGTCGATTTTGTTACGGAAAAAACAGGTCAGCCGATTTCTTTCTGGTTGAACTATCCGGTCAATGAACATGCAAAATCCGGTATTTTCCTTGGAAATATCGATCATTATGCAAGAGATGGTGTAACAGGGTTAAAAGCAGCCGTGTCCAACCCGTCAAGATTTGGCCAGAGCAATAAGGCGGCTCTGTTCCAGCTGGCCGCGTTATTCTGGAATAACAGCAACTACAGCCAGTATTCCGATGAAATCTGGACCAGCGCATTTAATTATCTGGAACCGGAAGTTACAGAAGAATTTTTGACAATTGCAAGAAATACTTCCAACTGCCCGAATTCCGGCCGTGTTTCTGCAGGATTCCCGGAATCTGAATATATCAAAGAAAATCTTGAAAATGTAATGGCAAAAGTGACTGCCGGCGAAGCAATCAAGGGAACAGAAGATGTAACAATTCTGTCAGCTGAATTTACAAACATCTTAAATGCAGTAGAAAAATTTAAGACCGATTGTACAAATACAGCGCTGGTAAGCGAATTGACTCCTTGGTTAAATTCTTTAACAGATGTTACAACTGCCTGCAAGGAGATTTTAAACAGTCTGGTCGCATTAGAAGAGGGAAAAACCTCAGATGCGTGGTCAGCATTTGCAACTGCAAGCAAGGCACTTCAGGGATGGAACACTTATCCAAGCTTTACAGGCAGTGAAAATTATGCTCTGGCAGGAAGTAAGAGACTTCAGCCATTTGCATCAAAGATGATCAGTTATGTGAAAGATTCCTTAACACCAATTTTTGATGAAAATTATTCTACAAGAAATTTATATGCAGTTCTTGGCGGACAGGAACAATCTTATAATGATAATTCAGCAAAAATGCTGGATGGTAATGAATCAACTTATGTACAGTGGAATGTCGTACAGCAGACAAATGACTATTTTGGTGTTGATCTTGGACATGTGACGAAAGTTACGGATATCAGCATTGTTCAGGGAAATTCTGATACGCATCATGACTATTTCCACAAAGCTGTTCTGGAATATTCTGCAGATGGAAAAACATTTACACAGCTTGGAGAGCAGTATAATGATACTTACCGTATTACATTAGAAGGTCTTAATATTCAGGCGCGTTATGTACGTCTTCGTCTGGTAGAAACAGGAACAGCCTCAAAGGCAGACTATTGGACACATGTGCGTGAATTTACAGTCAACAAAGAAGTAGCCACAGGAAACCGGATCTATACAAATGTGGAAACTTATAAAAAACAGCCGCTGACTGTTACAGGAAAAGAATATAGTGTTGCAGATTTAAGCAATGTAACACTCCAGAGTGGCGAATATCTGGGTATAAAATTTACAGATCTTTCTTCTGTATCTTCGATGGTGAAGGATGGTACCAATTTAAATGGTCTGACATTAGAAATTTCTGAAAATGGAAGCCAGTGGACAGCCGTAACAGACTTAAATCAGGCGAAGGTTTTGAAGTATGTACGTCTGATCAATAAAACAAATGCAGCAGTTAACTTTAACCTGACAAAATTAGGAGTTACTGTAGAAAATGTAAAGGCAAACATTTCTCTGGAAGAAACCAACCTGAATTTACAAGAAGGTTCCTGGGAAAATGTATTTGACGGTGAATTGTCTACTTATGCATGGACAAACCGCGGACAGCAGACAGGCGATTACATTACCTTTGATCTGGGATCTATGATTGCAGTACATGATGTAACGATCGCAGCCTATGATGGAAATCCAAGATTATATAATGCACAGATCCAGATTTCAGCAGATAAATCAACATGGACAACCATTGCAACTGTAGAAGATGATAATTCTGTTCAGGTAAAGTCCAGAGCGAATCAGTTTTATTATGGGCATCCACAGAATCGGTTCTGG